>NZ_NEKA01000005.1:0-401276 GCF_002113205.1 Pseudomonas sp. B16(2017)
TATGAGGCCGGGGTGGGCAAGACGCTGGGGCACATTGCGCTGGTGGTGGCGCTGGGGACGATGCTCGGCAAGATGATGGCCGAGTCCGGCGGGGCCGAGCAGATGGCGCGCACGTTGATCGAGCGCTTTGGCGAGAAGAACGCGCACTGGGCGATGGTGTGCATTGCATTTCTGGTGGGGCTGCCGCTGTTTTTCGAAGTCGGTTTCGTGTTGCTGGTGCCGATTGCCTTTACCGTGGCGCGGCGGGTGGGCGTGTCGATTCTGATGGTTGGTCTGCCGATGGTCGCCGGGCTGTCGGTGGTGCATGCGCTGGTGCCGCCGCACCCGGCGGCGATGCTGGCGGTGCAGGCCTATCAGGCGTCGGTCGGGCAGACCTTGCTGTACGCAATTGCCATCGGCATTCCGACGGCGATCATTGCCGGCCCCCTGTACGCCAAATTCATCGTGCCGCGCATTCAGTTGCCGGCGGATAACCCGCTGGAAAAACAATTTCTCGAACGCGAACCCCGCGACAGCCTGCCGGGTTTCGGCATCACCATGGCGACCATTCTGTTGCCGGTGGTGCTGATGCTGATCGGCGGCTGGGCCAACCTGATTTCCACCCCGGGCAGCGCTTTCAATCAGTTCCTGTTGTTCATCGGCAACTCGGTGATCGCGCTGTTGCTGGCGACGCTGTTAAGTTTCTGGACCCTCGGCATTGCCCAGGGTTTCAACCGCGAATCGATCCTCAAATTCACCAACGAATGCCTGGCACCGACCGCCAGCATCACCTTGCTGGTGGGCGCCGGTGGCGGTCTGAACCGGATTCTGGTGGACGCCGGCGTCACCGATCAGATCGTCGGCCTGGCCCACGAATTTCACCTGTCGCCGCTGATCATGGGTTGGCTGTTCGCCGCGTTGATGCGCATCGCCACCGGTTCGGCCACGGTCGCGATGACCACGGCTTCCGGCGTGGTGGCGCCAGTGGCCATCGGTCTGGGTTATCCACACCCGGAACTGCTGGTGCTGGCGACCGGCGCGGGCTCGGTTATCTTTTCCCACGTCAACGACGGCGGCTTCTGGTTGATCAAGGAATACTTCAACATGACCGTGGCCCAGACGTTCAAGACCTGGACGGTGCTGGAAACCCTGATCTCGATTGTCGCTTTCGCCCTGACCGTCGGTCTTTCTTACCTGCTGTAGTCGGAGTTATCCGCCATGGACATCCTTTATCAGATCCGCGCCCGTCAGGATTCCTTCAGCGCCGGTGAAGGACGCATCGCCCGTCTGATGCTCGACGACGTAGGATTTGCCGCCTCCGCCAGCCTCGAAGACCTGGCGCTGCGGGCCGAAGTCAGCACCGCCACGCTGTCGCGCTTCGCCCGCACCGTCGGTTGTCGCGACCTGCGCGACCTGCGCCTGCAACTGGCCCAGGCCAGCGGCGTTGGCAGCCGTTTCCTCGACCCGGCGGGCACGCCCGAGCAGTCGGCGTTTTACGGGCAGATCGTCGGCGATATCGAAACCACACTGCGCCAGCATCTGGCGGCGTTCGACGAATCGCGCTTCGCCGATGCGGTGAAACTGCTGGGCCAGGCGCGGATGATCCACGCCTTTGGCATCGGCGGTTGCTCGACCCTGTGCAGCGATGAGTTGCAAGTGCGGCTGGTGCGCCTCGGCTACCCGATTGCGGTGTGCCACGACGCGGTGATGATGCGTGTCACCGCCGCCAGCCTCAGCGCCGAGCAGGTGGTGATCGTCTGTTCGCTGACCGGCATCACCCCGGAGTTGCTGGAGACCGTAGCGCTGGCGCGCAACTACGGCGCACGGATTCTCGCCATCACCCGCGCCGACTCGCCGCTGGCGGAACTGGCCGACATCGTCCTGCCGCTGCAAGGCGCCGAGACCTCGTTCATCTACAAACCGACGGCGGCGCGCTACGGCATGCTGCTGGCCATCGACGTGCTGGCCACCGAGCTGGCACTGGCCAATCCTGAAGACAATCAAGAACGTCTGCGGCGGATCAAACTCGCCCTCGACGAATACCGTGGCGGCGACGATCACCTGCCGCTGGGAGACTGACATGCTGTACGACACCCTGATTCGCAACGCCCTGGTCATCGACGGCAGCAACAGCCCCGGTTACGCCGCCGACGTGGCGATCCTCGACGGCCGCATCGCGCAGATCGGCGACTTGGGCGATGCCCGCGCCAGCGAGGAAATCGACGCCGCCGGCCGTGTGCTGGCGCCGGGTTTCATCGACGTGCACACCCACGACGACACCGTGGTGATCCGTCAGCCGCAGATGCTGCCCAAGCTCAGCCAGGGCGTGACCACGGTGATTGTCGGCAACTGCGGGATCAGTGCGGCGCCGGTCAGCTTGCGCGGCGATCCGCCGGATCCGATGAACTTGCTCGGCTCGGCGGCAGCGTTCGTCTATCCGCGTTTCAGCGACTACCGCGCAGCGGTGGAAGCGGCCAACACCACGCTGAACGTGGCGGCGCTGGTCGGGCATACGGCGCTGCGCAGCAATCATCTTGATGATCTGTTTCGCACCGCGACTGACGCTGAAATCACCGCCATGCGCGAGCAGTTGCGTGAAAGCCTGGAGGCGGGCGCCCTTGGTTTATCCACAGGTCTGGCCTATGCGAGCGCGTTCTCGGCATCCACCGATGAAGTCATGCAACTGACCGAGGAATTGAATGCGTTCGGCGCGGTGTACACCACCCACCTGCGCAGTGAATTCGAACCGGTGCTGGAGGCGATGGACGAGGCCTTCCGCATCGGCCGCCACGCCCAGTCGCCGGTGATCATTTCCCACCTCAAATGTGCCGGCGCCGGTAACTGGGGCCGTAGTCCGCAGTTGCTCGCCTCGCTGGAGGAGGCGGCGAAAACCCACCCGGTCGGCTGCGATTGCTACCCGTATGCGGCGAGTTCTTCGACGCTGGATCTGAAGCAGGTCACCGACGCTCACCGCATCACCATCACTTGGTCGACGCCGCATCCGGATATGGGCGGTCGCGACCTGATGGACATCGCCGCCGAATGGAACCTGTCGTTGCTCGACGCCGCCAAACGCCTGCAACCGGCGGGCGCGGTGTATTACGGCATGGACGAGAACGACGTGCGCCGGATCCTCGCTCATCCGCTGTCGATGGTCGGCTCCGATGGCCTGCCGGAAGACCCATTCCCGCACCCGCGTCTGTGGGGGGCTTTCCCACGGGTGCTCGGACATTTCAGTCGTGATGTCGGGCTGTTTCCGCTGCACACCGCTGTGCACAAGATGACTGGTCTGTCGGCCGCGCGTTTCGGCTTGAAGGAAAGGGGCGAGATTCGTGAAGGCCACTGGGCGGACCTGGTGTTGTTCGACCCGGCGACCGTGCGCGACGTGGCGGATTTCAACGACCCGCAACGTGCCGCCCAAGGCATTGATGGCGTGTGGATCAATGGCGTGTTGAGTTACCGCGACGGTCAGGCCAATGGCCAAAGACCAGGGCGTTTCCTGGCGCGCCAGGGCGATCTGCGCGACGGCTTTCATTGAATTTTGCTGACTGCGTCACGGTGATGGCACATTGCAATTAAAGAAAGCCATCACCAAGCCGAATTGCTGACATCCACCCCGGCTACACTCTGGGGCCAATCAGTCAGGGAGCAACCCATGAGCTTCGGCAAAACCACCCCGATCCTGCGGATTTTCGATGAAGCCAAAGCCGTGGAGTTCTACGTCGACTTCCTCGGCTTCAAGATCGACTGGCAGCATCGTTTCGAACCCGGTTTCCCGTTGTACCTGCAAGTGTCGCGCGGCGAGTGTGTGCTGCATCTGTCCGAACACCACGGCGATGCGACACCGGGTTCGGCCCTGCGGATCGAGACCGATGAGCTGGAGGCGTTTCAGCAGCAGTTGCTGGCCAAGGAATACACGTTTTCGCATCCACAGATTCAGGCCATGCCGTGGGGCAGCCAGGACATGACCATCGCCGATCCGTTCGGCAATCGTCTGGTGTTTACCAACGCGATCAGCCTCTAGCCGTCGTTCGAGACCCGGTGAATGTGCCGAAACTCACCGGGCGGCATCCCGCGTCGGCTCTTGAAGGCGCGGTGAAAGGAGCGTGATTCGCTGAAGCCCAGATACTGGGCGATGTCCTGAATCGGCAGGGTGCTGTTGAGCAGGTAATGCTCGGCCAGTTCCTGGCGCAGTTCATCGAGAATCTGCTGATACGACGTGCCGGCCTGATGCAACTGGCGTTGCAGCGTGCGTACCGACACGGCGAGATGTTCTGCCACTTGTTCCTTGCGCGGCAGGCCTTCCTTGAGCAACTGGCGCAGGGTGCTTTTCACCCGCTGCTCCAGCGAAGCATCCTCCAGCGTCGCCATCAAACTCTGCGCGTGTTCTTCCAGCGTGCGCAGCAAATGTGCATCGGCCTGGCGCAACGGCAACTGCAAATACGGCAACGGCACGATCAACGCGGAATACGCCTGATCGAACAGTACCGGGCATTCGAAAAACTGTTCGTACTGCGCCAGCGTCGTGTCCGCCGGGATCGAGTGCTCCAGCCACACCGCGGCCGGCGACAGTCGGGTATCGGCGATCCAGCGCGCGTATTGCAGCCAGGAGCCAAGCACGTTTTCCACCAGATGTCGGCGAATCCGCGGGCGCTCAAAGCGGCAGCTCCAGATCAGGTGTACTTGGCTGTCGTGAACCTCGGCGCGGCTGACGCCCATGTCGCCCACCAGTTTTTCGAACGGCATGATGCGGCTCATGGCATCGCCCAATGTCGCGCAATTCATGGTGATGTAACCCAGCACGCTCCACGAGTTGGGCAGGACGAAATTCGCCGCGTTGAGGCCGAACAGCGGATCGCCCGAGTGTTCGCAAAAGTAATCGAGCAACCGCTCATGGGTTTCACCCGGCAGGCGCAGGCTGTTGTCGCTCAACTGCTGCGCCTGCAACCCGGCCGCCGCCAACGCAGGCTCGATGGCCAGGCCCAGATGTTCGGCATGGCGCAGGTACTTGAGCAGCGGTGGGACGGAGGTGAAGCCGAGCGATTGCATGACTGAATCCTCTTGATCGAGGCCGCCGTGGGCGGATGAGCGCTCTGAAAGGTAATTTGAATCCGCGAATAAAGTAAATGGCTGACGCTTGCGCGACGTTGGGGGTTGAGGTGATCAACCCTTGGAGAATTTGAGCGAGACAAGCCTTAAGTCTTTGTGACAAAGCCCGCGTCCTGCGGGCTTTGTCATTGAACGATCAAGAAGAAGCGGCGAGTGCACCGCACTCGCCACCTCCCGCATCAATCCGTCGGCACAACCTTGTCCAGTGCCCGGTTAACGGCCAGTTCGGCGATCATCACGATCTGGGCGATGCCTTGCAGGGTCTTGCGGTGGCTGCCCTCGACCAGCGCCACATGATTGTTGAGCATGACGGTGGCGGAGCCGAGGGATTCGCTGGCGTCCACCAGCAGGGATTCGGTGTCGGCTTCGGGGTGAGCCTGGTAGAGGGTGTTGGGTTTGTAGGGCGCGGCCATGATGTGGGCGCTGAGTGGGCCCAGGTGATAATCGAGGGCGCGTTCGGCGGCTTCGTTGAAGCGTTTCGAACCGGGGCATTCGTAGGGGGATGCCGGATCCGGGAGGGTTGTGGGTTCGGTGAGCGGTGGGTTTGGCGTTACCTTGAACATAGATGCTTACCTCTGATGAGGCTGCGCCCATTTCGCCGCTGAGCAAAAGGGAGGCAGCTGTGCGCAAGTTAGCGGCCCGGTAAGCATCACAACCCGGCGCATCCGAAGATGCCATGCGCACAGCCACCATCAAGTGCAGGCGAATGCCTGACTGGATCGGACGTGTACAACCGTGAACGCATGCCGAACCGCTAAGTTCGATCACTGGAAATCAGTGACGCAATCAAATTACGCAGCCAGCCCAAGGCGCACAAGCCGGCGGATTCTGGCGTAGCCGTAGGCAACGGCGCAAGGTTTTGTGGGCTTCGGGACGTATCACGGCGTGTCCTTAAACACCTCTGATCAAGCGTGTGTAATTGCGTTTCAGAACGCGTCATCCACTTCCTGAAGTTGGCAATTTCCGGGCAAAAAAGAAGGGCAGCTTTTCAGCTGCCCTTCTTTGTACATCGGCTTTCGTGTGCAGGGTTTACACGCGGAAATGGCTCACCATCTGCTGCAACTGCCCACCCAATCGCGCCAGTTCAACGCTGGACTTGGCGGTCTCATCACTCGCCGCCGCCGTCTGTTCCGACACGTCGCGGACGTTGATGATGCTGCGGCTGATTTCCTCGGCCACGGCGCTCTGCTGTTCGGCGGCTGCGGCGATCTGCTGGTTCATCGACTGGATGTTCGACACCGTGCGGGTGATGTTTTCCAGCGAGTCGCCGGCCTTGCGGGTCAGGGCGACGCTGCTGTCGGTCAGGGCGCGGCTGTTGTTCATCACGGCGGCCACTTGCTGCGTGCCGTTCTGCAGACCGGCCACCAGGCCTTCGATTTCTTCGGTGGATTTCTGCGTGCGCTGGGCCAGGCCACGGACTTCATCGGCGACCACGGCAAACCCGCGACCGGCCTCACCGGCACGGGCCGCTTCGATGGCAGCGTTGAGGGCCAGCAGGTTGGTCTGTTCGGCCACAGCCTTGATCACGTCCATGACGCTGCCGATCTTGTCGCTTTCCTGTTGCAGCACGCTCATGGCTTCGGTGGAACGCACCACTTCGCTGGCCAGACGCTCGATCTGGGCGATGGCTTCGTTTACCACCTTGTCGCCTTCGCGGGCTTCGCCGTCAGCGGCGGCTGCGGCTTGCGAGGCTTCTTCGGCGTTGCGCGCGACTTCCTGCACGGTGGCAGTCATTTCGTGCATGGCGGTGGCCACCTGATCGGTCTCGACCTTCTGGCTGTTCACGCCGGCGCTGGTCTGTTCGGTCACGGCCGACAGTTCTTCGGCGGCGCTGGCGATCTGGGTCACGCCGTCGCGGATGCCGCTGATCAGGTCGCGCAGGGTCACGCCCATGCGCGCGATGCCTTGTTGCAACACGCCGAGTTCGTCGCGGCGGGTGACGATCACGTTCTGGCTCAGGTCGCCGCTGGCGATGCGGTCGACCACGGCCATGGTTTCCTGCAGCGGACGGGTGATCTGACGGGTGATGATGAAGGCAGCGATGATGCCCACCAGCAACGCCAGCAGGGTGCTGATCAGTTGCAGGGTGCGGGCCTGGGCGCTTTCTGCATCACGGCGATCGAGCTGGATCTGATACAGCTGCTCGCTCAGGCTCACGATGGTCGTGCCCTGATCGGTCATTTCCTTGCGCGCCTGCACCGCATCGGTGTTGGCGTTCTTGAAGGCCTGCAAGGCGCTGCGGTAGTTGGTCAGTGCGGTTTCCAGCTGACGCAGGGCGTCCTGTTGGGTGCTGGCGAAATGCATGTTCAGTGGCTTGAGGCTGGCGATGGCCACGTCCAGTTGGCCGACGGCTTTCTGCTCGGTCTCGGCGTTGGCGGTGGCGGTGTAGCCGCGCACTTCGTAGCGCGCCAGGATAAAGGCTTCCTTGGCGGCGGTGACGGCCTGGAACTGCTCGAAACGCTCATCGCTCAACGGCATTTGCTGGACGCGGTTGCTCAGCGCTTCGATCAGGCCGTAGGCCGTCGCGGCACTGGTGGCCATCGAGTCGCGCGCCGTGTTGCCGGTGCGGTAGGCGTTACGCATTTTGTTCAGGGACGTCTGGTATTCGGCGATGGTCGCCGCCTGCTCCTTGAGCAGTTTGACGTTTTCCGGGCTCTTGAAGCTGCTGATCAGCTTCTGCTGTTGGGCGGCGAAACCGTCGAGGGTGGTCTGCACGTTCTGCGCGGCGGTTTCGTCGCCGTTGGTCAGCATGTATTGCAGGCGCACCACGCGCAGTTTGGTCAGGCCAGCGTTGAGCTGGGTGATGTCGCTCATCCAGTTGCTGCGGTCAATCAGGCCGCCCAGGCTGGTCCAGCCAGTGAGCGCCAGAATGCAGGTCAGGGCTAGGACGAGGCCGAATCCGAGCCCCAGTTTCAGGTTCACGCTGATGTTGCCGAACCAGCTATTCATCAAAAATCCTCCAGAAAAACGTTGTGCGTCTTGATCGTCGGTCAGGCTGGAAGATTGTTGTTTTTTTGAGCCAGCAAGGGTGTAAGCAGGACTGTATCGGCCGCAAGTCCGAGAGCTGAAAGGATTTTGTCCTACGGAATTTGTAACAAGCGCCTCCAAGACTTTTTTCACATGGGTTTCACTGGCTGCCCACGCCGTGCTCTCTAACCTCGCCGTATCGAATGACAAGTGATGGCGGCTTTTTGTGGAATTGCGACTGAGTCTGTTCGGCGTCAAGCGCTCGATTGATCTGAGCGGTCTGGCCCGTTTTCGAAACACCTGGGTGGTCTTGGCGGCCTCGGTGCTTGTGATCCCTTTGACCCTTTGGCTGCTGGCCCCGGCGGCGGTGCCTGACCTTGCCCACGGCAATGTGGCCGGGGCGCAGGCGCTGAAGGAGGGCTGGAACAAAGGCGACATCATCGTGCTGGTGCGCCACGTCGAGCGCTGCGACCACTCGAAAGCCGCTTGCCTGAGCGGCCACGATGGCATCACCGATCGCTCGCGCAGTGTCGCGGTGAGCGTCGGCGCGCAGTTCGAGCAGTTGGGCCTGGACAAGGCCGACGTCTACAACAGCCCGATGATGCGCACCGTGCAGACCGCCGGCTACATGTTCAACAAGGCGGCGACCGGCGAAGACTGGCTGATCAGTTGCAAGGGCCGGATGTTGCAGGATGCGCTCGCGCACAAGGTCCCGGGACGCAACCTGATTCTGGTGACCCACAGCGAATGCATGGCGCAGCTGGAAAAAGACCTCAAGGTGCCGGCCTCGACCCTCGGGTACGGCGCATCGCTGTTCGTTTCCGCCGCCAGCCCGGCGGCCCCACAGATGCTCGGCTTCATTGAAGCCTCCGACTGGCGCACGGTGACCACCCGATGAAATCACGCTTTTATGCTTACAACTTCGGTATCCCGCTGCTCTGCGCAGCCGTGGTTTTTCTGATGTTCGACATGACCAATATCGACATCGCCTTCAGCAATCTGCTGTTCGATCCGCTGACCCACACGTTCCCGCTCGACAAGATCCACTTCTTCGAAAAGCTGACCCACAAGTGGGCGCGGATCATTCCGAACTGGACTGCGGAAATCGCCTTGATCGGCGCGGTGTTGTCGTTTGTCTGGCCGCTGCTGAAACCGCAGAAGCATCCGCGCTTGGGCGGGTTTCTCGAGCGCTGCAAAGTCGCACCGGTACTGCGCTTTGCCGCCGATCATCGTAGGGATTTTCTGTTTGTGGTGGTGGCTTTCGCGGTCTGCACCGGGGTGATCCATTTCCTCAAGGCACACACCAGCGTCTACTGCCCGATCGAGACCACGCTGTACGGCGGAAAGATGCCGCACATCGAGTGGTACAACAATTTCCAGCTGTTCCACGAAGCGGGTGAAGGGCGTTGCTGGCCGGGTGGCCATGCTTCCGGTGGCTTCACCATGCTGGCGCTGTATTTCGTGGCGCGTCGTTATCAGTGGCGCTTCTCCAGCGCGTTGTTGTGGGGCTCGTTGCTGCTCGGTTTTGTCTACGGCACTACGCGGGTCCTACAGGGCTGGCACTACATGTCCCACACGTTCTGGGCCGGGATCTTCGTGTGGTTGGCGTGTTTGCTGACGGCGCTGGCGTTTTACGGGCGGGCTCGTCTGGAGTTGCCGGTGTTGAGTAAGCGAGAGCGGAAGGTGTTCGGCGCACAGCCTGAGGTTTCTCTCTAAGGTCTCGCCGCTGAAATGAAAAACCCGCCATCACCGGCGGGTTTTTTGTTTGTGCTGTTGTGGTTTCAATAGCCGACGAAGTAATACGCCTGGCGCCCGACCATCATGGTCTTGTGGACTTTCAGCGGTGCGGCGGGTTCGCTGTCTCCCGACATCACGGCGATGTGCGAGGGCGATGCACTGAGAAATTCCCGTAGCTGCGCATCGGTGTCCAGGCCCTTGAGGACGCTCCGGGTATAGAACACGCTGGCGCCGCCGACCCGTTCGTTGGCTTGAAACAGTGCGACCTGATTGCCGCTCGCCTGCAGGGCCTGAATGTGTTCGGTCAGCGGCAGGAACGACAGGTGTTTATCGGCGTTCGGCAGTGCCCATTGCGCGGCGCCAAGGTAGCTGGCGATGACCACCGCCAGTATCCCCGCCGCCACTGTCTGGCGGTGACGGGCGATTCGTCCGACAAAACCGTTCCTGTGATCCTTCAACCTTTCGAACAGCACGCCTGCATATTCCGCCGCGATCACTGCCGCTGCGGGTGTCATCGACATCAGGTACACCGTGCGTTTGCTTGAGGCCAGGGTCAGCAGGATGAATTGCGCGATTATCCACAGGCTGAAAAACAGCAGGTAACGATTGGCCTTCAGCTCCTTGCGAAAATGCCACAACCCCAGATACACCAGAATGTTCCAGGGCAGAAACGCCTGCGGCAGTTTGGCGAGGTAGTAGTAAAACGGCTCGTAGTGGCCGGCTTCGACGAACGATCCGCTGAAGCGTCCGACGCTGTTGGTCAGCAACACTTCGCTGACGGCCTGGACGCCGCCGCGCTGATAGAGCACGGCGAGCCAGATCATCAGCGGGATTAGCCCGACAAGGGTCAGCAAACCCGGACGCAGCCAGTCCGTCAGCTTTAAGCGCTTGTCCATCAGGTTGTCGGCCAACAGAAAAGCGAAAATCACCACCCCCGGCATCGCCAGCCCGAGCACGCCTTTGCTCAGCGTGGCGATGGCGATCCCGACTACAAACAGCAACGAGTTACCCGGGCTCGATGCTCGCTGCGCCTGAAAAAACGCCAGCAACACCATGGTCACGCCGAGGGCAAGCAGAGCATCCTCGCCGACCCCGCGCACGTTGCTCCAGTAACTGGCCATGGTCGCCAGCAGAATCCCCGCCGTCCAGGCGATGGTTTTCGGGCGTTCGAAGCGGCGCAACATGGCGTACAGCAGCATCACGCTGAGCAACCCGGCCACCGCCGACGCCAGTCGCACCGCCCAGGGCGAGGCACCGAAAACCCGCAGGGCGCCGGCGTCCAGCCACAGGCTCAGGGGCGGTTTTTCCAGGAAGGGCTCGCCGAACAGACGCGGCGTCACCCAGTCGTTGTCCAGGTGCATTTCCATCGCAATGCCCGCAACCCGGGCCTCGGTGGAACCTTGCAGTTGATGGCTGCCGAGGGCGAAAAAGAACAGCAGGGCGGCAAGCAGAAGCAGGGAAGAGGCGGCACGCGACATGGGTTCAGGCAACCGGAAGTGAGCGGAAACCCGAGCTTACGCGGCCATTCCTTAATAATTTGTGAACGTCAGGACAGCGGTCGCGACCAGCGTTGCTCCGACGTTTCGAAACGCGGATTGACCCGCGCCGTCAGCACATGATCCTGCCAGCGCCCGGCAATGTTCAGGTACGCCTTGGCATAGCCTTCACGTTCAAAGCCAAGGCGCTCCAACAACCGGGCACTGCGTTCATTGCCGGGAATGTAGTTGGCCATGATCCGGTGCAGGTTCTGAGTGTCGAACATATAGGCGATGGCCGCCTCCAGCGCTTCCTGCATCAAACCCTTGCCCTGATGCGCCTCGTCGATGTGATAACCCAGATAACACGCCTGAAACGCACCGCGAATGATCCCGCTGAAATTGCAGGCGCCGATCATCTGCTCGCCGTCCGGGGTCAGCAACGCCATATGCACCGCCAGCCCGGCTTCGAAGGCGCTGGCCTGTATTTCAAGGCGCCGGCGGATCTGCTCGGTGGAGAAATAGTCGGTGGTGCGAATCGGTGACCACGGCGCGAGGTGGCGCAGGTTGCGCTGGTAGAACGCGCTTTCCAGCGGCGCCTGATCCGGGTCGAGTACCGCGAGCGTGAGGCGTTGACAGGGCAGGGTCAGCAGCGGCATCGGGTGCTCCGGGTCTCGGGATTGATCACCAGAATTGCCCGGCAGGCAGGAAAACACAAATCGCCGCCAAATTGCGGGCGAAAAAAAGCCCGCAGGAGCGCGGGCGAACCGTAGTTTCTTGAATGAGCGAGGCCAATGTACACGGCCATCACCGCCGCCGGGGTGAAGAAAAGTTCATGTCGATGAACGACTTGCGTCACCGACGAGCGGTCGTTTTCAGTGCACGACAGGCGCCGTCGTACGGGGCACCAGATTCACCGGATCAAGGTTCTCCACGGCCCGATTGACCAGCATTTCGGTCATGATCGACAGCTGCCGGATCGCCAGCAACCGGCTGCGCTGAGAGCCTGTGAAATCATCGGCGATGTTCGCCGTCATCATGTTGAGCGCCGCCAGCGTTTCGCAGGCATGGGTCAGCAGGGTGGCCGTGTCCACGTCGGTGCGCACGGAAAAAATCTCGTTGAAAGGCAGGGTGCGACGCGGCTTTCTCACGTATTCCTGAGGCTGGGCAAGCACAGCGGGTTCTTTCGATTCGGACTCGTGAGGCGGTGTTTGATCAGGCAGGCTTGGGGTGTCTTTTTTCATGACGAGGCTCCATGGTTTCAGGCTCCCGGCGAATCCCTTTGGTAAACCATCTGCCGGGTTGCAGCGGAGCGCGAAGACTAGCGTTTGGAAGCATCTTGAACCAGTTCATGAAAGTCGACGCGGGTTGCGGGAAATTTCCTAGGACGCCTGCAGACAGGAGCGAAGTTCACTCGACGTCAGCGTGTGCTTGAAGTGACGTTCCCATAACCCCCCCCGCTACGACACATTCTGACCACCGCCCCGCCCACCCTGACGCCTGAGCAGGGGGAATGAGGGGTTGAGATTTTCGAAAGGGTAGAAGGGCAGGCCTGCTCGTGACTTTGGTCGAGGTGGAAAATGTCTTTTGATCCTAGTAGGCTCGATAGCATTTTGAAATCAAAATGCCACCCTTGGGCCTTCTGGATGAAGACTCAGACGGGTACGTCGCCCTGCTTTTTGTGCCCTACCTCTTCTACGCATGGATGCCACCCAATGATGTTCCCGCGCCCATTTCCCGCAGGTTTTCCCCATGCACGATAACGCTTCCGGCGCTAACGCGGCGCCACCTCGCGTGTTGGACCCCGCTCGCAACGACCCAAGCTTCACCATAAGGCCTACGCGCTTCACCCTGAACAATGACCTGGTGCTGTCGGCCAAGACACGCCTGCAACTGGACGAGTGCCTGGCGCGTCTGCGTTTTCATCGCACCATCTACCAGGACTGGGGTTTCGCTGCGGTCGACCCCATGGGCATGACCGCCATCCTCAACTTTTACGGCCCACCGGGCACAGGCAAGACACTGTGCGCCGAGGCGCTGGCCGGCCAGTTGGGCCTGCCGTTCATGGCACTGGGCATTGCCGAGCTGGAAAGCAAGTTCATGGGCGAAACAGCGCGCAATATCCAGGCCGCCTTCGCCCAGGCGAGGGAGACCGGTGCGCTGCTGTTCTTCGATGAGGCCGATACGCTACTCGGCAAGCGCTTGTCGTCGGTTACTCAAGGGGTCGACAACGAAGTCAACGCCATGCGCTCGACCTTGCTGGTCGAGCTTGAGCGGTACGAGGGCATCGTGGTGTTCGCCACCAACTTCGCGGGCAACTACGACGAAGCGTTCCGCAGCCGGATCGGCTACCACATCGAGTTCGGCCTTCCGGACCTGGCCGCCCGCGAGCAACTGTGGTCGCGTTTTCTGGTGGAGCAGATCCCGCTGGATTCGCCTCGTGACTTGCTGCTGACCGAAGCGGCCTTGCAATCGGAAGGGCTGTCAGGGCGCGAAATACGTACTTGCATGCGCTTGGCGTTGCCCAAGGCGCTGCTTGCCGCGGAACAACAGGGCAGCCCGGCCACCCTGCAACTGAGCCACATTCAACTGGCCATCGACGAAGTGCAGACCGCCCAGCGGCAGGTCGCCACCCACGCCAACCACGCCATCAAGGATGCCAAGCGGGCCAAGGCCATGCTGGGTATCGACTGACGCCATCAAGAGGACTGATTCATGGGCTTTCTATCGGACTGCTGGAGCGCTATCAAAAGCGTGGGTTCAACCGTTGTAGAGACAGTGCGCTCCACGTACGAAGCCGTGCGCGAAAAAGCCAGGGATGCCTTGGACTGGATGGCTACCAAAGCCGAATCGTTCGTGGGCAAGGTCACCGAGGTGTGGAGCAAGGTCAAGCCATTCATCGCCAATGTGGTCCGGCCCGCGCTCAAGGTGGCCGCGGAGTGGGCCACCGTTGCGCTGCCGACCTTCCCCTGGGTGGCCCTGGCCATTCGCGCGTTCGACAAGGCGCTGGAAGCCCTGCTGAACTGGGAAAAGAGCGAGTTGGCGAAGAAGGTCAAGGCGGCTGTCGAGTGGGCCATCGCCAAGGCTAAGACACTGCGCGACATCCAGCTGAACGATGCGGAGATGGAGCAGGCGGCCACTCACGAGGAAGTGTTGCGCGAAGCCCGTGAAGATGTACGCGGCGACGCCCGCCGCGCCCTCGACCTGGCCACTCTGATAACCCAGTACGCGCAGTTGAGCACGCGGATCCAGCAAGTGCTGGAGAACAACCGCATTGCCGATTTCGACCACTACCTGCGCCTGCGTGCCTCGCAGAAGCTGCTCAAGGAAACCGAACAGCGGCTGATTCGCGCCCAGGATCTGGAAGCCTTGAACCGCGACGACCTGTTCCTGGTTGAAGTGGCCTCCGAGCTGCTCAAGGCCAAGCCGCAAATCAGCGACGCCCAGGCGGTGCGCCTGGATGAGGTGATTGAGGTTCGCTTCGGCAAGAAGCTGATTCCGTTCGTGTTCGAAGAGCTGATCATGGCCTGGGGTTGCAACCTCGAGCAGCAGGAGAAGGACTGGAAAACCCTCAGCGAATCGGTGGCCAAGCTTCAGGTGCAGGAGCGTCAGCTGAAAATCAGCATGAACCTCGGTGAGCCTTCTGCCGAAGACAAGGCCGCCCTGGCCGACATTCAGGCTCGCTTGCCAGGCCTGAAGGCGAAGATGGACGAGCTGCGCAAACGCAACCAGGAAATGCGCAACTATGTTTTCGCCGCCGAGGGCTTCCTGCAGGTGCTGGAAAAGGGGCCGGAAGATTTCGCCGACGACGCGTACCTGCTTGAGGACAGCCAGCAGGTGGGCATGATCATCATCGACTGTGCGCAACACGGCAAGTTGTGGGAGGAGCTCACCGAAGACGAGCAGAGCCTGATCATCGACTTTGCCAACATCTTCGAAGAAGCCAGCCGTGAACGTGCTGCCCGCCTGGTTGAGGTGTCTGCGTGAGTTTTCAAGAAATCCTGACGTTCCTGCTGCCTTCTGCCGACCCGCTGCAGCTGTTGTTCGCCGGGCTGATCGGCCTGCTTTCGCTGCTGACCGTGGTGGCGTTGAAGCGCGGCGCACGTGAGCAGACCTGGGCCAGCCGGTGGAAGGGAGGTGGCCAGGACGAGCTGGACGTAGAGCACGGCTCACTGCATGAAATCAGCGCTGCGGTGGCCAGCCCTGGCGAGCGGATGGTCGAGTACATGCCTGGGATCCTGTTGATCCTGGGTTTGCTGGGCACCTTTCTGGGCCTAGGCATCGCCCTGAACAAGGCATCGACCATTCTGGTGGACGCCAATGCCGGTGGCGGCATGGACGATGCCATGAAGAACCTCATGGGCATGATGGAAGGTCTGGGCACCAAGTTCAAAACCTCGACCTGGGGCATTCTGGCGTTCCTGTTGCTCAAGCTTTACGCCGCACGCAACGGCTACGAGGAACGCCGCCTGCGTTGGTGCGCCAAGCAGATGAAGCATGTCTTCGACAGCAGCCGCCAGCAGCGCCAGGAGGAACGCCAGCAGGCGCAAATGACGCTGCTCGACACCTTGGCCCGCCTCGACCAGAACATGGCTGCCCAGAACGAGAGCCAGCGCCAGTTGCTGGACTTGCAGAGCCGCCAGTTCAAGCACCACACCGCCACGACCCAACAGGCACTGACCAAAAACCGCTCCAGCATCGACGCGTTGCTGGAGCCGTTGAAGGTGTCGCTGCAGGATCAACAAGCGGGCAACCAGACCCTGCAAACGTTGTTGCAAGAGCAGCAAACCGGTAACCAGACCTTGCAGGCTCTGTTGCAGGAGCAGCAGGCCGGCACCCAGTCGCTGCTCAAGGGCCAGCAGGCGGGCAGCCAGCAGTTGCAAAAGCTGCAAGAGCTGCAAGCGACCGCCAACCAGGCAGGGCAAGCCCTGCTGCAGGAAGCCCAGGCCGGCAGCAAGGTTCGACAAGATCTCCTGCAGGCCCAGCAAGCCAGCGGCAAGACCTTGGCCACCGCGTTGCCAATACTGCAAGCCTTGAACGGTAACAGCGAGCAAGTGCTGACGGCGCTGGGCGGCATCGATACCCGGTTGCAACAGCATGGCGAGCAGAACCAGGCGCAGCTCGAAGACGCTCGTGCTACGCGCCAGGCAGGGCAAGCCCTGCTACTGGAAGCCCAAGCCGGCAGCAAGGTTCGAAAAGACCTGCTGCAAGCCCAGCAAGCCACCGGCAAGACCTTGGCCACCGTGTTGCCAATGCTGCAAGCCTTGAACGGCACCAGCGAGCAAGTGCTGACGGCGCTGGGCGGCATCGATACCCAGTTGGAACAGCATGGCGAGCAGAACCAGGCGCAGCTCGAAGACGCTCGTGCTACGCGCCAGGCCATGGAGCATTTGATCGACAGCAACGCACGCAATCTGGCGGCAATTTCGGGCGCTGCCGAACAGATGGCCAGCGCGGCGAGCACCATCGGTGAATCTGCCGGTGACCTGCAGCAAGCCATTGCCGACTTCAAGGAAGGTGTCGCAGGTGTGCTGGGGCATCTGAAACAGGACTTGGGCGAGACAATCGGGCTGATGGGTAGCAGCTTCACCGGCAATATGGAGCAAATGTCTGCCAGCCTGTCTGACGCCACGCAAGGTATCTCCATTGCGGTGAACAACCTGTCGCAGAGCGTCGGCGAGATCATGGATGACATGAAGTCCTCCAATGAGCGCTCGCTGAAGATGCAGGCCACGGCGCTTAGCACGTTCGAGAGTTCCAGCTACACCTTGCAGGAAAAAGTGCAAGGCATGACGCACCTGGTGGAAGTGCTGCAAGAGCGGATCACCTCGGGACTCAAGGCGGTTTCCGAAAGCGGCCGGCGCATGGTCTCTCTCGATGGCCGTTACGACGAGGTGACGAAACAGGCCGAGCTGGCAGCCAATGAAATCAAGGCGCTGGTCGGGCAGCTCAGTGCCATGCAGCAAAGCAGCCCGCTGCAACCTGCGGTGGATGCACTGGCGGCGCGGGTGGAGATGATCGGCCGTAACCTTCAGGGTATTCAGCAGCACCTGGAAGCACTGGGCAACCTTGCCGAGCGCAACCAGCAGCACAGTACCGGCACCGAGATCACCCAGTCGTTGCGTCAGATCATCGAGCAGCTTCATGTTCTCGACCGCCCGCAGCCGGTGGTGTTGCAGCAAAAAACGGTCGATTGAAGGTAACGGGCGATGAAAGACAAACCGAATGAATGGGTGTCCATTGCCGACCTGATGGCTGGGGTAATGGCGGTGGTGATGCTGCTGTTGGTGATGGCGGTGTTGCAGAAGAGCTATTCGGACATCAAGCACCAGCAGGAGCAGGCCAAGAGCAGTGCCAGCCAGCGGCAGAAGGTGGAGCAGTTGCTGGGTGCGTTGCGCGACTCGCTGAACAGTACTGACGGCGCCAGCCTGGTGGCGCTAGACCTGGGCGCGCAGAAACTGACGCTGCGTGATGGCGTGTTTGGCCGTGGTAGTGCCTGTATTACTGAGCAGTCCCGGGAAGCCTTCAATAGCATTGAGGTGGCGGTAACGAAGTTCCTGGGGCAGTTCCAGGGCGCCCAGGTGTACATCGAGGGCCATACCGACAACCTGCCGGTGTTGCGCCCGGTTACCAACTTCGAGGCCAATTGCACGGTCTACGATGACAACTTCACGCTCTCGGCCGCCCGCGCGCGTGAGGCGCGCAAGTTGATTATCGGCAACCTCGATGCGGCCACGGCAAGGCGAGTAGTGGTGGCGGGTTATGGAGACTCACAGCCTATCCCCGGTATTGCACCGGAGGATGCTCAGCAGCGGCGTATCGAAGTGCGCTGGATCACACCGGAGCAGGCCAAGCCATAAGCTCTCTCCAGCAATAAACGCAACGCCTGTAGGAGCGGGTTTCCCCGCGAAGAAGGCGTCGCGGTGTATGTCACCGGCTGCGCCGGTGGCCGCGGGCAAGCCCGCCCCCACAGATATTGCGCTGTTTTTTGGGGGTGGGCTGGGTCGCGCGCCTTTTACCCTTCGATTCGGGTGAACTCGGCCTCGATCAACTCCCCGCTTTGGCGCCATTGCTGGAACTGTTCACGCAGCGTGTTCTGGCTCTGGATAGCATTGCGCACGTCTTCGGCATTGCTTTGCAATGAGGCATAGTCCGGGAAGAACTGGGCCTCGAAGCTTGGGGCGTCGATAAGGGCCAGCAGTTCTTCACGCTGATCGTTGAAGTTGTTCTCCATCTCGACAAGCGCCAGGCGGAACTGATCTTCGCGCTTCTTGCGCTCGTAGCTGTCCCAGGCCTCCAGTGCCAAGCCAGCCACCGAAAGAATGCCATTGAGGTTCTTGGCCAGATTCACCGCACCCCACGGCTGGAACTTGAGGGTTTTGCCCAGATCCACACCGAACGTCTTGGCCGCGCTGACGATGCCATCACGGGCAGCCAGGATGCTGCCGTTGTTGATGAACTTGCCCTTGACCACGTAGTTCAAGCCCTGCTTGCCCAGGTCGATCACGGTGCTATTGAAGTGGTCTATCTCCGAGTCGAAGCTAAGGCGCATGCGGGAAAGCTCCTGGCTGACACCATTGAGCTGGCGATCAAACTCGTTCTTCAGGCGAGTGTTGACCATAACGCCGTCGCGACCTATTTCATGCTCGAAGAATTCCTGGAAGGTTTCCTGGGTCAGGCCCTTGGTGCGCAGGATCAGCCCGGCAAAGTAACGCGCAACGAACTCGCGCAGGCCTGTGCGTACTTCGCTTATCTGGCCCTCGGCGCCACTGAGTTGGCGAGTGAGGGCACGGTTGACTCCACTCAGGCGCTCCACTTCATCACCCAGACGCTGGTCGTTCTCCACCGCTACAGGCAACTCCTTGTGCAGGACGTCGAGGATGACGCTCTTGCGCGCCTGCTCGACGATTTTCACCGGTCCGCCACTGGCCTGGATCTTCCCGGCAGTGGCCTGCTGCAGGTTGCCGATGTGCGACAGTGTCTTGAACTTGGTCAGGCGTTCGAGCCAGTAGTCGGTGCCCATGTCGAAAGGGTTGGCCGCGACCGCAACAATGCTCAAGGCTGCTACTTCCGCGTCGGTGGCAGCGATGCTCTCGCGCAGACGGGCTTCAACGTTGCTGCGTTTTACCTGCAAGTGCTGGGCATAGCTGTCTTCATCTTCAACATCGGCCACTTCGTCGAAGCGGCTAAGCACGAACACCGTGCGCGGCAGCAAGTCAAGGGTGCGGAACAGCCAGTTCAGGTCGTCCTTGTGGCTATCCTTGATCGGGTTGGTGGAGTTCATCACATACAGCACCAAGTGCGCTTCGCTGACGTACTTGCGGGTGATGTCCTTGTACTTCTCCATGGCATCGATGTCGGCGTTGTACTGCTCTTTGAAACCGAACAGCCCGGGGGTGTCGATAAGCACGAAGTTGTTGTCTACGTCGTAGACCTTCACTTCGTTGGACGACTCCTGCTGGCTGATATTCATGCTGGCCTTGTCCAGGCGCTCCATCCACGCGGCGGCGATGGAAGTCTTGCCTTCGGAAAAGCCGCCGATCAGGGCGATCTTGAGCTTTTCGGTGGCCAGGTTCTGGCTTGCGTGTTCGAGCTTGCTCAACAGGCTGGGGTCGATATTGACGCCCAGCGCGGCACCTTGTTCGAGAAACGTCTGCAGCTTGCCCAGCAGTGCCAGCGCCTGGTTGTTCTGGTGTTGAAAGCTTTCAAGGGTCGAATGCATGTTGCAGTTCCTTATGCGTTGAGGTCGCTGGCAAGTTTTTGCAGGCCCAGATGCGCGGCTTCGAGCTTGCGCTGGATATACGTGGCCTGGCGGGCGGGTTGATGCAGAACGCTGTCAATGTGCTGGATCTTGTCTTCCAGCGGCGGCAGCGCTTGCTTGAGGGTTTTCTGGAAACCTTCGCGGATGGCCTGGCAGGCTTGATCGAGGTTCTTGTCGGTGGCCTTGCGTTGTTGGCCTTTCTTGTAGTCGTCGTCAAAGAAGCCCCACACCGACTTGGCGAAGCTGATAAGCAGCGTAGCCACGCCAATGCTCATCATCACCCAGCCTACCGGGTTCCAGAACAACGCCACGCCGCCAGCCAGGGTGGCGAGCAGACCCACTACGTTGATGCCGTTATCGATGTTCACATTCAGGTTGAAGTCGCTGGCCAAGCGGGTCTTGCCGATTTGCGAGTAGCCGTCGAGCAGGTCTTTGGCATGAGCTTCGAAGCGCTGCACGATATCGCTGACCTGGTTCTGGAACCGCTCGACTTGCTTGTCGAGCACCGCAGGCAGTTTTTCTTGCAGGGAGGCTTGCTCACTCTCGAATACCCGTTGGAGCTCGGATTTGAAATCATCGTTGCTGATGTTGGTTTCAATGCGCTTGTAAAGGCGGCTACGCACGTTCTCTTCGAATTGACCGATAGCCTTTTCGCCCTCGTTGGCCAGTCGGCTGTTGAGCGACTTGAAGGCGATCTGCAATTGCTCGCAAGCGCTCTCGGCTTCTTCTTTGAGCTTCTTGGCCAGTGGCGCGAACTGTTTGTGCTGGATGACCGCGATTTCCCCGCACACGTGGGTGACGGCCAACTGCACCTTGTTCATGTTCGAACGGCGGATCTTGGCCTTCACGTCCGTCACCAGGTCATGGGTGAGGTGCCGGTAGAACTGCTTGATGCCAGACTTCGTCAGTAGGTCGTCCGCAGGCATGGCATCGAGGAACTTCTTGCGGCTGGCCGCCGCCGTTGAGCGCGGTACCAGGCATTCGGCAGCGGCGTAAAACGCGGGCAGTGCACACAGGGTCATGCTGCGGCGATAGTGGCCCTTGAGCTGACCGGCCATGACCTGGTCGAGGTTGTCCAGGCTGGTTTGTTCGTCGGCACTTACCAGGTTTGGTTTGTCGAGAGCGATGGGGTTGGTGATGCGCTTGTTGTATAGCGTCCACACTTCCGTCTGCGCATCCAGTTGCGCCTTGATCTTCTCCAGCGTGCCAGGCCGCCCGGCGTCGCCTGTCTGCGGTGGCGCTGCTTTGGAGGTGACGTAGAACACCGCGTGGGCACGCTTCACCGCCTTGTTGATCTGCTCGCTGACCTTGCTTTCATCGCCCTCGATACCGGGCACATCGAGCAGTTGGAACTGCTGCCCAGCGCTTTCAAAGGTGTAGGCCTGGGTTTCTCGGGTGAAGTCGGCGCGGCCATCGCCGATGATGCGGCCGTCTTCGAAGGCGGCCAACTGCTGCAGGCTGTCGAGAGCGGTGGCGTGGCGCTGGTTCTGCTCGCCGAGCTGCCCTTGAAGTTGCTCGCTTTGCCGGCGCAGCGTGGTCAATTCGGCGTCACGCTGCACGGGCAGTACCGACGCGCCAGCCTGCAACTGCACCAGCGCGATTTCCTCGGGAAGCTTGCGCAGCAAGTTGAGGATGCGCTGGAACAGGTTTGCGTTGCGTTTCTGTTCTTCGATACGTGCGCGCAGGGCCTCTTCCTGCAACTGTTGCTCGACCTGGCGTTGGTCGTGGCGGGCGTCGGCGGCGAGCACCTCTGCCTCGGCCTGGGCCAGGCGCGAGGTCAACGAGGCGATTTCCCCTTCCAGCGCCTGTAGCGCGGCCTCACTCAGGCCCGACTGCTGTTGCAGGTCGAGGAAGCGCTGGCGCTGGGCCTGCTTGGTGCTTTCCTTGAGCAGGATGCGCAAGGTTTCGATCAGGGTCGACTTGCCCGCGTTGGTTTCGCCGTAGAAGGCCACGGTGAAAGTCTTGTGCTCGGCGTTTTCCTTCAGCTCGAGGATGGCCTTGGTCAGCGCCTGCTCGATCTCCTTGAGCTTGTTTTGCGCATCCGCCTGGGCAGAGGCGAGGCTGGCATCGTCAGCGCCGCGGCCCAGGGCGCTGAGCAGCGCGCCGACATGTTCGATGAGTTTGAGATAGAGACCTTCGGG
Source organism: Pseudomonas sp. B16(2017) (assembly GCF_002113205.1). NCBI lineage: Bacteria > Pseudomonadati > Pseudomonadota > Gammaproteobacteria > Pseudomonadales > Pseudomonadaceae > Pseudomonas > Pseudomonas sp. B16(2017). The sequence goes on from NZ_NEKA01000005.1 coordinate 22,170, forward strand.
AAGGTCTTCGGCTGCAGTCATGGTGTCTTCCTGTCTGACATTGGTTGCGCTTGGTGCGGTGGATGCCTCAGCGGTGTCTGAACCCACGCTCGCTCCCCCAGTGAACCCGCGCAAAAAACACCACAGCCACTGCGGGTACTAAAGCCGAGTAGCCGGGTTTCAGCGCGGTCTTGAAATTAGTCACCCAGCGGCCGGCTATCTGCTTGCCCAGTAATTCGGGCAACGCCGACAGCATGTTCCAGCTTGCCAGTTGCGTGATGTTGAGCGTCCCGCCGGTGACTGTCATCGTTTGGGAGGTTTCCACCTCTGGAGCAGAGGCTGATGCCTTGACGTAGGAGGCCAGGGTCAAGCGTTCAGCCAGTGCGTCGACATGGCTGAAATAGGTGTCCGCAGGCATGGCCTTCACTGCGGCAATAGTCGAACTGCTGAAGGCATGGCCTTCCGGGAACGCGTTGTCGAACACTTGCCGAACCAACAGCGCCTCTAATTCCACGACGGCGCCGCAACGTTGTCGGTCGTTGCCCAAGTCGAAGTGCTCCACCAGCATGTCCAGCAACGCGGCGTATGCAATGCCCCGGCCCCGCACGAAATTCACCATGCAGTGGCCACCCAGGTGCTGCATTTCGCGGATGAAGGAGTGCAGCGGCTGTTGCTCGTCGATGCTGGTCCAACTGCTGGTTTTCAGGTGTTTGATGCCTTGGGCCAGTACCTCTTGCGGGACGCCTTGGAGCAGGCCATACAGCAGGACGTCGTTGAGCACTGGGTCTTGCAACTGGGGCTGGCCGAGTTGTTGGCCGTTGAAGCCGGCAAACTGCGTGCGCATGAGCACGTCATGCAGTTTCGGCCAGTAATCCAGGTGGCCGAATTTGGTCATTTCAACGTTATCGAAGGGCTTGACTTCATGCCGCCCCAGGCACTTTTCATCGGCATTGAGCAGCAATACACCGTCCGACTTGGAGTAGGCGTTAATTACACGTTTCGCGGTGGCGTTCAACGCCTGCGCTTCTTTCGCCGACACTTCCACAGCCGCAGCCATCAACAGCACGTCATTGATAACCAGGTCGCACGCATCGCGGTTTTGGGCCAGTTTGCGCAGCGCGCTGATCACCACTCGTCCGCCCAAAGAGTGGCCGACAAGATTTACGTGGGTGACGTAGGGATAGTGCTCCAGTAGGTAGTCCCCCAGCTCATCGAGCAGGGCTTCGCCAACGAGATTCGCGCGTTTGCGGGACATCGCGAAATGCACGGCCCTGTCCCCGGCAAACGCCGCCAGCGATGCTGCGGGGTGCAGGCGCGAGGCGCCGAAGATGACATTGCGCGAAAGCTTGCCGATTGAACCGAAGTGGCTGGACTCCCAGAACATCAGCAGGTTGATGTCGGTATTCAGGGTCGGCGGAATCTGGCTGACCAGCAGCGCCCGGTCGGTGAAGTTGTGACCCGCGGAGTAACCGTGGATAAACACGTTGGCGGTCGTGGCAGTGCTGTTGAAGGATTGGGTGGTGAAGCTGAAGTGCTGGGGTTTCAAGGGCGAGAGCTCCGTGCGAGGGCGCGATCCACAGGGGCTTAGCATGTCAGGCTGGGTGGCAAACTGCCAGCCTATCCTTTCGTCCACATTGCAGCGGGGAATTGTCCAGTTCAGTGGATACAGAAATAGCTTTTGTGTGGTTTTTCTGTGTAATTCGCAGCTTTAGAGAGGTGCATCGATAAACCTCTCAACGCAGATTGACTTTCAAACATGAGCAATAAACTGTCAGGAAAAGTGGCCCTGGTTACGGACCTTGGTAATCTGGGTTAATGGTCTAATTTTGGAATACCAAGGCTTTGGCTTATCGGTTTAAAGGGAGGGAGGATATCCGTGTAGTAGCAGTCGTTTCAGCGAGCCTACGATTCTGACGCAGAGTTGTCAGGGAGACCTGCTTTAATTGTTGACCTGTGCGCACGTCGAGCCTTGGCGATGGCAGCTTCAGGGGCTAGTTTTCAACACTGATCAAGTCGCAGATGGGGTAGAGCGGATTTGGTGTCTCATTACAGTGTTCGCGGAGCACTAACAAGCCTTTAGGGTCTCTCAGATCAGGGCCCCATTGATCGCGTCCAGCTTTACGAAGGTCAAGGCTCAGGCTAAGGTGATGGCATAAGGACATGATTTTCTAACGCTTGTCCACGGAAGGTTTCTGATCAGTCGTAGTGAAACTACCGCGCTTCCATTCCGAATTTGTTGTGCCCTGAAAAACGCGTGCCGTGCAAGGTGCTGTTATCGATCGTCAGCGGATTGGCGATTGACGCATCAATGTGGGTGTTGCTGGCGTCCCGAACATTAAAAAATTGCTTAATTGAAGGCGGAAGGTATGGATTTTTCCACGCTGTTGCATCTATGGGGTGCAGCAAGCTCCGAGCAGTTGATCGCACCAATAACAGTAGTTGGCTTCGTTTTTATTTTATGTGCTTGGTACTTCGTCCGTTATTTTTGGAGATCCTTCAAACTTAGCAGCCAGCTGAAAAGGCTGACTAAACGCGTGCATGGTGTGAAAGCGCTCGCCCCGCCTCAGCGCCGATCTGAATTGGATCGACTGTTTACCGGAAGCAAGCTTGAGCACTCTTGGCGCGAGTACGCCGAAACGCTGCATGACCAGTTTGAGTTTCTGGAAGGGGAGCAGGTACTTGTCAGGTCGCGCGCCACCGCAGGGGCGGCGCATTTTTTCTCACCTCAGGGTGTGGTTGATACCCCGCTGGGAACCGAGTTTTATAAACACCTGCCTGGTATTCTGACCGGCATCGGTATTGTCGGTACATTCTTCGGCTTGATGCTAGGCCTACAGCATTTTGATCCAAGCACCCCTGAGCAGGTAAATGCCAGCGTCGATAAGTTGCTCAAGGACGTGTTGTTTGCGTTCATCGGCTCCTTTATTTCAATCATGGCCTCTATAGGGGTAACGATCACTGAAAAGTGGCGTCTAGGCCAATGCTATAGGCTCCTTGAGTCCTTCAACGAAACCATCGACGGTCTCTTCGACAGTGGTGTCGGTGAGGAATACCTGGCCGAGCTGGTGCGATCAAGCGCTGAAAGCTCGGTACAAACCCGTCAGTTGAAGGACAGCCTGGTTACCGATCTGCGGGAAATGCTGCAGAACCTCGTTGATACTCAGGTCCGTGAAAGCCTCAAATTGGCAGATACCTTGTCGACGACGTACCGTGACTCTGGGCAGCTGTTGGCCGATCAGGTGAGCGGCGCAATCGAGAACAGCCTCAAGTCGCCACTTGAAGCTATCGCGGGGGCGGTGCAGGCCGCCAGTGGCGATCAGTCCGGGCAGGTCCAGAACCTGCTTCAGGATGTTCTGGTTGCTTTCATGAACAAGCTGGAAGGTACGTTCGGCCAACAGTTCAATGGCCTGCACGAGTTGATGGGCCAGTCTGTTGCTGCCATGCAGTCGATGCAGCAAGGATTCTCGACGCTGATTCAGGATATGCGGTCGAATAGCGAATCATCGAATCAAAGCAGTGCGACCATGATTGCCCAGCTTCTGTCCGACATGCAGGCCGGACAAAACGCCATGCAAGCGGGAATGAACGAGATGCTCGCCAATCTTCAGGCTTCGGTTGCCCGCATCGGCAACGAAGGGGAGGGGGCTGGTGCTCGAATGGCGGAGCAAATGGAGAAGCTGTTCGCTCAAAGCGAGGCTCGCCAACAGGCAATGGCTGAGAATCTCCAGACTTTTGTCGAGTCGATAAAGCAGAGTATCGGCCAAGGCCAACAGGAAACCATGGCCAAGATTGCGGGTTCCGTTGAGGTGCTGGGTGAGCAGCTCTCGGCAGTCTTCAAGCAATTGGAGCATGGTCAGCAGCAGATGGATCAATCCACCCGTGCCGCACAGGCTGATCTGCACCAAGGTACCCGCGACCTGGTTGGTGGCCTCGATGAGCAGGTCAAGGCGTTGCTGCAAACAGTTTCCGAGCAACAGAAATCGGCCCAGGACACCGTCAATGCGTTGAGTGCCCAGACTGAGCAGCATCTGCAAAGTATGCAGCTGGGTGCAGACAAGATGCGGGCGGCTTCTGAGCGGTTTGAAACTGCTGGACAAAGCGTTGCACGAGCCAGTGAGTCGACTGCGGGACTGATGGGTACAGTTCAGGGCGCAGGGGCTGAGCTTGCGCAGGCATCGCGTGAGCTGAATACCGTTGTTGCGGACTACCGGAACAATCGTGAAGCGTTAGCGAAAACGCTCGCGGTCATAGAAGGGGTGGTTGCCAGTGCCCAAGGGGAAGCCAGCGGTCGCAGCCAATATCTCCAGGACCTGAAGGTTCAGAGCGAGCGGATGCAGGCGCTTAACCGTGAAGTGTATGAATACCTTGAAAACATCAGTGGTGTGCTGGGTAACGGCTTCAAGGAATTTGGTGATGGCATGGATCGGGTATTGAGACAAACCCTGGGAAGCCTTGATACCGAGCTCGACAAAGCAGTCAAGAGCCTTGCTGGTGGAGTGGAAGGGGTCAAGGAAAGTCTAGAAGACTTCGGCGACATCATGGAACGCATCAAGCGGTAACGGAGGCTAGTCGATGTTTGGTAAGCAAATGCCTTCGGCTACCCGTTCAAAAGACGAGGGAGAGAAGCCTTTCTGGATCTCTTTCGCGGATTTGATGACCGCAATGATGATTCTGTTTCTCGTGGTCATGGTGGCGGCTTTGAGTTCTGTGACGCAGCGTATCAACCAAGCGGAACAGGGGGAGAAGCAGCGTAGCAAGGACATCAGTCAGATTTGCGAGCACCTGAGCCTCAAGGCGAAGACTGCCACTAAGACCATCATCGTGGACTGCAAAGACAACCGGATCAGCTTTGGCGATTCTGGCCGCTTTGGGCATAACCAGTATGCGCTGAGCAATGACGGCCAATCGGCACTGCAGGAGGTCGTGCCGATGATTCTGGATGCAGCTAACAGTGAAGAGGGACGTAAGTGGTTCAAACAGGTTGTGATCGAGGGATCGACCGACACCGACGGTTCCTACCTTTACAACTTGCACCTTTCATTGCAGCGTTCGGAATGGGTGATGTGCAGCCTTCTCGATAGTCGCAGCCCGCTCCAGGTCGGATTGTCGCCGGAGCACCAGCAGCAAATCAGATCGATGTTTCTGGCGGGTGGAGTGTCTTTCAACAATGCAAAGGACACCAAGGAAGAAAGCCGGCGAGTGGAGTTGCGTATGCAGTTCTTCGGCTTAAAGGAGAAGGAAGGCAATCTCAAGCCAGATGTGCCGGTCTTCTCTAACACTGATCTGGAAAAATGTCAGTTGGCGATGAATCGATGACCAGCTCAATCGCTAGGCTTTCCGCCGCAATTAGCCACAGTCTGTCAGCACATCGCACGGGACAGGCCCCTGAACTGTTGGAGCGATTCCCCCGTCTGGTAGCTGCGGGAGTCGATCTTTACGAGCGATTCGAGCGCGCTGAAAAGGCTTTGCCGCCACCCGAAGAAAAGCGTCGTGCTGCGATAAGCAAGTTTCGCAATGTATTGCCACTCAACACCTCGGAATGGCGCTTGGTCTTCGCCGGCCTTTCAGACAAGAGTGAGCGAGTCGGGCCGATACTGGACGATGAGCAGCTTTACGCCCGGGTGCACGAAGAAGTCCATCAGCGTATCGAAAATCGAAGGCTGAGCCGCCGGGATTGGCTGGCGCTGTGTTTCAGCTACTTTGGGTATGACGCCGCTACGCCTGCTCAGAACGCCAATTGGTGCCTGTTGCGCGAAGACGTTCAGCTCGGTTTCGAATGCGTCAGGGATCAGCAGAAGCGCGAGAAGGAGTGGGTGCAGATCGTTCAGCAACATCAGGAGCTTTTCTCCGAGCAGGCAGGTGCCAAGCTGGGTGACCAGATGTTCAAGGGCGAGATCAGTGACCTTTCGGCATTGCAGACGATTGCGCAGATCCCTGACAACAGTTGGCTATGGCGCAGGATCTTCAGCGTACTGATTTCTCGTATTTTCATGCTGGATGATGCCGAGTTTTCTGAGCGCTTGGCCAACCTGGTCGACATCGGCCGGCAGCACCCGCGGTACATGAACGACATTCTGAGTGCATGCCTGTCGCGTTACCACTTGGCAGCTTATCGGGAGAAGCCATCGTCGCTGCTCAAGCAGCTCGCGCTCGACAATTGGGGCAGCCCACAAATCCGCTCGAGGCAAAACAGCTGGCTGCAGTATGTTGAAAAAGATGTTTGTGCGATGGTCGTGGCGTGGTTTGCGAAGGAGGACCTGGAACACTTCTTCAACCTGCTGAAGGGCGATGATGACGTTGATCAGTCACGCCTTTTCTACTGGCTGCGGTTTGCCAACCAGATGAGCTACACCCGAATCGTCATGGGTTCGGATGCATGGAATAACAACGGTCGAGACTTTGTCCATTTCCGCGAGAAGAACAAAGGACGCCTAGGCCGGCTGATAGGCGCAGCTGGTCATAACAATGCTGTAGTCATGCAGATCGGCAACTACTTTTTCGTTGAGTTTTCGGGAATGGGTGCCTGCTATGTATATCAGGCAGACAAATCACCCTTTGATCCAGACAAGTCCCATCTTGAGCTCGCTACCGAAATTAAGCAGCGCAATCGTGTGGTGGAGTGGATGCGTCACTTCCCGGCACCGAGCCGCCCAGATCGCGTTGAGGGCTGGCTGAGTAAGTTCGATGACACTCTGGAGCGACTGGGCATTCGTATTCAAAGCCAAGACTTAGAGCCTGCCACGCCGAGACTACTGTCGTTTGACTATCAGGTTCGTGAATCCATGAAGTCAGTAAAACATACGCTACATGATCGGCGCGCACAGGGCGGCGCAATCCATATTCAGCTGGAGGAAAACGATCAGGCTGCCATCATCGCTCTACGGCGATTGGGCTTTAAGGCGGAGAATCACCAGCCACTTCGGTTCTGGAGAGAGTAATGTTTAAGCGCTTCCTGAAAGGCATTGGCCTGCAACCGAATTTGGCAGTTGAAAATTTTGAGCCGGATTTTTCCATTGAGGAGCAGGGCATCTGTTATCCCCTAAGCTTGGCGGAGAGCACGGAATCCTGGTCGTTAGCGAGTTATCTTGATCAGCTGGAAGAGGAGGAGTTCGTCTCCCAACTGAGTGATCGCTGGCTGTTGACATGGGATGAGCTCTACCGACTGCTGGATGATCCAGAGCACGTAACAAGCTTGCCGCTACTGGGATTGCCGCCACAGACGGCCCTCATCCCTCAATTGAGCAGTCAAGGCAGCCTTGCCTCCGGGGATTTCAAAGTCTCTATCAGTGGGTGGCGTGATCCGCAGTCCAATGCCAATGTGCAGGTGCAGCGAACGGGGGCCATCGTTCAGTATCAGGGAAACACGGAGATTCTGCTTGAGGCGTCTTGGAAACTGACCGGTGCAGTACGACAGCTTTACCTGGCACAGCAAAATGAGCCAGGTGAGGTAACCAACCAGATCGGCTGGGCCAGCATCAGGAAGCTGGCGCGCAAGGCTGGTGCTGGCATGGATGGCTTTCTGGACAAGACCGTCGTTATCAAACCCGAAAAACTTCGACTTAACCCGCGAAAGTCGACCTTGGGCGACACACCGGTTATCGAGCTGCAACCAAGCTTCGAAGGCCAGCCGGACAACTGGCTTGAGAGTTTTGACGGTGCCAAGCAGGTTCAGGATCGATATCGGGTAACTGGTGATGATGGATCGCTGACCCACGTCCTGATTGAGCCTGAAGTCAAATCAGTGTTGGACTATGTACGCTCGTTACCCGGACGTCGGGTCGCTGGCGACAATGCCCTTTCATTCGTCCGTAACCCCTACAGCACACTCGGCGAAAGTGCCGCCCACGTGCTGGATGCCGAGACATATGAAGACGAGCTTGCCGAGGCTGGTATTTTCTTTCACCGCTTTCATCTGGAGGCCAAGCTGGATGGAGCAGGGCAGCGCATCGAGCAGGTAAAACTCACGCTCGAGCCGATCTCGCCAACACCGCAAGCCCCCATCGAGATTGAGTTCAAAGCGGCCCATGAACTCGCGCCGCTCGTCAATCAGTTGCAACTGAAGGTGGCCGCTGGCATGCCTGCTGGCTTCTGGCAGGGCTATGAGCTTGAACTCAGCGATTTTGATTTGCGCCAGTTGGCAGGTATCAATGACCTGCTTAAACGTTGGCAAAACGAGGCGGCTGGTATCGAGTTTGACTCTGTCCTCGACCTGTCCCTCTACGGCGACCGTGTGACTGGCATTGGGGAAGCGGAAAGAATCACTTCGCCTTTCCTGGTAAAAGAGGCGACCGAGAACTGGTTGCCTAAGGATGTAGCGGCACTTGGCATCGACGCAGAAATCCTTGGGCGTTGGGATCCCTCCGACCGCACTCAATTTGAAGCGTTTGAGCAGCGGCTGGACGAAGCTCGCGCGGCCGGTGATGAAACGGTCTTTTTGCCAGAGTCCGAAACGCCACTCTCGATTGCCGCTGCCGAGCAACTTTTTGATGCTTGGTCGAAGAAGATTGCACCTGTCGAGACCAGCCAGGTTGAGCAACTGGAAAAAGTTGGGCGCGCCGTACTCCAAATCGGCCATAACATTGATGAGCCGACCTACATTCAAGTGCGTCAAGCAGCGTTACGCGCCGCATTGGATGCAACGCCAGAGTTGCCTGGCCTGCTTAAGCCAGAAGTCGTCCTGCGCGAGCATCAGCTTCAAGGTGTGGCGTGGTTGCAGCATTTGTTCCGCTTGTCCCCTTCGGACGTGTCGGGTTGCTTGCTCGCTGATGACATGGGGCTTGGGAAAACGATCCAACTGCTCACCTTTCTCGTCTGGTACCTGGAGCAGTACCCACAGGATCAGCCAACACTGATCGTCGCTCCGGTCTCATTGCTCGATAACTGGGAGCGAGAGCTTCACCGGTTCTTCTTTGCTGACGCACTGCCTGTGTTGAAGCTGTATGGCTCAGCCTTGAGTGCAGTGAAGTTCAAGAAAGAAGAAATCCCTGCGGACTTGAAAGCCAAAGGCATCAAGAACTTGCTGCGTCCAGGTTGGATGGGCGACGCTCGAATAGTCCTGACGACTTACGAAACACTACGTGATCAGGAGTTCTCTCTGGCGCGCCAGCAATGGTCCATCGTCGTGTGTGACGAGGCTCAGAAGCTGAAGAACCCTGCTGCACTGGTGACTCAGGCGATCAAAGCCATTCCGGCAAGATTTCGAGTGGCGTGCACCGGTACGCCTGTTGAGAACACCCTGATCGATCTCTGGTGTCTGTTTGACTTCATTCAGCCAGGATTCCTGGGCGGGTTGAACCAGTTCGGTCGCGAATATCAGCGCCCAATCGAAGCTGCGCTGGAGCGTGACACGGTTGCCCTGGATCGCCTGCGTGGGCTTATCGATCCGCAGACGTTGCGCCGTACCAAGCAAGACATTGCCAAGGATCTGCCTGCCAAAATCGAAGACGCAGCATGTCGTTCACTTGGCATGCATGCTTTGCAGCGGAATCTGTACCTGTCCGAAATATCGGCATACAGCCAGAAGCAGCAGATCGAAGAACAGCTCGATCAAAAGACCTCTGGCATGCTTGGGTTGCTGCACAAGCTCAAGCTGATTTGTGCCCATCCTTACAACGTTCAGCCAGATACGCGGTTGCGTGACAACTCGCCGAAGCTGCAATGGTTGATGCAGACGCTCGAGTCCATCAAAAGGGCCGGCAACGGCGACAAGGTCATCGTCTTTACCGAGCTGCGTGATATTCAGCGTGAATTGCAGCACGCGATTCAGCAGCATTTCGGGTTTCGGGCGACTGTGATCAATGGCGATACCAGTACCAGCAGTCAGAGCGCCAATAGTCGGCAGAGGCTGATCGACCAATTTCAGGAGCTGCCAGGTTTCGCCGTCATTATCCTGTCCACTATCGCTGTTGGATTCGGGGTGAACGTGCAGGCCGCCAACCACGTCATTCACTTCACGCGTTGCTGGAACCCGGCCAAGGAAGATCAAGCGACGGATCGGGCTTATCGGATTGGGCAGGAGAAGGATGTGTATGTTTACTATCCGACAGTTCGTGATGCGGCGATGCCGACATTTGAGGCGACACTGGATGAGTTGCTGAGTAAACGGAGAGCGTTGGCGCGAGATATGTTGAGTGGCACTTCGGAGCTTCAGGCTTCGGATTTTGATGGGGTGCTGAAAGCGTGCTGAGCCAGCCTGAGAAAAACAGTACTGGGCGATATGCCAATTATGGGTACAGGTCAGTTCATCTTCAGCTTCGTAAATGGTCAAAAAATGGCGAAGTAATACTTGCCTGGTTGCAAAGTGCAATCTGAATGTGAGCGGATTGCTTACCTGTGCACACGTCCAGTATTGACGCAGGAAGCTCAGCGGCTGACTGTTCGCGGCATCCAAGTCCGCCACCTCTTACTGCGATCTTCCGGACGATTGACCTGTTGTCGTAGATGAAGACTAGAAATAAGGGCGAAATACTGGCCCGACGAAACCGAAGTAGATAAGGTTCACCCATTAACCGCAGGTAAAGCTCCGCTTCGCAACAAACATCTGTCGACCCCTTTCTTACGCCGGCGCCACGGGTTGGCTCGTAACTGCGGCGCCTGCGCATTTATTCTTTACCCCAGTCAGGATTGCCAATGGCTATCAAAAAATCCGATCTCTACTCCTCCCTCTGGGCCTCGTGCGACGAGTTGCGCGGCGGGATGGATGCCAGCCAGTACAAGGACTACGTCCTTTTCATGCTGTTCATCAAGTACATCTCCGATAAGTACGGTAATTCGGATGACTTCGCGCCACCGGTCAACATCCCGGCGGGCGCCAGCTTTAAAGACATGATCGCCCTCAAGGGCAAAGCCAATATTGGCGACAAGATCAACACACAGATCATCCAGCCGTTGATCGATGCCAACAGCCGGCTTGCGCGTAGTGACTTCCCCGACTTCAACGACCCAAACAAGCTGGGCGAAGGCGATGCGATGGTGCAGCGCCTGACCAACCTGGTGGCCATATTCGAGAAACCCGAGCTGGATTTCTCAAAGAACCGCGCCGATAACGACGACATTCTTGGCGACGCCTACGAATATCTGATGCGCCACTTCGCCAGCGAAAGCGGCAAGAGCAAAGGGCAGTTCTATACCCCGTCCGAGGTCAGCCGTGTCATCGCCCAAGTCATCGGCATCAGCCCGGCCAATACGGTGGCCAAAACCAGTGTCTACGACCCGACTTGCGGCTCAGGCTCCCTGTTGCTGAAAGTGGCCGACCAGGCGGGTAAGCACATTACCCTGGAAGGGCAGGAGATGGACGTGACCACTGCGGGACTCGCCCGCATGAACATGATCCTGCACGACTTCCCGACCGCCAACATTCTGCAGGGCAACACACTGTCCACGCCCAAGTTCAAGGACGGCGAGCAACTGCGTACCTATGACTACGTAGTGGCCAACCCGCCGTTTTCCGTCAAGAGCTGGAGCGTCGGACTGACGCCAGCCAATGATCCTTATCAGCGCTTTGCCTGGGGGGAGCCGCCAGCCAAGCAGGGTGACTATGCCTTTTTGCTGCACATCATCCGCTCACTGAAAAGTACGGGCAAAGGCGCCTGTATTCTGCCCCACGGCGTGCTGTTTCGCGGCAATGCCGAAGCAGTGATCCGTGAGCAACTGGTACGCTCCGGTTATCTCAAAGCCATTATCGGCCTGCCGGCCAACCTGTTTTTCGGCACAGGCATACCCGCTTGCATCCTGGTACTGGACAAGGAGAACGCCAGTGCGCGCAAAGGCATTTTCATGATCGATGCCGCCAAGGGCTTCATCAAAGACGGCCCGAAGAATCGCCTGCGCGATCAGGATGTGCACAAGATCGTCGATACCTTTATCCGACTGGATGAAAGCGACCCGCGCTATGCCCGCATGGTGACCCTCGACGAAATCAGCGATCCGAAGAACGACTTCAACCTCAACCTGCCGCGCTATATCGACAGCACCGAGCCTGAGGATATTCAGGACATCGACGGCCATTTGCGCGGTGGTATTCCCGAGCGTGATATCGATGCGTTCGACAGCTACTGGCAGGTGATGCCAGCGCTGCGCACGGCGTTGTTCAAGCCGGCCAGCCATCCCGGTTACTTTGAGCTGGTCAGCCCTGAGGTGAAATCGGTCATTTTCGGCCATCCGCAGTTCAATGCCTTCAAGGCTGGAGTGGATAAGCTGTTCAACCAATGGCTGGTGGACAGCACCCCCCAGCTGAAAAACTTTGCAGTCAACAGCCACCCCAAGGAGCTGATTGCCACACTGTCCGAAGACCTGCTCAGTGCCTTCGCCAAAGCGCCTTTGCTCGACCATTACGACATCTATCAGCACCTGATGGACTACTGGGCCGAGACCATGCAGGACGACTGCTACCTGATCAGCGCCGACGGCTGGAAAGCCGGAGCTCAAGTGCGCGAAATCCTCAAGGTAAAGGATAAGAACAACAAGTTGGGTTGGGCTGAGAAGCATGACTACTGTCTGGGCAAGCGCCGCTTCAAGTCCGACCTAATTCCGGTCGAGATTCTGATTGCCCGTTATTTCATGGTCGAGAGTAGCGTTATTGAAGACCTTGAAGCCCAGCTTGCCGCCGTCGAGCAGCGTATGGGCGAAATGCTTGAAGAGCACAGCGGGGAGGATGGCTCGCTTAGCGAAGTGGTTGAAGGGGATGGTGACAAGCAGAAGGTCACCGGTAAAGCGATCAAGACACGTCAACGCGAGATTGGCATGGATCTGGATTATGAGGATGAGTTCAAGGTACTGGCCGAATACGACACGTTGATTGATCAGCAAAGCAGCCTCAAGGCCAGGCTCAAGAAGGCACAAGAAGCCCTCGAGGACAAGATCCACGCGAAATACCCGCTGCTTAGCGAGGGCGAGATCAAAAATTTGGTGGTGGATGATAAGTGGGTCGCGACCCTGGCCGTTGCCGTACAGGGCGAACTCGACCGAGTCTCTCAGACTTTGACCGGACGCATCCGCGAGCTGAGCGAGCGTTACGCCACCCCATTGCCACAACTCACCGATGAAGTGGCAACCCTTGCCAGTCGTGTGGACGAACATCTGAAAAAGATGGGGGCTGTATGGCAGTGAAGCCGGGCTACAAAAAGACGGAGTTTGGCGGCATCCCGGAGGATTGGGATGTATCTACTTTCAGCGATTTGTTCGATATTACAGCAGGGGCCGATTTTGACCCGAAGCGCTCTCATTCTTTTCAGAGCTCCATCCACCCCTTTCCGATTTATTCAAACGCACTGACGAGCAGCGGCCTCTATGGCTATTGTTCCTATTCCGATCATCCGGCTAATTCTATTACGGTTACAGCTCGCGGTATGGTTGGTAAGGCGAATTTCCGCAATCACCCTTACACCGCAATCGGTCGAGTTCTTGTGTTAATGCCAAAGTGCGAGATGGCTGGTTTTTACTTCGCACAAGTTATTAACAATAGCGTCAAATTTGCAAATGAGAGTACTGGCGTTCCGCAACTGACCGCTCCGCAGATTTCAAAGTATCGACTCCCTGTTCCTCCTCCGCACGAACAACGCGCCATCGCTACTGCGTTGAGTGATGTGGATGCGCTAATAGGTGCATTGGAGCGGCTTCTCGCCAAGAAGCGCGACCTCAAACAGGCCGCCGTGCAACAACTCCTCACCGGCCAAATCCGTCTTCCCGGTTTCCACAGCGAGTGGGAGATGAAGCGGATTGGCGACATTGCACCATTGCAACGTGGTTTTGACTTACCCAATCCGAGCCTTCGGCCTGGACCATATCCTGTTGTGTATTCCAATGGAGTGATGAACTACCACGCTCAAGCCCAAGTGCAGGGGCCTGGTGTGATTACAGGGCGTTCCGGCACCATTGGGAGCGTGACATTTGTTGATGGTCCCTTCTGGCCGCACAACACCGCACTTTGGGTCACCTCTTTCAAGGGCAACGATCCTCGCTATGTTTTTTACCTTTACACGGAAATTAACTTCGAACGGTTTGCTACTGGATCAGGAGTTCCAACACTGAACCGAAATGACGTGCATTCATTTGAGGTTGAAATACCACCCTACCCCGAACAAATCGCCATCGCCGCTGTACTATCCGATATGGATGCCGAGCTTGCCGCTCTTGAGCAACGCCTAACCAAAACCCGCAGCCTCAAGCAAGGCGTGATGCAAGAACTGCTAACCGGAAAAACCCGACTGCTATGACCAAAATGAGCATGGATGCGCCTCAACTGCTGCAGGCTACTGAGCTATCCAGCAAGATCATCAGCGTTCACGAGCTGCTCATGGATTCGGCGCTGGATATTCCCCAGTACCAGCGCCCCTACAAGTGGACCGGCAAGAACATCAATCAATTGTTCTCCGATATCGCCATCCATAAGGACAAGTCGGCTTACCGTTTGGGCACCATCGTGTTTCACCAGAATGGTGAGACAAAGAACATCGTCGACGGCCAGCAGCGGACCATCAGCCTGCTGCTGGCGGCCCGTGCGCTGATCCAGCGGAATAAGGAAAAAAAGCTCGAACGCAAAGACTTGCGCGAACGTCTGCTCGAGCTTGAGCGAGCGATGGTGAACCCCGGTTTTACCAGCGAGATCTCGCAGAAGAACATCCACAGCAATTACCTTGAGGTGGCCCGCATCGTTTCCCGTCCGGACTTTACCGAGGCGCATATCGATTTCTTACTGAACAATTGCCAAGTCGTTGCCGTGACGCTTAACGATGTATCGGAAGCCTTCCAGTTTTTCGACTCGCAAAATGCGCGGGGCCGGGATCTGGAGCCTCATGACTTGCTCAAGGCTTACCATCTGCGTGAGTTCAGCCCGGGTGACGAGCAGTTGAAAGCAGCCACAGTGGCACATTGGGAAAACGCAGATACCGATGAGTTGGCCACGCTGTTCTCGCAATACCTGTACCGCATCCGTAACTGGTCGAAAGGGGTTTCGGCGCGTTACTTCAGCAAGGAAGACAGCGACTTGTTCAAGGGCGTGAATATCGACACAGTGGCCGGCTACCCCTATGTAGAGCAGCTACGTATCGCCCACCATTTTGTCGATAACTACAACGGACAGTACGAGCGCAAGATCGACTCGCGCGAGCTTTGTTTTCCCTTCCATCTGGATCAGATCATCATCAATGGCCGACGCTTCTTTGAGCTGATCAGCCATTATCAGGGCAAGGTGGTGCGGATCAGCGCCGAGTCCTGGAACGGGCATGAACTGGTGGGTGCTGAAGGGCTTGATGGCTATGCGAAAACCATCATGGATACCCTCAATAGCTATCCGGCAAGAACCCGCACCGGCGATTGTTACGTACGGGCGATGTTCGATTGCCTGTTGATTTACTACATCGACAAGTTCGGTCAGGCAGAAATCTCCCGTGCCATCGAGAAGATTTTCATCTGGGCCTACAGCCTGCGCTTGAAGATGCAGGTGGTGCAGCTGGCCAGCATGGATAACCACGTGTTGGAGAACAATCTGTTCCGGTTGATCAAAGACGCCACACGTCCTGCGGACTTTATTAACTGCAGCCTGCCGGTATTGAGCGGCCAGAAGTCAACCAGAACCGGCGAGATCGAAGCTCTGTTCAAGGCGATGAAATATTATGAGTAGCGAAATCAGTCAGCTCTCCATCAAGGCGCTGCTCAGTAGTCGGGATGAGTACGTCATCCCGATGTATCAACGTAATTACGCCTGGGAGGAGGGCGAAATCACGCAGCTGATTCAGGACGTGATCGATTACTTGCCGAAGAAGGACGATAAAGCGCGCAATTACTACATTGGCACCTTGGTGGTGTATGAGCGACCGGATAGTAAAACACCGTTGTTTGAAACCATTGACGGCCAACAGCGCCTGACGACCCTCTCGCTACTGACTTCGTACTTGAAGAACACGCGGTTGGTTGACCTTGCCTGGTACTCGAACCTGAGTATCCACTTCGATAGCCGTGAGCATTCGCGAGCCACCTTTTCCGCCGTCTTCGAAGGGAAATTCAACGACGACCCTGCCGAGGTGTTGGCGGAGAAGCAGATCAATACAGGCATCCTCAATGGCTACCGCCTCATCCAGAAACTTTTGCCGCAAAAGCTGAAAGAGAACAGCGTTTCGCTTCAACAGTTCTACGACTACCTGTTCCGCTACGTGCAAATCATGCGGGTGAAGGTCCCGGCGGATACCGATCTGAACCATTACTTCGAGATCATGAATAACCGCGGTGAGCAGCTCGAAAAGCACGAGGTGCTCAAGGCGCGGATGATGAAGGAGTTGCAGGGCTGCGAGCAGAGCCAGAACTGCCTGCATGCCGTTTGGGAAGCCTGCGCGAACATGGAGCGCTATGTGCAAATGGGCTTCACGCCAGGTCAACGTGGCAGCATTTTTGGCGACAAGGACTGGGGACGGTTTGAGCTTGCTGACTTTGATGCGCTGCGGGCTGCGCTGCACAGTTCGCAAGAGGTAGCGGCCAAGCAGGAAACCCGCTTAACGCTTGATCAGATCATTGCTAAGGCGCCGGTTGCGGTGAAGCAGGATGAGTCAAGTGAGGACGCGCCAGAGCGTTTCAACACGGTTATCAACTTCCCGAACTTCCTGTTGCACGTACTGCGTGTCGATACGAAAGCCGACATCCCATTGGATGACAAGCGTCTGCTCGATACCTTTGAAGCTTATGTGCTCAAGCAGCCAGATCCTGTAGCCGCGGTGAAGCGTTTTACCTTTAGTCTGCTGCGCTGCAAGTATCTGTTTGACCAGTATGTAATCAAGCGTGAGTTCATCAAGGGCGCTGATGGCTGGAGCCTCAAACGTTTCAAATGGAGTGAAGGCGGAGAACGTAGCCGGGTGGGTCGCGGGAGTTATGTAAATACCTTCGGCGAGGAGGATGGCAACGAGGGCATCAACCGCCGCATCCTGATGCTGCTGTCAGCGTTTCATGTTTCTACGCCAACGCTGGTTTACAAGCATTGGCTCAATGCGGCGCTGTTTCACCTGTTTTATGTTGAACAGATTGAGGCTCCGGCTTACCTGCAGCACATGGAGTCGGTCGCCAAGGCGTTTGTCTTTGATCGCTTTCTGGCTCCAGACGTAGGCCTGGACTACTTTGCGATGACTTATACCAACCGGGGCGTCTGTCAGACACGTCGTGAAAGTATTGCGGCAGAGACGATTGAGTCCCGGCTGACGTTCGGCAACATCGAAAACAACTTAGTGTTCAACTTTCTGGACTACCTGCTTTGGCTTGAACACAGGGCAAAAGAGCCGGTTAAATCCTACGAGTTCACCTTCCGTAGTTCTGTTGAGCATTTCTACCCGCAGAATCCATTGGACGGTCAGGCTCGGCTCGACGCTGAAAGGCTCAATTCGTTTGGCAATCTATGCCTGATCAGCCACAGCAAGAACTCTCGCTTGAGCAATTTCATGCCTTCGGCCAAGAAAGAGTTTTATAAAAACAACAGCATCGATAGCGTTAAACAGTATCTGATGATGGAAACAGAATCCTGGGATGCCGACGCCATTCGAGCCCATTCCGAACAAATGAATTACGTGTTGCTCAACAGTCTCGTCAGCAAACACGAATCCGAGTAAACATTGCAGGATGCACCTGATGATTCAACAACCTCGCTCCGAACGTCGCACCCAGAATCGCATTGTGGCCTTGTTTACGGACACGTCGCGGCCTGATTGTCTTGGCTACAACTATTTGGGTGAGTGGAGCAAACGTGGGCAAAATCGCAACATTGAAGTCGATCTGCTGCAGGCAAACCTGAAGCAGCGGGGCTACTCCGATGCGCAAATATCAGCAGCGTTGCAAAAGCTGATGACTGCTGCTGATTCCACGGGCATCACGCTGTATCAGGCTAATTTGCGTACCTACCAACTGCTGCGTTACGGCGTGCCGGTACAGGTAGCCATTGGGCAGGCCCACGAAACGGTGCATCTGATTGATTGGGAGCACCCTGAGGATAATGACTTCGCCATTGCTGAAGAAGTGACCTTGCGCGGCGGTCATGAGCGCCGCCCTGATTTGGTGATTTATCTGAACGGTATCGCCATCGGTGTGATTGAGCTCAAGCGTAGTTCGGTAGAAGTGGGCGATGGTATTAACCAACTGATCACCAACCAGGAGGAAATCTTCAACCAGGGTTTCTTCAGTACAGTGCAGTTGGTTTTCGCCGGTAGTGACTCCCAAGGCTTGCGCTACGGCACCACGACTACCCGCGCCGAGTTTTTTGTCGAGTGGAAGGAGTCTTCCCTGATTGCTGGGGCTGAAGAGTTGAATGCTCTGCGGGAGATGCCTGCTCGCTACCAAGTGCTAACGGGTGCAGACGTGCCACTGTCTGGTTACTTGCTGGACGTCCCACTGGCGCAGATGTGCGAGAAGTCTCGTTTACTCGATCTGATTCGTAACTTCATCATCTTCGATGCAGGCATCAAGAAGGTGCCGCGCCCTCATCAATACGCCGCAGTGAAGGCCGCGCAAGAGCGGGTTAGTCGTAAAGAGGGTGGGGTTATCTGGCATACCCAGGGCAGTGGCAAGAGCATTCTGATGGTGCTGATCGCCAAGTGGTTGCTGGAGCATGATCCTGAGGCACGCATTCTGGTCATCACCGATCGCGATGAGCTGGACAAGCAAATATCCGGGGTGATGCGTAATGCCGGAGTAATCGGTAACGACTCGCCCTCGCCACGTATTACCTCCCGTGCCGATTTTGTGCAAAAGCTTTCCGCTCCCTCGCCGCGCCTGCTCTGTGCACTGTTGCACAAGTTTGAACCGGATCTCAGCGTACCGCCGCCGCCCATGCATGGGCGCTTCTATGTATTCGTGGATGAATGTCACCGCACCCAAGGTGGTGACATGAACAAGCAAATGAAGCAGTGGCTGGCCAATGCACTGTTTATCGGCTTTACCGGTACACCGCTGCTGCGCAAGGACAAACAGACTACGCGCGATGTATTCGGTACTTACATCCACACCTACAAGTTCCACGAAGCCGTGGCGGACAAAGTGGTGCTGGACCTGAAGTATGAAGCGCGCGATGTGCCACAGCGTTTGATTTCGCGAAAGGGTATTGATGCCTGGTTCGAGCAAAGAACCAAAGCCTTGAATAACTACCAGAAGTCGATCCTGCGGAAGCGCTGGGCAACCATGGAAGCGCTGATGAGTGCCGGTGAGCGAAAGCAGCGCATCATTGCCAGCATCATCGAGGACTTCGGTCTGAAACCAAGGCTGAACAATGACCGGGGCACAGCTATCCTGGTGGCGGCAAGTATCTACGATGCGTGCCACTACTTGCGCTTGTTTCAGAACACCTCGTTCGGTATTCACTGCGGGATCATCACGTCCTATGAGCCGAACCACAATGCGATTTCCCGCGAACCGGCGCAAAGCGATGAGCGTTACAAGTTCGATACTTATACTCGGTACGTTCTGAAGCCGGGCCAGACCACCACTGCTTATGAAGAAGAGACCAAGCGCCGTTTTATTGAAGAACCGGCCAACCTGAAATTACTCATCGTAGTGAGTAAGCTGTTGACCGGTTTTGATGCACCGAGCTGCTCGTATATCTATCTGGATAACGAACTGCGTGACCATAACCTGTTCCAGGCCATTTGCCGTACCAACCGCCTCGACGGCGATGACAAGGATTTTGGTTATATCGTCGACTTCAAAGAGCTGTTCGGAGATGTACAAGACGCTATCTCGGTGTACACCTCTGACGAGCTGGATGTCGACGCAGGCAGTGGAGGCAGCAACAATATCGAGCTCAAGAACTGGCTGGTTGAGGGCAAGAAACAGCTGGACGCCGCCCGCGAGGCGTTGAGTTACCTGTGCGCCCCCGTGGCGCCGCCTCGGGAGGTTGAGCAGTTTATTCATTACTTCTGTGGTGCAGCCGCTAACGCCAATGGGCTGAATGAGACTGAAGTACTGCGGGTGTCGTTCTATAAGGCGGTGGCTTCATTTGTGCGGGCGTTTGCCGACTTGGCGCAGAACCTCACCGAAGCGGGTTACTCGGCTACTGAAGCAGGGAGGCTGCAGACTGAGGTGCAGTTCTATGCAGACGTGCGTGAGGCGATCAAGAAACATTCCGGTGAAGAGTTGGATATCAAGCCATTCGAATCGGACATGCGGCATTTACTCAATACTTATATTCAGGCAGACCACGCCGACTCGATGAGCACAGTTGATAATTTCTCACTGGTTGAATTGATCGTTCAGACTGGCGTTCACGATGCCATTGCCAAAAAGCTCAACGCCAAAGGCAACCTCTCCAAGGGGGCGATTGCTGAGGGCATTATCAACAACGTACGTAAGACCATCATTCGAGAGCAACTGACAGACCCGAAGTTCTACGAGGGTATGTCGAGGCTGCTCGAGGATTTGATCAAGCAGAGCCGTGAAGATGCAGCCGCTTACGAGGCGTTCCTGCGCAAGGCGGAGGCGCTGGTCAAACAGCTGGCGCAGAAGGGTCGAGGAAACTCTCCAACTGCACTGAGCGGGCGTCGGGAAGCCATCGTGTTGTTCAACAATCTGGACAGCATTGCAACGACAACCTTCCAGTGCCCGATAGATGAAGAGGCAAAGGTGAAACTGGCTTTGGATATTGATCTTGCGATGCGCGGATCGGCCCCTTCGTCCTGGCGAGGCGACTCTGCGCGGGAGGCGCAGGTTCTTAATGCGCTGTTCCCTTTGATGGGGCGTGACCGTGTAGCGACTTCGGCGATATTCGAGATCATCAAGAACCAACAGGGTTATTGATGAACGAGATTATTGAGCTGGGCGATATTTCAATTTCGGTGACCAGGAAGGACATCAAGAATGTCCACCTGAGTGTGCACCCGCCCGAGGGGCGGGTAACGTTAGTCGCGCCAACAAATACACGGATTGAAGTCGCTCGGGCTTACGCTATTTCCCGGCTGGGCTGGATTCGCGAGCAGCAGAGCAAACTGGAAGCGCAGGCGCGTGAGGCGCCGCGTGAGTTTGTGGGAAGAGAAAGCCACTATATCTGGGGTCGTCGATACCTGATGGTGGTTAGCCATCAGGATGTGAAACCATCGGTGGTGCTCGACCACAAACGCATTACCTTGACTGTTCGCCCAGGCAGCGATGCAAAAAAACGCGCAGAAGTGATGCACGAATGGCATAAGCTGCAACTGCACGCCGTTGTGCCTGCATTGATCAGGAAGTGGGAGTGTAAGCTGAAGGTGAAAGTGGTTGGTTATTACCTGCAGCGGATGAAGACCAAATGGGGCAGTTGCAACCATCAAGCAGGGAACATTCGACTGAACACCGAGTTGGTGAAGAAGCCGAAAGACCTGCTGGAATACGTGATCGTTCACGAAATAGTTCACTTACTCGAACCCACCCACAATGAGCGCTTTATTTCCATTCTTGGGGAGCATTTTCCAAAATGGCGTGAGGCCCGAGCCGAGTTGAATGAGTTGCCGTTGTCTGCTGAGGTTTGGAGTGAGTGACGCTGCTCAGGCCATCACAAAACCATTTACCTGCTGACGTCAATTACAGAGGCCGTTTTCGATGATGTCAGTAGTAATAGCGTTCAATGCGAAAAGTGGCTGGCATGAGATGACTACCCCGCCAATAGCCTAAGACGGTCTTGAAGTGGTCAAAATCCGGCTACCGATCCAGAGGCCAAGCGATTGGTGCCGTTGAGCTATTTTTACGTTCCTGCGTAAAACGCCTCTTTGGCCGAAAAAACAGGTGCTGCTCTGAAATTCATAAAATCAGCACTGAATCGCAGACACAAAAAAAGACGTCCGTGGACGTCTTTGATTGATCATCTGGTGGAGCCGGGGGGATTTGAACCCCCGTCCGCCAGTACTCCGCTGTCGGTACTACATGCGTAGCCGTGTCTATTAAGTTAACCCTCAGCGACCCGACGGGCAGGGTGCTTTGGGCGAGTTGTGTAAGTTTTAGCCGCTTCGTCCACAACGTACTGCACGGCGATTCTGTTCTATATGACAATCATTTTGGGTTTACAGACATCCCCTGATGATTGCTGGACCCGAAGGTGCCAGGAGTGCATGTCAGCTGCAATTAAGCAGCGAGAGCAGCACCGTATTGGTCGTCATTGGCAACTATAAGTAGTTGCAACAGTGGATTTACGACTTCTGTTACCAAGTCGGCATGCACCTAGAGTTTCGCAACCGGCGTCGAATCCTAAACGGCCCCGAGCCTGGCGCTCTGTGTGGCTTATGAGCAACAAGCCTGCGCAGTGTACGCCAAACGGCTCACAAGGCCAACCCGAAGGTTGGCCTGAGCTTCGATCAGTTGTTGGTTCCGCTGGTTTTACGGATTTCCAGAATGGTTTGCTGGGTTTCAGCCACGCATTCGTCGATCTTGCCCTGGGCCTTGAGTGCCTGGGCTTTTTGCACGCTGGCTTCTACCCGTTGACTCAGGTCGGGTGAGGCCATTGCCTGCGCCTTGGCGTTGTTGATGGTTTGCAGATTGGCATCACACAAGTCAGCGGGCTTGTCGGCAGCGAACGAAGCCGACGCCATCATCGAGGCAGTAACGAACAGACCTAACAGTACAGAACGTTTCATATGAATCTCCTTGAACTGAGGGATCCAGACTTCGCTGGCCGTCAGGACGGGCAACCGAATGGAGGACAAGCCCCGATTGTTCGGGGCCTGTTCTGTGGACTGCGGTCGCTCACAAGGGTTCTATTTTTCTTCAGAGGGCGGTTGCGGGGGCTTTGGCTCGGGTTACCCGGTCCACCAGATACACCAGACCGTGGTAGTCGATTCCACCATGTTGCGTCAGACCGATCTCACAGGTGCGGCTGGTGGAAATCCCCTCGCTGCATTGTTGCACCGCGTCCTTGAGCGTTCGCAGGGAGTGGTTGTTGAGCTCCGGCGTGGTGAAACCCTTGTCGCCGGCGAAACCGCAGCAGTGAATGCCTTCCGGAATCACCACGTTCTTGCTGCATTTGCGCGCCAGGTCGATCAGCGCCTGGCTTTCCCCCAGATGCTGAGTGCTGCAGGTCACGTGAACGGCAATCGGTGCTTCCTGCGGGGTGAAGTCGAGCCGATCCATCAGGTGCGTACGGATGAAGCGCACAGGGTCATACAGATCCAGGCGAACATTTCCCACATCCTGCACCAGCCGCAGCGTGCAGGGGCTGGTGTCGCAATAGATCGGATCGAGCCCGCCGCGACTGGCCTGGAGCAGCGCGCCGATCAGCTCCTGACGCTTGTGCTCGGCCTGCTCGGCATAGCCTTTGGACGCGAAGGGCTGGCCGCAGCAGAGGTTGTCCAGATTGTCCGGGAACACCACTTGATAACCGGCCTTTTCCAGCAGACCACGGGTTTTGTCGTACAGCGACATCTGCTCCTTGTCGCCCGCCGCCGGCCCCATCACACGCGAGACGCAGGCCGCCAGATACACAACGCGCGGGCGCTCGTCCGACACGGCCGGGCTGAAGCGAATGGCTTTTTCCGGCTGCGGCATCGCGTGGGTCCACAGCGGCACTTGACCTTTGGACAGCCGCGTCAGGGTCGCTGAAAGCTTCGCCAGGCGCGGTGCCCCCAACAACGTCCGCGCACCGTTGGCCACATGCAGTGTGAAACGTGCACCTTGCAGGGTGGTGGCGAAATTTCCTTCGATCAGGTTGGCGGTTTTCGTATGTGTCGCGTGACGGCCGCGCAGCTTTTTCACCAGCTCGCCGGTGTTGATTCCTACAGGGCAGCGTTGCGCACACAAGCCGGTCGCCGCGCAGGTATCGATGCCCTGGTACTCGTAGGCTTTTTCCAGTTCGGTGGTGTCGATACCGGCGCGCTTTCGCGCCTGGATGTCGCGCCAGATCACGATGCGCTGGCGCGGGCTCAGGGTCAGACCTTTTGAGGGGCAGACCGGCTCGCAGAAACCGCACTCGATGCATTTATCCACAATCTCGTCGGCCGCCGGCAGCGGTTTCAGGTGCTTGAGGTGGATCTGCGGGTCTTCGCTGAGCACCACGTCCGGATTGAGAATGCCGTTGGGGTCGAGCAGGCGTTTGAGTTGCCACATCAATTGATAGGCGTCACTGCCCCATTCCAGTTCGACGAAGGGCGCCATGTTGCGCCCGGTGCCGTGTTCGGCCTTCAGCGAACCGCCGAACTCCACGGCCACCAGTTGCGCCACGTCGTCCATGAACGCCTGATAGCGTGCGACTTCTTCCGTGCTGTTGAAGCCTTGGGTGAAGACGAAGTGCAGATTGCCCTCCAGCGCGTGTCCGAAAAGGATCGCTTCGTCGTAGGAGTGTTTGTCGAACAACTCGATCAAGCGGTTTACGCCGATGGCCAGTTGCTCGACCGGGAAGGTCACGTCTTCGATGATCACCGTGGTGCCGGTTTTGCGCACCGCGCCGACGGCAGGGAAGGTGTCTTTGCGGATTGCCCAGAGGCGGGCGTTCTCGACCGGGTCCTCGGTGAAGTCGACCTGCTTTTCCACCGGAAAGGCGCTGAGCGAGGCCATGATCTGCGCCAGTTGTTCCTGCAGCAAAGTGGAAGAGGCGGCGCGGGATTCGATCAACAGCGCGCAGGCATTGTTCGACAGCTGCTGTACGAAAGCCGGCATCCCGGGTTTGTCCTGCACCGAGCGCAGGCTGCGGCGGTCGAGCAGTTCCACGGCGGACACCGGTTGGCTTTTCAGCACGGTGACGGCGTTGCAGCAGGTTTCCACATCCGGGAATACGATCAGCGCCGAGGCCTTGTTCGGGTGGTCGATCACCGTGTCGTAGGTCACCGCGCTGATGAAGCCGAGGGTGCCTTCGGAACCCACCAGCAAGTGGCTCAAGATATCCACAGGCTCATCGAAATCCACCAGGGCGTTGAGCGACAGGCCGGTGGTATTTTTCAGTCGGTATTTGTGGCGGATTCGCGCGGCCAGTTCGGCATTGGCGCGGGTCTCGCGGCCCAAGCTCGCCAGACGTTCCAGCAATTCACCGTGGCTGACTCGAAACGCCTCGACGCTGGTGGCATCTTCGGTGTCGAGTCGCGTGCCGTCGGCCAGCACCAGACGAATCCCGGCCAGCGTGTGATAGGTGTTTTGCGCAGTGCCGCAGCACATCCCGCTGGCGTTGTTGGCGACGATGCCGCCGATCTTGCAGGCGTTGATCGACGCCGGATCCGGGCCGATCTTGCGTCCGAATGGCGCCAGCCATGCGTTGGCCTGGGCACCGATCACCCCCGGTTGCAGGCGAATTTGTGTGCCTTGTCCGCGGATTTCACGCGCGTTCCAGTTATCCCCAAGCACGATCAGCACCGAATCGCTGATCGCCTGGCCGGACAGGCTGGTGCCGGCGGCGCGGAAGGTCACCGGGACCTGATCGCGCTGGGCCAGTTTCAGCAGCGCTACCACTTCATCTTCGGATTCGACGCGGATCACCAGTTGCGGAATCAACCGGTAGAAGCTGGCATCGGTGCCGAAAGCCAGGGTCGACAGCGGATCGTCGAAACGCCGTTCGGCAGGAATCAATTGCTGCGCATCGCGCAGGAAAGTCGCCGGTAAGGTCATTGGTCCTCCAGGATCAACACCACCAGGTCTTTCGGGCCGTGGGCGCCGTAGGCCAGGACTTGTTCGATGTCGGCGGTTTTCGACGGGCCGGACACCAGCAATGCATTGGTCGGCATGCCTTGGGCCCACTCGAATTCCTGCTGCACCTGATAGAAGTTGTCACGAATCTGGCTGGCCTTGAGCAGGGCGAAATGCACCGGCGGCACCAGGCTCATCAGCCGTGGTTCTTCGCGGGTCGGCCAGAGAATCAGGCTGCCGGTAGCGGCGATGGCGCCGAGGGTGCCGGTCAGGCTGGCCGGGGTGTCGTTGAACAGCTCGGCTTTCCATTCTTCCATCGGCCGGTCGTAGGATTTCAGCGCCGGCAGATCAGGATTGTTCGCCCAGTGTTGTGTGATGCGCTGCCCGTGAGGCGTAGTCGGTGCGATCAGCAGGCTCGGCAACTGGCGGTCGCGCAGCAGTTGCGCCAGCAGCGCCGGCCACCCATCAGCGGATGTCAGGTGGATTTCGGTGTGCACCGCTTCCATCAGTTTGCGCAGTTGCGGGATCCGTTGTTCGGCGCTGTAGGTGTAAGGCTGGGTCACCAGATCGACGTCAAAGTTGTCGGCAATCGGCGTGGTGCCGGTCAGACTTTTACGCAACTTGCCGAGGATATTTTGCTTGGCGCTCATCAACGGTCTCCTTGTTTGGCCAGGTGTTCGCGAGCCATGTCATGCAATGAGCGGGCGGCGGGTTTCGGCGCGCTGTGATTCTGCGTCCACGGGCCGACGTTGTTCGGCGCCAGGGCGCGCAGTCGCGTGGCAAAAAACGCAAACAGTCGATACAGGGTCGGCGAACTGTTGAGCTTCGCCCAGGCGTTCCAGATGAGACGTTCCTTGCGCGAATACTTGCTGCCCTGGCCGCGCATCACTTGATGAGGACTGTCGGGGGCTTTGACGTTCTCTTCGCGTAGGCGGCGCAGCAGTGCGGGAATAGGAATTTTTACCGGACACACTTCACCGCAGGCTCCGCACAACGAAGAAGCGCTCGGGTGATCCGGGACTTTCGCCAGGCCGACCATGTGCGGAGTAATGATTTTGCCGATCGGGCCGGGGTAAACCTCGCCGTAGGTATGGCCGCCGACGCGGGTGTAGACCGGGCAATGATTCATGCAGGCGCCGCAGCGGATGCAGTTCAGCGTCTGGCGCAGTTCGCTGTCGGCGAAGGCCTGGCTGCGACCGTTGTCGAGCAGTACCAGATGCACTTCCTGCGGGCCGTCGAGTTCGTGTTCTTTGCGCGGGCCGGAGATCATGTTGACGTAGGTGGTGATCGGAATGCCCAGCGCCGAGCGGGTCAGCAATGACAGCAGCGGCACTACGTCGCGCAGGTTTTCCACGACTTTTTCGATACCGGTAACGGCGATGTGCACCGGCGGCACGGTGGTGGTCATGCGGCCGTTGCCTTCGTTTTCCACCAGCAGCAGGGTACCGGTTTCGGCCACGGCGAAGTTGACACCGGAGACGCCGATGTCCGCTTCGAAGAACTTCTGCCGCAGGACCCTGCGACCGATCTGAATGAGTTGGTCAACGTCCTTGGTGTATTCCACGCCAAGTTTGTCGTGGAACAAGGACGCGACCTGACCGGCATTCTTGTGGATTGCCGGCATGATTATGTGAGAAGGCTTCTCGTGGTCGAGCTGGACGATGTACTCCCCCATGTCGGACTCCAGACATTCAATGTCCCGAGCCTCGAGGAAATGGTTCATCTCCATCTCTTCGCTGACCATCGATTTGCCCTTGATCACTTGCCGCGCCTCGTGAGCGCGGATGATCGAAAGAACGATGCCATTGGCCTCGTCCACCGTTTCCGCCCAGTGCACTGTCACACCGTTGCGGGTCAGGTTCTGTTCCAGTTGCTCGAGCAGGTCGGGCAACTTGGAGAGCGCACGCGCCCTGATCGAGTTGCCCAGGGCACGCAAGTGTTCTCTTTCGTGGGCATCGCTGAAAGCCGCTGCCCGCTTGGTCATCAATGAATCCATTGCAGTGCGGAAGTTGTTCCGTAACTGCGAGTCGCCCAGGGCATTGTGTGCCCGGGTGCGGAAATCTTCTTCTACGGCAACCGTAGGAATAATCGTGGAAGTGCTCATCGCGCACCTCCGGTTCGTTGCCAGAGAAAACTCGCCAGGTGTTGCCCGCGCAGTGCTTCCTGCTGTTTTTCCAGCGAGCCGTTGATGTTCATCAGACAGCCGCAATCGGCACTGAGTACCTGATGCGCGCCGGATTCCTTCAACGCCCGGGTCTTGTCAGCCACCATCGCGCCGGAAATGTCTGGCATACGGACGCTGAATGTCCCACCGAAGCCACAGCATTCGCTTTCATGGTCGTGATTGACCCGTTCCACGTTGCTCAACTGCGCCAACAACTCGCGCCCGTGCAAGTGGGTGTTCATTTCCCGTCGCGCCGAACACGAGGTGTGCAGCGCCACTTTCACCGGCTCGCCGCTGTCCTTGAGCTGCACCTTGCAGACGAACAGCAGAAACTCGGCCAGCTCATAGGTACGGGCCGCGAGGGCCTGAATCTGTTTCAACGTTTCCGGCTCGTCCTTGAACAAGTCGGCGTAATGCTCGCGGATCATTCCGGCGCACGAACCCGACGGCACCACCACCGGATAGTCCCCGGCAAACAGCGCCAGTTGCGAGCGCGCCACCGTCCGTGCCTGCTCGGTGTAACCCGAGGTGTAGGCCGGTTGTCCGCAGCAGCTCTGCCCTTGCGGGTAGTCGACCCGGATGCCTTCGCGCTCCAGCAAGTGGATCGCGTCCATCCCGGCTTCCGGATAGAACAGGTCGACCACGCACGTGCCGAACAGGTAGACCCGCGACGGTTTCTCGCTGGGGTATTGCCGGGGTTCGGGCAGTGGCGGTGCGACGCGAGTGGCGTTGGGCACAGCGTTGTAAAAAAGCTCGCTCATCAGGCGTGTCTCCGGGTGGGCCCGGTTATCCGTCTGTTGAGGCTGCCGAATATAGAGCGCGTTGCTTTCAGCAGCCTTACAGACCGGGTTGTGAATTGCTGACACCGGAATCACGAACCGGTGTCGGTTTTTTCCATGTTGCTTGTCGGCTTAATGCACCAGCATGCCGGTGAACCAGTAGGCCTGAGCCAAAGTGATGAGGCCGACAATCGTTGCAAAGAATAGGCTGTGCTTGAGGGTGAAGCGGAACAGATCGGATTCCTTGCCCACCAGGCCGGTTGCTGCGCAGGCCACGGCGATCGATTGTGGCGAGATCATCTTGCCGGTCACGCCGCCGCTGGTATTGGCGGCCACCAGCAAGGTGTCGTTGACCCCGATCTGGTGTGCGGTGGTCGCTTGCAGCGAACTGAACAGGGCGTTGGACGAGGTATCGGAACCGGTCAGGAACACGCCAAGCCAGCCGAGGAACGGCGAGAAGAACGGGAATGCCGCGCCGGTTGCCGCCAACACCAGGGCCATGGTCGAGGACATGCCGGAATAGTTGGTGACGAAGGCAAACGCCAGCACCATGCCGATCGACAGGATCGGCCAGCGCAGTTCGTAGAAGGTCTCTTTCAAAGTGGTCAGACCAGTTTTGAAGTTGATCTTCAGCACCAGCATCGAGATCAGTGCGGAGAAGAAAATCGCCGTGCCGGTCGCGGAAATCGGATCGAGTTTGAACACGGCCGGGATCGCGGTCGGGGCGGCCACGATCGGTGCAGTCTTGATCACCAGTTGATCGAGGTGCGGAATCGCGAAGTTGAACACCCAGGCGTACATCGAACCGCCGGCGGCGAACATGGCCTTGAATGGCTTGAGGGTCCAGATAGTCACCAGCACGGTGAGGATCAGGAACGGCGACCACGCCTTGAAAATTTCCCCGAGGCTGTAAGGCGAAGCGACGGTGGTGCGCTTCTGGCCGAAACCGCCGACGCTGGCGCTGACCACCGAAGCGGATACGGCGCCGACGATGTGCTGGCCGGCGGCACGTTTCGGTTGCCAGACCTTCAGGAACAGGGTCAGCGAAATCAGGCTGGCCAGGGCCGATGTGATGTCCGGCAGTTCCGGGCCGATGAAGTTCGACGTGAAGTATTGGGTGACGGCAAAGCTCAAGCCTGCGACCAGCGCCGCCGGCCAGGTTTCACGCACACCGCGCAGGCCGTCCATCATGAACACCAGCCAGAACGGCACGAACAGCGACAGCAACGGCAGTTGGCGACCGGTCATGGCGCCGATCTTGAACGCGTCGATGCCGGTGACTTGCCCGGCCACGATGATCGGAATCCCCAGTGCGCCGAACGCAACCGGCGCGGTGTTGGCAATCAGGCACAGGCCGGCGGCGTACAGCGGGTTGAAACCCAGGCCAACCAGCAGCGCAGCGGTAATCGCCACTGGTGCACCGAAACCGGCGGCACCTTCCAGGAATGCACCGAAGCAAAAACCGATCAGCAGCACCTGCAGGCGTTGGTCGTCAGTGATCGACAGCACCGAGCTGCGGATGACCTCGAACTGACCGCTCTTGACCGTCAGTTTGTACAGGAACACCGCTGCCACAATGATCCAGGCAATCGGCCACAGACCATAGGCGAAGCCATATCCGGCAGCGGCGAACGCCATGTCGACCGGCATCTGGAACGCGAAGATCGCCACGGCGATGGCCAGGGCGAGCGTGATGCTGCCGGCCACATGACCTTTGAGGCGGAACACCGCCAGGGCGAGGAAGAAGAAAACGATGGGGATGACGGCCGCGAGTGCGGACACGCCGAGACTGCCGAGCGGGCTGTAGAGCTGTTGCCAGGTTTGCATATGGGGTGGCCCCTAATTGTTGTTGGTCAGGCACTGTCAGCGTACTTGGTTAATTGGTAAGACCAATTTACAAGTGCTGTCGGCTAGGGTAAAAGCCTTGATGTCGGTGTGTCAATTTGCCGCCCTAAAACTTTTGTCGAACAACCGGACGGCGAGTCGGATTGCACCGGTTGAATTGGCGTCATCTGGCAGGTGTCGGCGCAGCGTCGATAGGCCAGAATAGAGAGCCCGGCGAGTGGTCGGGATGGTGGAGAGTTGAGTGATGGGGTTTGATCAGATACGTCAGCGCCGTTTGTCTGACGACATTGTCGAGCGACTGGAAGGGATGATTCTCGAGGGCACGCTGAAGTCCGGCGAGCGCCTGCCAGCCGAGCGGACACTGGCGGAACAGTTCGGCGTTTCCCGGCCCTCGTTGCGCGAGGCGATTCAGAAGCTTGCGGCCAAGGGGTTGCTGGTCAGCAAGCAGGGCGGCGGCAACTATGTCGTGGAAAGCCTCGGTTCGACGTTCAGCGATCCGCTGCTGCAATTGCTGGAAAGCAATCCCGAGGCGCAACGTGATCTGCTGGAATTTCGCCACACGCTGGAGGCATCGTGTGCCTATTACGCAGCATTGCGCGCCACGGATGTGGATCGTGAACGGCTGACGGCTGCGTTTGAAGAGTTACAGGACTGCTATTCGCGTCATGACGAAGTGAGCCGGGCGGAAGAGGGCGCGGCGGATGCGAAATTCCACCTGGCGATTGCCGAAGCCAGTCATAACGCGGTGTTGCTGCACACCATTCGCGGGCTGTTCGATCTGCTCAAGCGCAACGTCGTGACCAACATCGGTGGCATGTACAAGCAGCGCACAGAAACCCGCGACATGCTGATCACCCAGCATCGGGAGTTGTATCTGGCGATTATCGAGGGGCGCGCGGAACAGGCGCGTGAGGTGTCCAGCCGACACATTCTGTATGTGCAGGAAGTGCTGGAAGAAGTGCGCCAGGAAGTGCAGCGCATGGCTCGCGCCGAGCGACGCAAAGGGATGTAAAAAAGACCGCCCCCGTGCCGGGCGCGGGAACGGTCATTCAGGCAGAGGAATCAGTCTTCCTTGCCCTTGTTGCGCACCGCACGCTGCAACTCGCGACCGGCGTCGCGTTCGCGTTCGGTATCACGCTTGTCGTATTCCTTCTTGCCCTTGCCCAGCGCGATCTCGCACTTGACCATGTGCTTGCTCCAGTACCAGGACAGGCACACGCAGGCGTAACCCTTCTGCTGCACGGCGGCGGCGAGCTTGTCCAGCTCGCGGCGGTTGAGCAGCAACTTGCGGGTACGCACCGGGTCGGCAATGACGTGGGTGCTGGCGGTCATCAGAGGCGTGATGTGGCTGCCGAGCAACCAGGCCTCGCCATCCTTGAGCAACACGTAACTGTCGACCAGTTGCAGCTTGCTTGCCCGCAGACTTTTTACTTCCCAGCCGGCCAGGACCAGACCAGCCTCGAACTTGTGCTCGATGAAGTAATCGTGTCGCGCCTTTTTGTTTTGCGCGATGGTCCCTGTTGGGTGTTTCTTCTGTTTAGCCATAGGGGCGGCATTATATGGAGATAAACGGCTGTCGGCTACGGTGATGCTGCGTGCTTGAGCAGGTTGAGTGAATCCCGGACAATGCGGCCTCTTTTTCTAACGCTTGGGCGTGATAAACGATGTCGACAGACAAGGTTTCTGTCCACGGCAGTTGGGCTAGCCGCTGGGTTTTCATATTCGCCGCGACCGGTTCGGCCGTGGGATTGGGCAGCATCTGGAAATTCCCCTACATGGTTGGGGTCTACGGTGGCGGCGCCTTCGTGCTGATGTTTCTTGCGTGTATCGCGCTGATCGGCATCCCGGTAATGCTCGCCGAAACCCTGATCGGCCGCCGTGCCCGCCAGAGTCCGGCGAATGCCCTGAAGGTGCTGGCGCGGGAAGCCGGGCACTCGGGCAAGTGGTCGTGGGGCGCGTTCGCCGGGATGATCACGGCGCTGCTGATCCTGTCTTTCTACAGTGTGGTCGGCGGCTGGTCGCTGGATTACATCATTGATATGGGGCGCGGAGACTTCCAGGGCGCGACGGCTGATCAGGTTGGAGCCTACTTCGGTAATGTCATCGCCGACCCGTGGCGTATCACGCTGTGGCACACGGTTTTCATGCTGTTGTCGGCGGTGGTGATTGCCAAGGGTGTGGTCGCCGGGCTCGAGCGCAGCCTGCGGATCATGATGCCGCTGCTGTTCGTGATGGTGCTGGTGCTGCTGGGTTACAGCATGACCACCGGGCATTTCATGGAAGGCGTGCATTTCATGTTCGACTTCCACCCGGAAAAAGTCCTCGACGGCTTGCTGCCGGCCATGGGCCACGCGTTCTTCTCCCTGAGCGTGGGCGTGGGCTCGATCATGATCTACGGCGCCTACATGACCAAGGAAGCCTCGCTGTCGGGCACGGTCGTCGGTGTGGCGCTGCTAGATACCTTTGTTTCGCTGGTGGCCGGTCTGGCCTTGTTTCCGATTGTGTTCGCCGGTGGTTTGAACCCGAGTGAAGGCCCGGGGCTGATGTTCGTCAGCCTGCCATTTGCTTTCGGTAACGTGCTGTTCGGCCAGTTGATGGGCGTGGTGTTCTTCGTTCTTGTGGCCATTGCGGCCTGGAGCTCGGCGATTTCCCTGCTGGAGCCAATGGTCGCCTATCTGGTCGAGCGGACTAAAATCAGCCGTGCCTGGGTGACATTCTGGTTGGCGTTCACCTGCTGGTTCGTTGGCCTGGGCACGGTGTTTTCCTTCAATATCTGGAAGGAAGCCAAATTTTTCGTGAACGATGGTGGGGTGTTCCATCTCTACCAGTGGGGTGCGGCCGGTGGCCTGGACTTCTTTGGCGTGATCGACTTCTTCACCTCGCGCATCATGTTGCCGCTCGGTGGGCTGTGCTTTGTGCTGTTTGCCGGTTGGGTGATGGGGCGTGAGGCGGTACGTGATGAATTGTCGATTCGCAGCCCGGCGCTGTTCGCCCTGTCTCTGTTTTTGATGCGCTATGTGGCGCCCATCGGCATTCTTGTAGTGTTTGCCGCCCAGCTCTGGAAGTGACGCTTACATGACGACACATATTCAACGATCGGCGCTGCTGCCTTATCCGGCGCAATTTCTCTACGACCTCGTCAATGATGTGGCACGTTACCCGGAATTTCTGCCGTGGTGCTCGTCTGCTGAAGTCCTGGAAAGCTCGCCTGAGCACATGCGCGCCAGTGTCGGCGTGGCCAAGGGCGGCCTCAGTCAGCACTTCGTGACACGAAATACGCTGGTGCCGGGGCAGTCGATCGAGATGAACCTGGAGGAGGGACCGTTCAATCAGCTGCACGGCGTCTGGGTATTCAAGGCGCTGAACGAGAAGGCCTGCAAGATCAGTCTGGATCTGTCCTTCGACTACGCCGGGCCGCTGGTCCGCGCGACGCTCGGTCCTTTGTTCAATCAGGCGGCCAATACGCTGGTGGACGCGTTCTGCCAGCGTGCCAAGCAGATGCATGGTTGAGCCGGTGATCGAAGTCGAAGTGGTGTATGCGGCGGTTGATCGTCAGGTTTTGCGTGTAATCAGTGTTGCTGAGGGTACGACGGTGCGTGCGGCGCTGATGGCGTCCGGTATTGATGCTGAATTTCCGGAGCTGGATCTGAAGAGTTGTCCTTTGGGGATCTTTGGCAAAGTGATCGCTGACCCTGATGCCCGGCGGGTTCAGGAAGGCGATCGCATCGAGATCTATCGACCGTTGTTGGCTGATCCGAAAGAGGTGCGCCGTCTGCGTGCCGCCAAGGCTGCCGAAGCCAAGGCGCGAAACAAGTAGGGTGGTCGAACGGCAGGCAATAAAAAACCCGGAATTTCCGGGTTTTTTATTGCGTCGCAAATTATTGCGGCGAGGTGTCCAGCGGTTCTGGCGTTGGAACCGGAACGGTTTCCACGCCATCGACGTCCTTCTGGATCTGATCCAGCAAGGAGCCAGGCTTGGCCGGTTTTTCCGGTTTCGGCTGCTCGGCGTTTTCAGCAGGAGCGGTCACGCTGGTGCCGCTATCCTTGCCGAGAATCGCTTCATCACGGCTGACGCCCGGCATGAAGTCACCGGACAGACTGACAAGGCGGTCATTCGAGTCGAAAATGACACTCATGCGTTCCTGCTGGCGTTCACCGCCACCAGGTTGCAGGCTGTACAGATAATCCCAGCGGTTGGCGTGGAACGTGTCGGCAAGCAGAGGGTTGCCCATGATAAACCGTACTTGCGGCCGGGTCATTCCCGGGCGTAACTGGTCTATCATGTCCTGCGTGACGACATTGCCCTGCTGGATGTCGATTTTGTAAACCCCGGGGAATGAACAACCGGCGAGTGCGAGCAGTCCCACAAAGGTGAAACTGGTTAGCAAGAGCTTGGTGTTTTGCATCGGTGGGCGACTTCCACTATCTTGGCTGGGACAACGTAAACGCCGATCATACCCGCATTAAGAGAAGCTGCGAAGCAGCATCGCGAGAAAGCTGACCATGGTTGAAAATAGCGAACTACGCAAAGCCGGCCTCAAAGTGACCCTGCCACGGGTCAAGATCCTGCAAATGCTCGACTCTACAGAGCAGCGTCACATGAGTGCCGAGGACGTCTACAAGGCGTTGATGGAAGCTGGCGAGGACGTCGGTCTGGCCACGGTCTACCGTGTTCTGACCCAGTTCGAAGCGGCTGGCCTCGTGGTCCGTCACAACTTCGACGGCGGCCACGCGGTATTCGAATTGGCCGACGGTGGCCACCACGACCATATGGTTAACGTGGAGTCGGGCGAAGTCATCGAATTCTTCGACGAAGAAATCGAAAAGCTTCAGAAGGCGATCGTCGAGAAGCACGGTTACGAGATGGTTGATCACAATCTCGTACTGTACGTACGCAACAAAAAGTAAGCATGTCGCGCGAATTTCAGGTTCGCGAAACGAGCGAAGGCGACCCAAGGGTCGCCTTCGTGCTTTCTGGCGTGCTTAAACCTTTGCGGTGACGACCATCTTTTTCGCGTGCGCCAAAGACTCTTTGGTCAGATCGATGCCGCCAAGCATGCGTGCGACTTCTTCTATACGGTCATTCTTGCTCAGCTTCGAAACAGCCGTGTGAGTGGCCTGCTCGCCTCGCACCTTGTGCACGAACAGATGCTGATGCCCCTGAGCCGCGACTTGCGGCAAGTGCGTAACCGTCAGTACCTGTCCGCGATCCCCGAGGCGACGCAGCAACTGGCCGACGATTTCAGCCGTTGGACCGCCAATCCCCACGTCCACTTCGTCGAATACCAATGTCGGTACGCGAGAGGTCTGGGCGGTAATCACCTGGATGGCCAGACTGATCCGTGACAGCTCACCGCCGGACGCCACTTTGGCCAGGGCCTTCAACGGTTGGCCCGGGTTGGCGCTGACCAGCAGCTCGACCTGTTCCAGGCCATTGGGTTGCAGTTCGCTGCTGTTGTTGGCGCGCAATTCGATGGTGAAGCGACCGCCGGGCATGCCCAGGCGTTGAATCTCCTGCTCCACCGCGCTTGCCAGGCTGCCGGCTGCCTGATGACGCAGCTCGCTCAGCTCCTGGGCCTTTTCCTGATAATGGCGGGCATAGGATGCAAGTTCCTCGGCGAGGCGTTCGATGGATTCATCGTTGGCGTCGAGGGCTTCGATTTCGTCGAGCAGCTTCTGTTGCATCTCCGCCACTTCAGTCGGCTGAATGCGGTGTTTGCGTGCCAGTGTGTAAATGGAGTCCAGACGTTCTTCCAGATATTGCAGGCGCGCCGGGTCGGCATCGAAATTGTCGAGAAAGCGATTGAGTTCGCCGACGGCTTCTTCGACCTGGATCTGCGCACTGGTCAGCAAGCTGCTCGCTTCACCCAGCGCGCCGACCGAATTGTTCACGCTCGACAGTCGATTGAGGCTGGCCGTCAGGGCATTCAGCACGTTGCCGGAGTCGCTTTCGCTGCATTGCTCGACCACTTGTCGGCAGATGCCGAGCAGGGTTTCGGCATTGGTCAGGTTCTTGTGTTCCTGCTCCAGTTCTTCCAGTTCGTTTTCGCCGAGGCCGAGGTTTTCCAGCTCCTCGAGCTGGTAGCTGAGCAATTGATGGCGTGCACGCTGTTCGTCGCCGGAATTGGACAGGCGTTCCAGCTCCTGACGGGTCTGGCGCCAGCGCTGGGCGGCCAGGTGAACCTGGCGTGCCAGATCGGTGGCCCCGGCGTATTCGTCGAGCAGGCGCCGGTGGGTGTCGGTCTTGAGCAGGGATTGGTGTTCGTGCTGGCTGTGGATATCGATCAGCAGCTCGCCGAGTGCCTTGAGGTCACCGAGCGGGCAGGGCGTGCCATTTATATAGCCGCGTGAGCGACCTTCGGACGTGATGACCCGGCGCAGGATGCACGGACCGTCGGTTTCCAGGTCGCGTTCCGCCAGCCAGGCACTGGCCTCGGGAATATCCGCCAGATCGAAGGTCGCCAGGATATCGGCCTTGTCGGCGCCCGGTCGCACCACGCCGCTGTCGGCGCGATCACCGAGCGTCAGGCCCAGGGCGTCGAGCATGATCGATTTGCCGGCGCCGGTTTCCCCGGTAATCACGCTCATGCCGCGATCGAGTTCGAGATCGAGATGTTCAACGATGGCGTAGTTGTGTACGGACAGGTGCACCAGCATAAAGGCCGCTCCCAGGCTTCAGGTCTGGTTATTTATACAGTGTTTTGTTTCGGGCTGACAATGCCCTCGCTCAGCTCAATGGAGAAGATCCGATCAAATGCTTGTCGCGCGCAAGAATGCCAATGCAGCACTTTTTTGTAGGGTTAATCGTTGTCAGCCCTTGAAGCCTGATTTTGCGGCCCCATATACCGGGGCAGAAGCGCGAATCGAACTCGCGGACGATATTGAAAGGAGAATTCTATGGCTGACGAACAGACAGTAGATACGCAAAACCCAGAAGCCAATCAGGCGCCCGAGACTTCGGGTGATGACCTGGCGACCCGTGTACAAGTGCTCGAAGAGCAATTGGCCGCCGCGCAGGATCAATCGCTGCGCGTAGCTGCCGATCTGCAGAACGTCCGCCGCCGTGCCGAGCAGGATGTCGAAAAGGCGCACAAGTTTGCGCTGGAAAAATTCGCCGGCGACCTGCTGCCGATCGTCGACAGCCTGGAGCGCGGCCTCGAGCTGTCGAGCCCGGATGACGAAAGCATCCGTCCGATGCGCGAAGGCATCGAGCTGACCCTGAAAATGTTTCACGACACCCTCACGCGTTATCAGCTTGTAGCTGTCAGCCCGCAGGAAGGCGAACCGTTCAACGCCGTGGAACATCAGGCAATGGCCATGCAGGAAAGTGATGTCCTGGAGCCGAACAGCATTCTGAAGGTGTTCCAGAAGGGCTACCAGCTCAACGGTCGCCTGCTGCGTCCGGCGATGGTCGTGGTCAGCAAGGCGCCGGCGCCAGTTTCGCCTTCGATTGACGAGAAGGCTTGAAATTAGCCGCAAGGCCCCCATTTAGAAGTCAAGCGTTTAAGTATTACCGCAGTTAGCCACCACTGCTGCGGCAAAAAAATCCAAAGTTTCGGGAGAGTGAACATGGGCAAAATTATCGGTATCGACCTGGGGACTACCAACTCCTGCGTCTCCGTGCTGGAAAACGGCGTGGCCAAAGTTATTGAGAACGCCGAAGGCGCGCGTACAACGCCGTCGATCATTGCTTACGCCAATGATGGTGAAATTCTGGTAGGTCAGTCCGCCAAGCGTCAGGCTGTGACCAACCCGCACAACACACTGTTCGCAGTGAAGCGCCTGATTGGCCGCCGCTTCGACGAAGAAGTCGTACAGAAAGACATCAAGCTGGTGCCTTACAAGATCGTCAAGGCCAACAACGGTGACGCCTGGGTCGAGGCTTCCGGCAAGCAGATGGCTCCGCCGCAAATCAGCGCCGAAGTCCTGAAAAAGATGAAGAAGACCGCCGAAGACTACCTCGGCGAAGCGGTGACCGAAGCGGTGATCACCGTTCCGGCCTACTTCAACGACAGTCAGCGTCAGGCGACTAAAGATGCTGGTCGCATCGCCGGTCTGGACGTAAAACGTATCATCAACGAACCAACCGCAGCCGCTCTGGCTTATGGCATGGACAAGGCCAAGGGCGATCACACCGTGATCGTTTACGACCTGGGTGGTGGTACTTTCGACGTTTCCGTGATCGAAATCGCTGAAGTTGACGGCGAGCACCAGTTCGAAGTGCTGGCCACCAACGGTGA
This sequence comes from Pseudomonas sp. B16(2017), assembly GCF_002113205.1. Lineage (NCBI taxonomy): Bacteria > Pseudomonadati > Pseudomonadota > Gammaproteobacteria > Pseudomonadales > Pseudomonadaceae > Pseudomonas > Pseudomonas sp. B16(2017). The sequence goes on from NZ_NEKA01000005.1 coordinate 60,710, forward strand.
CACCTTCCTGGGTGGTGAAGACTTCGACATGCGCCTGATCGACTACCTCGTCGACGAGTTCAAGAAAGAGTCCGGCATGGACCTGAAGAACGATCCTCTGGCCTTGCAGCGTCTGAAAGAAGCCGCTGAGAAAGCCAAGATCGAGCTGTCTTCTTCGCAGTCGACCGACGTCAACCTGCCGTACATCACAGCAGACGCGACTGGTCCTAAGCACCTGAACGTGAAGATCTCTCGTGCCAAGCTCGAGTCGCTGGTCGAAGATCTGGTGAACCGTACCATCGAGCCATGCCGTATTGCTCTGAAGGACGCCGGTATCGACGTCAGCAAAATTGACGACGTCATTCTGGTTGGTGGTCAGACTCGTATGCCACTGGTGCAGAAGGCAGTTACCGATTTCTTCGGTAAAGAAGCACGTAAAGACGTGAACCCGGACGAAGCTGTTGCCATGGGTGCTGCGATCCAGGGCGCCGTTCTGGCCGGTGACGTGAAAGACGTTCTGCTGCTTGACGTCAGCCCGCTGACCCTGGGTATCGAAACCATGGGTGGCGTGATGACCGCGCTGATCGAGAAAAACACCACGATTCCTACCAAGAAATCGCAAGTGTTCTCGACCGCCGACGACAACCAGGGCGCCGTGACCATTCACGTCCTGCAAGGCGAGCGCAAGCAAGCCGCACAGAACAAGTCCCTGGGCAAGTTCGATCTGGCCGACATTCCACCAGCTCCACGTGGCGTTCCGCAGATCGAAGTGACCTTCGACATCGACGCCAACGGCATCCTGCACGTAGGTGCGAAGGACAAGGCGACTGGCAAAGAGCAGAAGATCACCATCAAGGCCAACTCTGGTCTGTCGGATGAAGAAATCCAGAAAATGGTGCGCGACGCCGAGCTGAACGCCGAGGAGGACCGCAAGTTCGAAGAGCTGGCCGCTGCCCGTAACCAGGGTGATGCACTGGTTCACTCGACTCGCAAGATGATCGCTGACGCTGGCGACAAAGTGACTGCAGAAGAGAAGACTGCAATCGAAGCGGCCGTGGTTGCCCTGGAAGCTGCCGTCAAAGGCGACGACAAGGCTGCCATCGACGCCAAGGTTGAAGAGCTGTCGAAAGTCTCTGCGCCGGTTGCCCAGAAGATGTACGCCGAACAGGCTCAGCCTGAAGGCGCGGCACCGCACGACGAGAAAGCTGAAAAGGCTGACGATGTTGTCGATGCCGAGTTCGAAGAAGTCAAAGACCACAAGTAAGTTGTTGGTCGCCCGGTTGACTGCCTTGCGGCGGTGACTGGTAGGATGTCGCCGCGCGGGAGCTTGCTCCCGCGTTGGCGTATCTGGAATACGCGAATTTTTACAGCATGCGACAAGGTTCGGGTGCTGGCGGTATGGCCGGGAATGCTCCTGCTTTTCGCGCCGCAAATACCGCATGAACCAAAGACCAGGATCGTTGAATTGACGTGAGTTGGGTCCGGGCCTGTATTGGGGCTCAACGAGTTTGGCGAAGCTCAGGAGGGATTTGCCGAACGTCCTCAAGAGTATGAAGAACTTATGGCTAAGCGTGACTATTACGAAGTGTTGGGTGTTGAGCGCGGCTCAAGCGAAGCAGACCTGAAAAAGGCCTATCGCCGTCTGGCGATGAAGCACCACCCGGACCGTAATCCCGGTGACAAGGCGTCGGAAGATCTGTTCAAGGAGGCCAACGAAGCCTACGAAGTGCTGTCCGATTCCAGCAAGCGTGCAGCGTACGATCAGTACGGTCATGCCGGCGTCGACCCGAGCATGGGTGGCGGCGGTGCAGGCTTCGGCGGTCAGAACTTCTCCGACATCTTCGGTGATGTCTTCAGTGACTTCTTCGGTGGCGGTCGCGGCGGTTCCCGTGGCGGCGCTCAGCGCGGCAGCGATTTGCGTTACACCCTCGAGCTGAACCTGGAAGAAGCGGTACGCGGTACGACCGTGAATATCCGCGTTCCTACGCTGGTCAATTGCAAACCATGCGACGGTTCGGGCGCCAAGAAAGGCTCGTCGCCATCGACTTGCCCGACTTGCGGCGGCATCGGTCAGGTGCGTATGCAGCAAGGCTTCTTCTCGGTGCAGCAGACCTGCCCGCGCTGTCATGGCCAGGGCAAGATCATTTCCGATCCGTGCGATTCCTGCCACGGCGACGGTCGCGTCGAAGAGTACAAAACCCTTTCCGTCAAAGTGCCGGCCGGTGTCGATACCGGTGACCGCATTCGTCTCTCCGGCGAAGGCGAGGCGGGCACTCAGGGTGGTCCGACCGGCGACCTGTACGTGGTGATCAACGTCCGCGAACACGACATCTTCCAGCGTGACGGCAAGCACCTGTTCTGCGAAGTGCCGATCAGCTTTGTCGACGCGGCCCTGGGCGGCGAGCTGGAAATTCCGACCCTCGACGGTCGCGTCAAACTGAAGATTCCGGAAGGGACGCAGACCGGCAAGCAGTTCCGCGTACGCGGCAAGGGCGTGGCGCCAGTGCGTGGCGGTGGTGCGGGCGACCTGATGTGTCGTGTGGCCGTCGAGACGCCGGTCAATCTGAACCGTCGTCAGCGTGAATTGCTGGAAGAGTTCCGCAGTTCCCTGGCGGACGACAACAGCCACTCCCCGAAAACCACCGGTTGGTTCGACGGTGTGAAACGCTTCTTCGGCGATCTGTAAGGAGTCGGCATGCGACGTATAGCTGTGATGGGCGCTGCCGGGCGCATGGGCAAGATTCTGGTCGAGGCGGTGCAGCAGCGCGCGCCGCTGACCGGTTTGACGGCTGCGATTGTCCGCCCTGGCAGTACGCTGATCGGTGTGGATGCCGGTGAGCTGGCTTCGCTCGGTCGAATCGGCGTGCCGCTGTCCGGGAATCTGGAGTCGGTGGCGGAAGAGTTCGATGTGTTGATCGACTTCACCTTGCCGGAAGTGATGCTGAAAAACCTGGCCTTCTGCCGCAAGGCGGGCAAGGCGATGGTGATCGGCACGACCGGGCTGGATGCTGCGCAGAAGCAGTTGCTGGCCGAGGCGGGCAAGGATATTCCGATCGTGTTCGCCGCCAACTTCAGTGTCGGCGTCAACCTTTCGCTGAAGCTGCTCGACATGGCGGCACGGGTGTTGGCGGAAGATGCGGACATCGAAATCATTGAGGCCCATCACCGCCACAAGATCGATGCGCCATCGGGCACGGCCCTGCGCATGGGTGAAGTGATCGCCAATGCGCTGGATCGTGATCTGCAGAAGGTTGCGGTCTATGGTCGTGAAGGCCACACCGGTGCCCGTGAGCGTGAGACCATCGGCTTCGCCACTGTTCGCGGTGGTGATGTAGTGGGCGATCACACGGTGTTGTTTGCCTGCGAAGGCGAACGTCTGGAGATCACGCACAAGGCTTCGAGTCGCATGACGTTTGCCAAGGGCGCGGTGCGTGCGGCGTTGTGGCTGGATGCTCGCGAGCCTGGTTTGTACGACATGCAGGACGTGCTCGACCTGCATTGAGATGTTATGAATCCGGCGCAAACGCCCTGTTTGTGCCGGTTTCAATCCGCTGAGCGACGCCCTGTCGCATTCTCCGGCCTTTCAGGCTCATTGGCGGTAGACCAAAAATCCCTTTTTCTGTAAGCTACAGCTTTAGTGTGTCCACTAAAAGCGCGCAGAATAATTCAGTGAAGAAGCGGGGTGACGTGTCCATACGTCACTCCGCTTTTTTACAACCTGCGATTGCCCTTTCATGCGTTATTTACGGGAGGTCTTCTTGACTAAGCCAGCCATACTCGCCCTTGCTGATGGCAGCATTTTTCGCGGCGAAGCCATTGGAGCCGACGGTCAGACCGTTGGTGAGGTGGTGTTCAACACCGCAATGACCGGCTATCAGGAAATCCTTACCGATCCTTCCTACGCCCAGCAGATCGTTACCCTGACTTACCCGCACATCGGCAACACCGGCACGACGCCGGAAGACGCCGAGTCCGACCGCGTCTGGTCCGCTGGTCTGGTCATCCGTGACCTGCCGCTGGTTGCGAGCAACTGGCGTAACACGATGTCCCTGTCCGATTACCTGAAAGCCAACAACGTTGTGGCGATCGCCGGCATCGACACCCGCCGCCTGACCCGCATCCTGCGTGAAAAAGGCGCACAGAACGGCTGCATCATGGCCGGCGACAACATTTCCGAAGAGGCGGCCATCGCCGCTGCGCAAGGCTTCCCGGGCCTGAAGGGCATGGACCTGGCGAAAGTCGTCAGCACCAAGACCCAATACGAATGGCGCTCCACTGTCTGGGATCTGAAAACCGACAGCCACGCGACCATCGAAGCCTCCGAGCTGCCATATCACGTGGTTGCCTACGACTACGGCGTCAAGGTAAACATCCTGCGCATGCTGGTCGAGCGCGGTTGCCGCGTGACCGTGGTTCCGGCGCAAACCCCGGCTGCCGACGTACTGGCTCTCAAGCCGGACGGCGTGTTCCTGTCCAACGGCCCTGGTGACCCGGAGCCTTGTGACTACGCGATCAAGGCCATCAAGGAAGTGCTGGAAACCGAAATTCCGGTCTTCGGCATCTGCCTCGGTCACCAGCTGCTGGCCTTGGCCTCCGGCGCCAAGACCCTGAAAATGGGCCACGGCCACCACGGTGCCAACCACCCGGTTCAGGATCTGGACACTGGCGTCGTGATGATCACCAGCCAGAACCACGGTTTTGCGGTTGACGAAGCGACCCTGCCAGCCAACGTCCGCGCGATCCATAAATCGCTGTTCGACGGCACCCTGCAAGGCATCGAGCGTACCGACAAGAGCGCGTTCAGCTTCCAGGGTCACCCTGAAGCGAGCCCGGGCCCGAACGATGTGGCCCCCCTGTTTGACCGCTTCATCAACGAGATGGCCAAGCGACGCTAAGCGCTCGCCTTGAGACTGTAGCGAGAAGCCCCTCGAGGGCGGCCCCGGAACCGGCGGCCCCCTCGGGACTTCAGAAATCGATCAAGACGGCTTGCCGACTGACCTGCGGATTTGAGTGACAAACCCATGCCAAAACGTACAGACATTAAAAGCATCCTGATTCTCGGCGCTGGCCCGATCGTTATCGGCCAGGCCTGCGAATTCGACTACTCCGGCGCCCAGGCCTGTAAAGCCCTGCGCGAAGAGGGTTACCGCGTCATCCTGGTGAACTCCAACCCGGCCACCATCATGACCGACCCGGACATGGCCGACGCCACCTACATCGAGCCGATCAAGTGGCAGACCGTTGCCAAGATCATCGAAAAAGAGCGTCCGGATGCCGTGCTGCCAACCATGGGCGGCCAGACTGCTCTGAACTGTGCCCTGGACCTGGAGCGCGAAGGCGTTCTGGAGAAGTTCGGCGTAGAGATGATCGGTGCCAATGCCGACACCATCGACAAGGCTGAAGACCGCTCGCGTTTCGACAAGGCGATGAAAGCCATCGGCCTGGAATGCCCGCGTTCGGGTATCGCCCACAGCATGGAAGAAGCCAACGCGGTGCTCGAGCGCTTGGGCTTCCCGTGCATCATCCGTCCGTCCTTCACCATGGGCGGCACTGGTGGCGGTATCGCTTACAACCGTGAAGAGTTCGAAGAAATCTGCGCCCGTGGTCTGGACCTGTCGCCAACCAAAGAGCTGCTGATCGACGAATCGCTGATCGGCTGGAAAGAATATGAAATGGAAGTTGTCCGCGACAAAAAGGACAACTGCATCATCGTCTGCTCGATCGAAAACTTCGACCCGATGGGCGTGCACACCGGTGACTCTATCACCGTTGCTCCAGCTCAGACCCTGACCGACAAGGAATACCAGATCCTGCGTAACGCCTCGCTGGCGGTACTGCGTGAGATCGGCGTCGAGACCGGTGGTTCCAACGTTCAGTTCGGTATCTGCCCGGACACCGGCCGCATGGTCGTGATCGAGATGAACCCGCGTGTATCCCGCTCGTCGGCTCTGGCCTCGAAAGCCACCGGTTTCCCGATCGCCAAGATCGCGGCCAAGCTGGCCGTCGGTTACACCCTCGACGAATTGCAGAACGACATCACCGGCGGCCGTACCCCGGCGTCCTTCGAGCCGTCCATCGACTACGTCGTGACCAAGCTGCCGCGCTTCGCTTTCGAGAAGTTCGCCAACGCTGACGCGCGCCTGACCACTCAGATGAAGTCGGTCGGTGAAGTCATGGCCATCGGCCGTACCTTCCAGGAATCCCTGCAGAAAGCCCTGCGCGGTCTGGAAGTGGGCGTTTGCGGTCTGGACGAGAAGGTCGATCTGAGCAACCCGGAAAGCATGAGCGTGCTCAAGCGCGAGCTGACCGTGCCGGGCGCCGAGCGTATCTGGTACGTGGCGGACGCCTTCCGCGCCGGCATGACCGTCGAAGAAATCTTCGGCATGAACATGATCGATCCGTGGTTCCTGGTGCAGATCGAAGATCTGATCAAGGACGAAGAGAAGGTCAAGACCCTCGGTCTGTCCGCTATCGACCGCGATCTGATGTACAAGCTCAAGCGTAAAGGTTTCTCCGACCAGCGTCTGGCCAAGCTGCTGGGCGTCACCGAGAAGAACCTGCGTACTCACCGCCACAAGCTGGAAGTGTTCCCGGTCTACAAGCGCGTCGACACTTGCGCGGCCGAGTTCGCCACCGACACCGCCTACCTGTACTCGACCTACGAGGAAGAGTGCGAAGCCGCGCCGTCCGGTCGCGACAAGATCATCATCCTCGGCGGTGGCCCGAACCGTATCGGTCAGGGCATCGAGTTCGACTACTGCTGCGTTCACGCGGCACTGGCGCTGCGCGATGACGGTTACGAGACCATCATGGTCAACTGCAACCCGGAAACCGTTTCCACTGACTACGACACTTCCGACCGTCTGTACTTCGAGCCGGTGACCCTGGAAGACGTGCTGGAAATCTGCCGCGTCGAGAAGCCGAAAGGCGTGATCGTCCAGTACGGCGGCCAGACGCCTCTGAAGCTGGCTCGCGCCCTGGAAGCAGCCGGCGTGCCGATCATCGGCACCAGCCCTGATGCCATCGACCGCGCCGAAGACCGTGAGCGCTTCCAGCAAATGGTCGAGCGCCTGAACCTGCGTCAGCCGCCAAACGCCACCGTGCGCAGCGAAGACGAAGCTGTTCGCGCCGCTGCGAAGATCGGTTACCCGCTGGTGGTGCGTCCGTCCTACGTACTGGGCGGTCGGGCGATGGAAATCGTCTACAAGGAAGAAGAGCTCAAGCGTTACCTGCGTGACGCGGTGCAAGTGTCGAACGACAGCCCGGTGCTGCTCGACCACTTCCTCAACTGCGCCATCGAGATGGACGTGGATGCGGTCTGCGACGGCAAGGACGTCGTGATCGGCGCGATCATGCAGCACATCGAACAGGCGGGCGTTCACTCCGGTGACTCCGCGTGCTCGCTGCCGCCGTATTCGCTGCCGGCGCACATCCAGGACGAAATGCGTGAACAGGTCAAGAAAATGGCCCTGGAACTGGGCGTGGTCGGCCTGATGAACGTTCAGTTGGCGCTGCAAGGCGAAGACATCTACGTCATCGAAGTCAACCCGCGTGCTTCCCGTACCGTACCTTTCGTGTCCAAGTGCATCGGTATTTCCCTGGCAATGGTCGCGGCTCGCGTGATGGCCGGTAAAACCCTGAAGGAAATCGGCTTCACCAAGGAAATCATTCCGAACTTCTACAGCGTGAAAGAGGCGGTGTTCCCGTTCGCCAAATTCCCTGGCGTTGACCCGATCCTCGGCCCTGAGATGAAGTCCACCGGTGAAGTGATGGGCGTCGGCGACACCTTCGGCGAAGCCTTCGCCAAAGCCCAGATGGGCGCCAGCGAAGTGCTGCCGACCGGCGGTACCGCGTTCATCAGCGTCCGCGATGATGACAAGCCACTGGTTGCAGGCGTGGCCCGTGATCTGATCAACTTGGGCTTCGAAGTCGTCGCCACCGCCGGCACTGCCAAGCTGATCGAAGCCGCAGGCCTGAAAGTGCGTCGCGTGAACAAGGTGACCGAGGGGCGTCCGCATGTGGTCGACATGATCAAGAATGACGAAGTCACTCTGATCATCAACACCACCGAAGGTCGTCAATCGATCGCCGATTCCTATTCCATTCGCCGTAACGCCTTGCAGCACAAGATTTACTGCACCACCACCATTGCTGCTGGCGAAGCTATCTGTGAAGCGCTGAAGTTCGGTCCCGAGAAGACCGTACGCCGCTTGCAGGATCTACACGCAGGATTGAAGGCATGAATAAATACCCAATGACCGTCCAGGGCTCCAAGGCCCTGGAAGAAGAGCATGCTCACCTGACCAAGGTCGTTCGTCCGAAGCTCAGCCAGGACATCGGTACGGCCCGCGAGTTGGGTGACTTGAAGGAAAACGCTGAATACCATGCCGCCCGCGAACAGCAGGGCATGGTCGAAGCGCGGATCCGTGACATCGAAGGTCGCCTGCAGAACGCGGTGATCATTGATGTGACGACCATTCCGCACACCGGCAAAGTGATTTTCGGCACCACCGTCGAAATCGCCAACGTCGAGACTGATGAAAGCGTCACTTACCAGATCGTGGGTGAGGACGAAGCGGACATCAAGCTCGGCAAGATTTCGGTAGGTTCGCCAATCGCCCGCGCCTTGATTGCCAAGGAAGAGGGCGATACGGTCGTCGTGAAAACGCCAGGTGGCGATATCGAGTACGAGATTGTCGAAGTCCGTCACATCTGAGGGTGGGCGCCCGTTGCGTGCGGGCGCGATGCTCTGGCAACTGGCCCAGATGTTGTGGGTCGGCGGCCTGTGGCTGGTACACCTCGGTCTGCGGCCGGTGCTGGGTCAGATTGGCCTGGCTCCGCTGCTGATCGATGAGGTTGCAAGTACGTTTGAAGTGGCGGTAGTGGGTTTTGCCGTCGCGTGCGTGATATTTCAGGCTTTGGTGCTGGTACAGGCCGAGGGCCTTGCCAGTCTATGGCGGGATTTTCGCGGGCAGGTGTTGCTGATGGCGTTGTATGCGTGTGCGATGTTTGTCGCAGTGCGTGTCGGCTGGCCGGATGCGCATCGCTGGCAGGTGTTCAGCTTTCTTGTGTTGGGTTTTTCCGGGTTGGTGCTGGTATTGCAGCCGGTGCCGGGATGGAGTGGCAGGGTGCGCGAAGCACACCCTTGACCCTTGCCATCACTTGAAGCGATGGACGTTCGACAGTTGCTTGTTGACGCTGAAGTTCTTGCGGTAAATCAGTGCCATCTTGCCGATGACTTGAACCAGATCGGCCTTGCCGGTCTTGCACAGCTCTGCAACGGACGCCAGGCGCGCCTCGCGATCGAGGATGTTGAGCTTGATCTTGATCAGTTCGTGATCTGCCAATGCGCGTTCGAGTTCGGCTAAAACACCCTCAGTCAAACCGTTGTCAGCCACAGTCAGAACTGGTTTCAGGTGGTGACCAATGGATTTGTACTGTTTCTTCTGCTCTGGAGTGAGCGGCATAATCTGACCCTTTCGTCTGGATTCTGTAAAATGGCGGCCATTTTACCCGAGGGCTCGTGGATCCGCCCAATTAATCACGACCCTAATCAACGAGGTGCCCAATGGCGCGTTCCAAGACAAGCCTTGGTTGGCTGAAAAGACATGTCAATGATCCCTATGTGAAGCAAGCGCAGAAGGATGGCTACCGCTCGCGTGCGAGTTACAAGCTTCTGGAGATCCAGGAGAAATACAAACTGATCCGTCCGGGCATGAACGTCGTCGACCTGGGCGCGGCGCCTGGCGGCTGGTCGCAGGTCACCAGCCGGCTGATCGGTGGTCAGGGGCGACTGATCGCCTCGGACATCCTGGAAATGGACAGCATCCCGGACGTGACTTTCATCCAGGGTGACTTCACCGAGGATGCAGTGCTCGCTCAGATCCTTGAGGCTGTGGGTAATTCGCAGGTGGACCTTGTGATTTCCGATATGGCCCCCAATATGAGTGGTACGCCTGAAGTGGACATGCCAAAAGCCATGTTCCTTTGCGAGCTGGCGCTTGATCTGGCGGAACGGATACTCAAGCCGGGTGGCAATTTCGTGATCAAGATTTTTCAGGGCGAAGGGTTCGATGTCTACCTGAAGGATGCTCGCAAGAAGTTCGACAAGATCCAGATGATCAAGCCGGACTCCTCTCGTGGCAGCTCTCGTGAGCAATATATGCTGGCATGGGGCTACCGCGGTCGTAGCGAGTAAAACGAGGTTTTTTGGCGGGGTGATAGGTTTTTCGTATTTCGCCCCGCGCGCATAAGCGAATATTGTGTAGAAAGTGTTTCACAAAGGGTTACAGACGGCGCCTGCCAGAGCTGTAGGTAATGTAGTAAGTTAGGCCGGTGAATATCATGCGAAGCGCGCGCCAGTAGCGGAGCTTGCTTCAGAGGGTAGTTAATTGAACGATATGGCAAAGAATCTGATCCTGTGGTTGATCATCGCGGCAGTCTTGGTGACGGTGATGAACAACTTCTCCAGCCCTAACGAGCCGCAGACCCTCAACTATTCCGACTTCATCCAGCAGGTCAAGGATGGCAAGGTCGAGCGCGTGGCCGTCGACGGCTACGTGATTACCGGCAAGCGCAACGATGGCGACAGCTTCAAGACCATTCGTCCGGCAATCCAGGACAATGGCTTGATCGGCGACCTGGTCGACAACCACGTCGTGGTCGAAGGCAAGCAGCCTGAGCAGCAAAGTATCTGGACCCAGCTTCTGGTAGCCAGCTTCCCGATCCTGGTGATCATCGCGGTGTTCATGTTCTTCATGCGCCAGATGCAGGGCGGCGCTGGCGGCAAGGGCGGGCCGATGAGCTTCGGCAAGAGCAAGGCGCGTCTGCTGTCCGAAGATCAGGTGAAAACCACACTGGCTGACGTTGCCGGTTGCGACGAAGCCAAGGAAGAAGTGGGTGAACTGGTCGAGTTCCTCCGTGATCCGGGCAAGTTCCAGCGCCTGGGCGGCCGCATTCCTCGCGGCGTGCTGATGGTTGGTCCTCCGGGTACCGGTAAAACCTTGCTGGCCAAGGCGATTGCCGGTGAAGCCAAGGTGCCGTTCTTCACCATTTCCGGTTCCGACTTCGTCGAAATGTTCGTCGGTGTCGGTGCCAGCCGCGTTCGTGACATGTTCGAACAGGCCAAGAAACACGCACCATGCATCATCTTCATCGACGAGATCGACGCCGTTGGTCGCCATCGTGGCGCCGGTATGGGCGGCGGTCACGACGAGCGCGAACAGACTCTCAACCAGTTGCTGGTCGAGATGGACGGTTTCGAAATGAATGACGGCATCATCGTCATCGCCGCGACCAACCGTCCTGACGTGCTGGACCCTGCTTTGCTGCGTCCGGGTCGTTTCGACCGTCAGGTGGTGGTCGGCTTGCCGGACATCCGTGGTCGCGAGCAGATCCTCAAGGTTCACATGCGTAAAGTGCCAATGGGTGATGACGTTGCTCCGGCTGTTATCGCACGTGGTACTCCGGGTTTCTCCGGCGCCGACCTGGCGAACCTGGTCAACGAGGCTTCGCTGTTTGCTGCCCGTGCCGGCAAGCGCATCGTCGAAATGAAAGAATTCGAACTGGCCAAAGACAAGATCATGATGGGCGCCGAGCGCAAATCCATGGTCATGTCCGAGAAGGAAAAGCAGAACACCGCTTATCACGAAGCAGGCCACGCCATTGTCGGTCGCGTCGTGCCCGAGCATGATCCTGTCTACAAGGTGTCGATCATCCCCCGCGGTCGTGCGTTGGGTGTGACCATGTTTCTGCCGGAAGAAGATCGTTACAGCCTGTCCAAGCGTGCGCTGATCAGTCAGATCTGCTCGCTGTACGGCGGCCGTATTGCTGAAGAGATGACTTTGGGCTTTGACGGTGTGACGACTGGTGCTTCCAACGACATCATGCGTGCGAGTCAGATTGCGCGGAACATGGTGACCAAGTGGGGTCTGTCGGAAAAACTCGGTCCGTTGATGTACGCCGAAGAAGAGGGGGAAGTATTCCTCGGTCGCGGCGGTGGCGGTCAGAATGCCAGCTTCTCCGGTGAGACAGCCAAGCTGATCGACTCTGAAGTACGCAGCATCATCGATCAGTGCTACGGCACGGCCAAACAGATCCTCACGGACAACCGCGACAAGCTCGATGCCATGGCGGATGCACTGATGAAGTACGAGACGATCGATGCCGAGCAGATCGACGACATCATGGCTGGTCGTACACCTCGCGAGCCTCGCGATTGGTCGGGCGGCACCGGTACTGGCACACCGCCTGTCATTCAGGGTGAGCGTCCGGAAACACCGATTGGCGGTCCGGCTGCCGACGTTTAAGGTTTGAAATGACTTCTGTACAGTCCCTGACCCGGTTGCCTTGCGGCAACCGGGTTCTTGATTTGGCCCGGACGCATGTCATGGGCATTCTCAATGTCACTCCTGATTCTTTTTCCGACGGTGGCCGATACAGCCAGCTCGACGCGGCCTTGCGTCATGCCGAAGCCATGGTTGCGGCGGGTGCAACGCTGATCGATGTGGGCGGCGAGTCGACCCGCCCGGGCGCGCGGGCGGTTTCTCCGTTGGAGGAGCTGGAACGTGTCGCTCCCGTCGTCGAGCTTATCAATCGCGAACTGGATGTGGTCATATCGGTCGATACGTCCACTCCGGCGGTCATGCGCGAAACAGCGCGTTTGGGTGCTGGCTTGATCAACGACGTTCGTTCGCTACGGCGGGATGGCGCGCTTGATGCGGCGGCGGCCACGGGATTGCCCGTGTGCCTGATGCACATGCTCGGCGAGCCTGGCGATATGCAGGATGATCCGCGTTATCAGGATGTCACCCGGGAAGTGGGCGAATTTCTTGCCGAACGCATGGCTCAGTGCGAGGAGGCAGGCATTCCGGCCGAGCGGATCATTCTTGATCCGGGCTTCGGCTTCGCCAAAACCCTGCAGCACAATTTAAGCTTGTTCAAGCATATGGAAGCCCTGCATGCGTTGGGGCGGCCGCTATTGGTGGGCGTTTCGCGCAAAAGCATGATCGGCCATGCATTGAATCGCCCCGTGGGTGAGCGTCTGTATGGCGGTTTGGCACTGGCTGCACTGGCATCGGTGAAAGGCGCGCGTATATTGCGCGTCCATGATGTGGCGGAAACGGTGGACGTGGTGCGAATGCTCGCAGCCGTGGAATCAGCCGAATAAGAATGATGGAGCACTTATGAGCAAGAAATATTTTGGTACCGACGGGATTCGTGGTCGCGTCGGGGAATACCCGATTACTCCGGACTTCATGCTTAAGCTCGGCTGGGCTGCCGGTATGGCCTTTCGCAAGATGGGTGCCTGCAAGGTGCTGGTCGGCAAGGACACGCGGATTTCCGGCTACATGTTCGAATCGGCACTTGAGGCTGGTCTGACATCTGCGGGCGCCGATGTAATGCTGCTCGGTCCGATGCCGACTCCGGCCATCGCCTACCTGTCGCGTACATTCCAGGCTGAGGCCGGAATCGTGATCAGTGCATCACACAATCCGCATGACGATAACGGCATCAAGTTTTTCTCCGGCAAGGGCACCAAGCTGCCCGATGAGCTGGAACTGATGATCGAGGAATTGCTCGATACGCCAATGACTGTTGTGGAGTCGAGCAAGATTGGCAAGGTGTCGCGAATCAATGATGCGTCCGGTCGCTATATCGAGTTTTGCAAGAGCTCTGTGCCGACCGGCACCAGTTTTTCCGGACTGAAGATTGTCATCGACTGCGCGCACGGTGCCACCTATAAAGTTGCGCCGAGTGTTTTCCGTGAGCTGGGTGCCGAGGTCGTCGTTCTGTCGGCTCAGCCGAACGGTCTGAACATCAATGACAACTGTGGCTCCACGCACATGGGGCAATTGCAGGCGGCGGTGTTGTCCGAGCATGCGGATCTGGGTATCGCCTTCGATGGTGATGGTGATCGGGTGCTGATGGTCGACCACACCGGGGCGATAGTCGATGGTGACGAGCTGATTTTCATCATCGCGCGCGATCTGCATGAGCGAGGCAAATTGCAGGGCGGTGTGGTCGGTACGCTGATGAGCAATCTGGGTCTGGAGTTGGCTCTGGCGGATCTGGGTATTCCTTTTTTGCGTGCAAATGTCGGCGACCGCTATGTGATTGCCGAATTGCTGGAGCGCGATTGGCTGGTCGGGGGCGAGAACTCCGGACATGTCGTTTGCTTCAACCACACGACGACTGGCGATGCGATCATTGCGGCGTTGCAGGTGCTGATGGCATTGAAAACACGCAACGAAGGTCTGGCGCAAACTCGTCAGGCCCTGCGTAAGTGTCCTCAAGTGCTGATCAACGTGCGCTTCGGCGGTGGCGACAGCCCGCTGGAGCACCCGGCTGTCAAGGAGGCGAGCGCACGCGTAACCCAGGCTATGGCGGGGCGCGGGCGTGTGCTTTTGCGCAAGTCCGGGACAGAGCCTCTGGTACGTGTGATGGTCGAAGGCGAGGACGAAATCCAGGTTCGTGGCTATGCCGAAGAACTGGCAAAACTGGTAACTGAAGTTTCTGCCTGATTCGGCTTGCCAGCCATGATTGTGTTGGGTAACATCTGCGCCCACTTTGACCGACGAGGTACAGCATGCGTCGCCCTATGGTAGCTGGTAACTGGAAGATGCACGGTACCCGCGCCAGCGTCGCTGAGCTGATCAACGGCCTTCGTCATCTGGCCTTGCCAAGCGGTGTTGATGTCGCGGTATTCCCGCCTTGCTTGTATATCAATCAAGTGATTGATGGCTTGAAAGGCAAATCGATCTCGGTCGGTGCGCAGAATTCTGCGGTGGAGTCCATGCAAGGTGCGTTGACAGGCGAGATTGCGCCGAGTCAGTTGGTGGATGCAGGTTGTTCCCTGGTGCTTGTCGGGCACTCCGAACGCCGCCAGATCATGGGTGAGCGAGACGGAATGCTGAATCGCAAGTTCGCAGCGGCACAGGCATGTGGCTTGATTCCGGTGTTGTGTGTAGGGGAGACCCTGGAGCAGCGCGAAGCCGGAAAGACTCTTGAGGTTGTCGGGCGTCAGCTGGGCAGTATCATCGAGGAGCTGGGTGTCGGTGCTTTTGCCAACGCAGTGATCGCTTACGAGCCGGTCTGGGCGATTGGTACCGGGCTGACTGCAACGCCGCAACAGGCTCAGGATGTGCATAAAGCCATTCGCGAGCAGTTGGCGGCAGAGAATTCTGAAGTGGCACGAGGTGTGCGGCTTCTATACGGCGGCAGCGTGAAGGCGGCCAATGCGGTCGAACTGTTCGGCATGCCGGATATCGATGGGGGGCTCATTGGTGGAGCTTCCCTGAATGCAGATGAGTTCGGTGCGATTTGTCGCGCCGCGGGAAACTGAAAAAATGCTGGAAACAGTCGTAGTCGTTTTTCATCTGCTGGGTGCATTGGGCGTAGTTGCTCTGGTTTTGCTGCAGCAGGGTAAAGGTGCGGACGCTGGCGCGTCTTTCGGAGCAGGTGCTTCAAATACTGTGTTCGGAAGCCAAGGTTCCTCTACCTTTCTTAGTAAGTTTACTGCTATACTTGCCGCCGGTTTCTTCATAACCAGCTTGGGGTTAGGATACTTTGCTAAAGAGAAGGCTCATCAGCTGACTCAAGCAGGTTTGCCAAACCCGGCAGTGTTGGAAGTTCCAAAGCAACAACCGGCTTCTGATGATGTCCCGGTGCTTCAAGAGCAAAAGTCGGCTACTCCAGCGACTGACGTACCTCCAGCTCAAGAGCAGAAGTAAGAAGGGTTTCAAACGTAGTATTGCCGAGGTGGTGGAATTGGTAGACACGCAACCTTGAGGTGGTTGTGCCCATAGGGTGTAGGGGTTCGAGTCCCCTTCTCGGTACCAATTAGTCAGGAGAGCCCGCTGTTGCGGGCTTTCTTGCAGGTGGAAGGTTACATTGACCCTAAAAGGGATCGGTCGTATACTTCCGCCCCAGCTTTGTCGCGGGGTGGAGCAGTCTGGTAGCTCGTCGGGCTCATAACCCGAAGGTCGTCGGTTCAAATCCGGCCCCCGCAACCAGTTTAAGGAGCCCCTTTTAAGGGGCTTTTTGTTAGCTGGACACTTTCAACGCCGCTGTTCGACGGCGTTTCAAGGATGGGCGTTTCGCCCATTTTTTTATTTTGCATAGCATGCACATACATGCACGAGGGGGTTCAGGTGTCGAGCAAGCTAGAAGAGTTGCAGGCCTTGCTGGCCCCGGTGGTCGTGGCCCTAGGCTATGAATGCTGGGGTATTGAGTTTTCGGCTCAAGGTCGCCACTCAATGTTGCGCGTTTATATCGATAAGGAAGGCGGCGTACTGGTGGACGATTGTGCCATCGTCAGCCGTCAGATCAGCGGTGTGCTGGATGTTGAAGATCCGATCTCCGTTGAATACACCCTTGAAGTTTCCTCGCCAGGCATGGAACGCCCACTGTTCACTCTTGAGCAGTTTGCCAAATATGTCGGTGAACAAGTGAAGATCAAGCTGCGCTCGCCTTTTGAAGGTCGACGCAACTTTCAGGGCCTTCTGCGCGGTGTAGAAGAACAGGACGTCGTGGTGCAGGTAGATGACCATGAGTTCCTGTTGCCGATCGATATGATCGACAAGGCCAACATTATTCCCAGTTTTGACTGAGACGCGGATCCCGCGGATCCAATGGCTTGCGAAAGGCGAGGCGTACGATGAGCAAAGAAGTACTGCTGGTTGTTGAGTCGGTATCCAATGAAAAGGGTGTACCGGCAAGCGTAATTTTTGAAGCGCTGGAGCTGGCTCTGGCCACTGCTACCAAAAAGCGTTTTGAAGACGAAGTTGATCTGCGTGTGGAAATCAACCGCCACACCGGTTCTTACGAAACTTTCCGTCGCTGGACGGTCGTCGAAGAGAATGATCTTGATGATCCGGCCATCGAAACCTGGCCGAGCAAGGTTGCTGAAACGCACCCTGGCGCCAAGGTTGGCGACGTCGTTGAAGAAAAGATCGAGTCCATCGAGTTCGGCCGCATCGCTGCGCAGACCGCCAAGCAGGTCATCGTGCAGAAAGTGCGCGAAGCCGAGCGCGCTCAAGTGGTTGACGCTTATCGCGAGCGCCTGGGAGAAATCATCTCCGGCACCGTGAAGAAAGTGACCCGCGACAACGTGATCGTCGACCTGGGTAATAACGCTGAAGCGTTGCTGGCCCGTGAAGACATCATCTCTCGCGAAACCTTCCGTGTTGGCGTGCGTCTGCGTGCGCTGCTCAAGGAAATCCGCACCGAGAACCGCGGCCCTCAGCTGATCCTGTCGCGTACCGCGCCGGAAATGCTGATCGAGCTGTTCCGTATCGAAGTGCCGGAAATCGCTGAAGGCCTGATCGAAGTGATGGCCGCCTCCCGTGATCCGGGTTCGCGTGCCAAGATCGCTGTCCGCTCCAAGGACAAACGCATCGACCCGCAGGGCGCGTGCATCGGTATGCGCGGTTCGCGCGTCCAGGCCGTGTCGGGCGAGTTGGGTGGCGAGCGTGTCGATATCGTCCTGTGGGACGACAACCCGGCGCAGTTCGTGATCAATGCCATGTCGCCGGCAGAAGTGGCGGCCATCATCGTTGACGAAGATGCCCATGCCATGGACATCGCCGTTGGCGCAGACAATCTGGCTCAGGCCATCGGTCGTGGTGGTCAGAACGTGCGTCTGGCGAGCCAGCTGACTGGCTGGACCCTGAACGTGATGACCGAATCGGACATCCAGGCTAAGCAACAAGCGGAAACCGGCGACATCCTGCGCAACTTTATCGACGAGCTGGAAGTCGACGAAGAACTGGCTCAGGTGCTGGTAGACGAAGGCTTCACCAGCCTGGAAGAGATTGCCTACGTACCGTTGGAAGAAATGCTCAACATCGACGGCTTTGACGAGGACATCGTCAACGAGCTTCGCGCTCGTGCCAAGGATCGCTTGTTGACCAAAGCCATCGCTACTGAGGAAAAGCTGGCAGACGCCCATCCGGCCGAAGACCTGCTCTCGCTTGAGGGTATGGACAAGGATTTGGCGATGGAACTGGCGGTGCGCGGCGTAATTACCCGCGAAGACCTGGCCGAGCAGTCTATTGACGATCTGCTCGACATCGACGGCATTGACGATGATCGTGCCGGCAAGTTGATCATGGCCGCCCGAGCCCACTGGTTCGAGTAATTAGGCGCGGCCTGAGGAGAGAAGTGCATGACGCAAGTCACGGTGAAACAACTGGCCGATGAGGTCAAAACACCGGTAGAGCGCCTGTTGCAGCAGATGCGTGAGGCAGGTCTGCCGCACACCGCCGCCGAAGAAAATGTGACTGACAGTGAGAAGCAATCCCTGCTGACCCACTTGAAAAGCAGCCACAAGGCGAAAGTGGAAGAACCACGCAAGATCACGCTGCAGCGTAAAACCACCAGCACCCTGCGTGTGGCTGGCAGCAAAAGCATCAGCGTTGAAGTCCGCAAGAAGAAAGTTTTCGTACAGCGTAGCCCGGAAGAAATCGAAGCCGAGCGCAAGCGTGAACTGGATGAACGTCGCGCAGTAGAAAATGCTGCCCGTCAGAAGGCTGAAGAAGAAGCCCGCGTGCGCGCCGAAGAAGAAGCGCGTCGCCAGCCTGCTGCGCCGTCCGCTCCTGCCGAAGCCGTCGCTGCCCCTGCGCCAGTGGCCGAACCCGTGCGCGAAGCCGCGCCGGTTGTGGCTGCTGCGCCAGCTGCCGACACTCGCAAGCGTGACGAACAGCGCCGTCCGGACAAACCACGTGCTGACGACAACAACCGTCGTGGCGGTGGTGATGGCGAGCGCAAAAACGCTCCGCATCGCGCATCGGTCAAGGAAAAGGCTCCGGCTCCACGTGTGGCGCCACGCACTACCGACGAAGAAAGCGATGGCTTCCGTCGCGGCGGTCGCGGCAAGGCCAAGCTGAAGAAACGCAACGCCCACGGTTTCCAGAGCCCGACCGGCCCTGTCGTGCGTGAAGTGAAGATCGGCGAAACCATCACTGTTGGCGATCTCGCCCAGCAGATGTCGGTCAAGGCTGCCGAAATCATCAAGTTCATGTTCAAGCTGGGCACCCCGGCCACCATCAACCAGGTACTGGATCAGGAAACTGCCCAGCTGGTCGCAGAAGAACTGGGCCACAAAGTGACCCTGGTCAGCGACACCGCCCTGGAAGATTCCCTGGCCGAGTCCCTGAAGTTCGAAGGTGAAGCGGTTCCTCGTGCGCCGGTCGTGACCGTAATGGGTCACGTTGACCACGGTAAGACCTCGCTGCTCGACTACATCCGTCGTGCCAAGGTAGCTGCTGGCGAAGCCGGCGGTATCACCCAGCACATCGGTGCATACCACGTTGAAACCGAACGCGGCATGGTCACCTTCCTCGACACCCCTGGTCACGCCGCGTTTACCGCCATGCGTGCCCGTGGTGCCAAGGCGACCGACATCGTGATCCTGGTGGTTGCGGCGGACGACGGCGTGATGCCACAAACCATCGAAGCCGTTCAGCACGCTGTTGCTGCTGGCGTTCCGCTGGTGGTTGCGGTGAACAAGATCGACAAGCCGGGTGCTGATCTCGATCGCATCCGCAGCGAACTGTCGGCTCACGGCGTGACCTCTGAAGACTGGGGTGGCGACACTCCATTCGTTCCGGTTTCCGCGAAGATGGGTACCGGCGTCGACGAACTGCTTGAAGCTGTATTGCTGCAAGCCGAAGTTCTCGAACTGACCGCTACTCCTTCGGCTCCTGGCCGTGGCGTCGTGGTTGAGTCGCGCCTCGACAAGGGCCGTGGTCCGGTAGCCACCGTTCTGGTTCAGGACGGTACGCTGCGTCAAGGCGACATGGTGCTGGTCGGCTCGAACTATGGCCGCGTGCGCGCCATGCTCGACGAGAACGGCAAGCCGATCAAGGAAGCGGGTCCGGCCATTCCGGTCGAGATCCTCGGCCTGGACGGTACGCCTGACGCCGGCGACGAAATGAGCGTGGTTGCCGACGAGAAGAAAGCCCGTGAAGTGGCTCTGTTCCGTCAAGGCAAGTTCCGCGAAGTCAAACTGGCTCGCGCTCACGCCGGCAAGCTGGAAAACATCTTCGAAAGCATGGGCCAGGAAGAGAAGAAGACGCTCAACATCGTCCTCAAATCCGACGTCCGTGGTTCGCTGGAAGCCTTGCAGGGCGCTCTGAATGGCCTGGGCAACGACGAAGTGCAAGTGCGCGTGGTCGGTGGCGGTGTCGGTGGTATCACCGAATCCGACGCCAACCTGGCACTGGCTTCCAACGCTGTACTGTTCGGCTTCAACGTGCGTGCCGATGCCGGCGCACGGAAGATCGTCGAGCAGGAAGGTCTGGACATGCGTTACTACAACGTGATCTACGACATCATCGAAGACGTCAAGAAAGCCCTGACCGGTATGCTTGGTAGCGACGTTCGCGAGAACATCCTCGGTGTGGCCGAAGTCCGTGACGTGTTCCGTTCGCCGAAGTTTGGCGCGATCGCTGGTTGCATGGTGATCGAAGGTGTTGTGCACCGTAACCGTCCGATCCGTGTACTGCGTGAAGACATCGTGATCTTCGAAGGCGAGCTGGAATCCCTGCGCCGCTTCAAGGATGACGCTTCCGAAGTACGTGCCGGCATGGAATGCGGTATCGGCGTGAAGAGCTACAACGACGTCAAAGTCGGCGACAAGATCGAAGTCTTCGAGAAGGTTCAGGTTGCTCGCAGCCTCTGACTCGCGCACTTCAAGGGCCACGTCGGGCCGCCGCATGCAAGTGCGCGGCACGGCGTCAGGACTCTAAACGCAACGCCCGGTCTGGCTTTTGTCAGGCCGGGCGTTTGCCGCTTTCAGACCTTGCGGGTTTCACCGCAGGGCAGTAACAGGTAACAAATCATGGCAAAAGAATACAGCCGTACCCAACGTATCGGCGATCAGATGCAGCGTGAGCTGGCCCAGCTGATCCGTCGTGAAGTCAAAGACCCGCGCGTCGGCCTGGTCACCATTACCGCTGTGGAAGTCAGCCGTGACGTCGGTCACGCGAAGATCTTCATTACCGTGATGGGGCAGGACAACGCCGAAGACATCGCGCAAAGCATCAAGGTGCTCAACGCTGCCGCCGGTTTCCTGCGCATGCAGCTGGCCCGCGAAATGAAGCTGCGCAGCGTGCCGCAATTGCACTTCCACTACGACGAAAGCGTCGTGCGGGGTGCGCACCTGTCGGCCCTGATCGAGCGCGCCGTGGCTGAGGACAATCAGCACGTGGCTGCGGCAGAACCCGAAGACACCAAGGAGTAACTCGGTGGCTCAGGTCAAACGTATCCGTCGTAACGTCAGCGGCATCATCCTGCTCGACAAGCCGTTGGGGTTCACCTCCAACGCCGCGTTGCAGAAGGTTCGCTGGCTGCTCAACGCCGAGAAGGCCGGTCATACCGGCAGTCTCGATCCACTGGCTACCGGCGTGCTGCCGCTGTGCTTCGGTGAGGCGACCAAGTTCTCGCAGTACCTGCTCGATTCCGACAAGGGGTATGAAACCCTGGCGCAACTGGGCAAGACCACCACCACGGCGGACGCCGAAGGTGAGGTTTTGCAGGAGCGCCCGGTGACCGTTGGTCAGGCCGACATTGAAGCGGTTCTGCCGAAATTTCGTGGGCAAATCAGTCAGATACCGCCGATGTACTCCGCTCTCAAGCGTGATGGCCAGCCGCTGTACAAGTTGGCCCGTGCAGGCGAAGTAGTGGAGCGCGAACCGCGTTCTGTTACTATTGCGCGCTTGGAATTGCTGGCCTTCGAAGGCGATACTGCGCGACTCGCGGTGGATTGCAGCAAGGGCACCTATATTCGCACCCTGGTGGAGGATATCGGTGAGCAACTCGGTTGTGGTGCGTACGTCGCTGAACTGCGTCGTACCCAGGCCGGGCCTTTCACCCTGGCGCAGACCGTGACCCTCGAAGAGCTGGAAGCGGTACATGCCGAAGGCGGCAACGAAGCGGTCGACCGCTTCCTGATGCCATCGGACAGCGGCCTGCAGGATTGGCCGTTGCTGCAGTTCTCGGAAGCGAGCGCGTTCTACTGGCTCAACGGCCAGCCGGTACGTGCCCCGGATGCTCCGAAGTTCGGCATGGTGCGGGTACAGGATCACAACGGTCGCTTCATCGGTATCGGTGAAGTGAGCGAAGACGGGCGCATCGCGCCGCGTCGACTGATTCGGTCAGAATGACCGGAAACCGGTCTGTGTAAAAACAGGCCGGCGAGTGTGGCTGTCAACAGGCACGGTCACTACTCATTTATAGATACAGGGATTTGTCCCTGGCCTGTTGAAACTGTTTTTGAAACAGTTTCCTGATAAAAGGATTGCCTCATGGCTCTCGACGTTCAAGAAAAAGCTCAAATCGTTGCCGACTACCAGCAAGCTGTTGGTGACACTGGTTCGCCAGAAGTGCAAGTTGCACTGCTGACCGCCAACATCAACAAACTGCAAGGTCACTTCAAGGCCAACGGTAAAGACCACCACTCCCGTCGTGGTCTGATCCGCATGGTTAACCAGCGTCGCAAGCTGCTGGACTACCTGAAAGGCAAGGACGTGAGCCGTTACAGCGCTCTGATCGCTCGCCTGGGTCTGCGTCGCTAATCAGCGATTGCGCTATGAGGTTGGTTGTCTGTCAGACGTCAGCGGGTTTCCGCCGGCGTCCGGCAGGCTCCCAGCCTCAAGTTTTATCTGGATACACGTTTTACCCTGGACAGGCGTCGGGCCGATTCCCGGCATTGCCCAAGAATTTCGCAAGAAACCAGTTCCCCCAAGAGCCACAAAGAAGGTAGGACACCGTGAACCCGGTAATCAAAAAATTCCAGTTCGGTCAGTCGACCGTTACCCTCGAGACTGGCCGTATCGCCCGTCAGGCCTCCGGCGCAGTATTGGTCACCGTTGACGACGACGTCAGCGTATTGGTGACCGTAGTCGGTGCCAAGCAAGCCGATCCGGGCAAGGGCTTCTTCCCTCTGTCCGTTCACTACCAGGAAAAGACTTACGCTGCCGGTAAGATCCCTGGCGGTTTCTTCAAGCGTGAAGGCCGTCCTTCCGAGAAAGAAACCCTGACTTCCCGACTGATCGACCGTCCGATCCGTCCGCTGTTCCCGGAAGGTTTCATGAACGAAGTGCAGGTTGTCTGCACCGTCGTTTCCACCAGCAAGAAGACCGATCCGGACATCGCTGCGATGATCGGTACCTCGGCTGCCCTGGCGATCTCCGGCATTCCGTTCGACGGCCCGATCGGCGCCGCTCGCGTTGCTTTCCACGAAAGCACCGGCTACCTGCTGAACCCGACCTACGAGCAGCAGGCTGCCTCGAGCCTGGACATGGTCGTTGCCGGTACTTCGGACGCCGTACTGATGGTTGAATCGGAAGCCAAAGAGCTGACCGAAGACCAGATGCTGGGCGCAGTACTGTTTGCTCACGACGAGTTCCAGGTCGTAATCAACGCCGTTAAAGAACTGGCTGCCGAAGCTGCCAAGCCAACCTGGACCTGGGCACCTGCTCCAGAAGCCACCGAGCTGCTCGCCGCTATCCGTTCCGAGTTCGGCGAAGCGATCTCCCAGGCTTACACCATCACCATCAAGGCCGACCGTTACGCGCGTCTGGGCGAGCTGCGTGACCAGGTTGTGGCCAAGCTTTCCGGTGAGGAAGGCCAGCCTTCGGCTGCCGACGTCAAAGCCGCTTTCGGTGAAATCGAATACCGCACCGTTCGCGAAAACATCGTTAACGGCAAGCCACGTATCGACGGTCGCGACACCCGCACCGTACGTCCGCTGAACATCGAAGTCGGCGTTCTGCCGAAGACTCACGGTTCGGCACTGTTCACCCGTGGCGAAACCCAGGCTCTGGTTGTCGCGACGCTGGGCACCGCCCGTGACGCGCAACTGCTGGATACCCTGGAAGGCGAGAAAAAAGACCCGTTCATGCTGCACTACAACTTCCCTCCGTTCTCGGTGGGCGAGTGTGGTCGCATGGGTGGCGCCGGTCGTCGCGAAATCGGTCACGGCCGTCTGGCCCGTCGTTCGGTTTCGGCCATGCTGCCTGCCGCTGACGTGTTCCCGTACACCATCCGTGTGGTATCGGAAATCACCGAATCCAACGGTTCGAGCTCGATGGCTTCCGTTTGCGGCGCTTCCCTGGCCCTGATGGACGCTGGTGTTCCGATGAAGGCACCGGTTGCCGGTATCGCCATGGGTCTGGTTAAAGAAGGCGAGAAGTTCGCCGTCCTGACCGACATCCTGGGTGACGAAGACCACCTGGGCGACATGGACTTCAAAGTAGCCGGTACCGCCAAAGGTGTGACCGCGCTGCAGATGGACATCAAGATCAAGGGCATCACCGAAGAGATCATGGAAATCGCTCTGGGCCAAGCCCTGGAAGCGCGCCTGAACATCCTCGGCCAGATGAACCAGATCATCGGCCAGTCGCGTACCGAACTGTCGGCCAACGCTCCGACCATGATCGCGATGAAGATCGACACCGACAAGATCCGTGACGTTATCGGTAAGGGTGGCGCGACCATCCGTGCGATCTGCGAAGAGACCAAGGCTTCGATCGACATCGAAGACGACGGTTCGATCAAGATCTTCGGCGAAACCAAGGAAGCGGCTGAAGCAGCACGTCAGCGCGTTCTGGGTATCACCGCAGAGGCCGAGATCGGCAAGATCTACGTCGGCAAGGTTGAGCGCATCGTCGACTTCGGCGCATTCGTCAACATCCTGCCGGGCAAGGACGGTCTGGTTCACATCTCGATGCTGAGCGACGCTCGCGTGGAGAAAGTGACCGACATCCTGAAAGAAGGCCAGGAAGTGGAAGTGCTGGTACTGGACGTGGACAACCGCGGCCGTATCAAGCTGTCCATCAAAGACGTGGCCGCTGCGAAGGCTTCGGGCGTTTAATCACCCCGCAGCTCCAGCGCAATGAAAATGCCCCGCCGTGAAAACGGCGGGGTATTTTTTTGTCCGTGAAATATCGAGTCATTCGGCGAAGTTGCCGACCTGCAAGACCGGTGCTAGGTTTAGCCCACCGCCCGTGTAGCTCAGCCGGTAGAGCAGCGCACTCGTAACGCGAAGGTCGCAGGTTCGATTCCTGTCTCGGGCACCACCTCTCCCTTATCCTTTTGAACCGGCATTTATGTTTCACAGGTCAACTTTTTGTGGGAGAGATGTAAAGAGCCGTGTAATTCGTCATGCAAACGTCCTATATTCGGTGCCTGCATGAGCATCGCTTAGCAGTTTTCAGATGATCCCGAATGGTTCCGAAGGCCGGACAGTCCGCGTCAGAGAGATCCTTGATGATCCAGATCCATCCTCCATTCCTATGATCAGCGAGAACGCCATGACCGAATTAACTCAAGAGCAACGTCACGAAGAAGCGCTTAGAAAATACATCCTGGATGTTCCGGATCTGAAGGAAGAGATCAAGGACCTGAGTCCCGATGATCAGAAAGACCAGATTCAGTGGGCGTTCGAAGATGAAGCCGAAGCCCAGGGCCTGCAGCCGTGGGAATTGACCCTCAAGTACACCAGCACGCCTGAGGAGTTCGAGGCCAAGCGCCTGGAACTGCACAAGGAAGCGGCCGAAGTGTTGGGCGTCGAGTGGGAAGAGTACTGCGAGATGAACAATCTGGTGGTCTGAAACAAAAACGCCAGCCTCGAAAGGGCTGGCGTTTTTTATTGCGTGATCGACTCAGATGCTCAGGCGCATCGACAGATCCACGGCCTTCACGTCC
The DNA here is from genome assembly GCF_002113205.1 of Pseudomonas sp. B16(2017). Taxonomy (NCBI): domain Bacteria; kingdom Pseudomonadati; phylum Pseudomonadota; class Gammaproteobacteria; order Pseudomonadales; family Pseudomonadaceae; genus Pseudomonas; species Pseudomonas sp. B16(2017). Next base: position 86,399 of record NZ_NEKA01000005.1, read on the forward strand.
TTGGTCATCGCGCCGATCGAGATGTAATCCACCCCGGTCTGTGCGATCGGCAGCAGCGTGCTTTCGTTGATGCCGCCACTGGCTTCCAGTTTTGCCTTGCCGCCGTTCAGGCGCACGGCTTCGCGCATGTCGTCGAGGCTCAGTTCATCGAGCATGATGATGTCGGCACCGGCGGCCAGCGCCTCCTTCAGCTCTTCCAGACTTTCCACTTCGATTTCCACCGGCTTGCCCGGGGCGATCTTGTGCGCAGCGGCAATGGCCTGCGGGATGCCGCCGCTGGCAGCGATGTGGTTTTCCTTGATCAGGAACGCGTCGTAGAGACCGATGCGATGGTTATGGCAACCGCCGCAGGTGACCGCGTATTTCTGCGCCAGACGCAGGCCCGGCAGGGTCTTGCGGGTGTCGAGCAGTTTTACCGAGGTCTCGGCGACGAAGTCCGCCAGGTACTGCGCGCGGGTCGCCACGCCCGACAGCAATTGCAGGAAGTTCAGGGCGCTGCGCTCGCCGGTCAGTAGCGAGCGGGCAGGGCCTTCCAGATGAAACAACGGCTGATTCGGCGAAACCCGTTCGCCATCGCGCACCTGCCAATGCACCGCCACCCGCGGATCGAGCTGGCGGAACACCGCATCGACCCAGGCCGTGCCACTGATGACGGCGGCGTCACGGGTGATGATGGTGGCTTTGGCCAGGCGTTCGGCCGGGATCAGTTGCGCGGTGATGTCGCCGCTGCCGATGTCTTCGAGCAACGCACGGCGCACGTTGGCTTCGATTTCGGCGGTCAAATCGGCGAGACGTAGATTCGGCATAACGGGCTCCACAAACTAAGTGGTCCGATTATAGGGGCATGGCGTCGGCCAACCCAAGGCGAGAACCGCCACGCAGCGCTGCATCCGGTCGATTTTCTTTGAGTAAACCCGTTTCTGTCGTGGTCACTTCAAGGTGTCGGCGCATAGGGGAAACCCTGACGGCTCTGGCGCCGGGGACATCTTTTGCAAGATAATCCGCCTTGCATTTGACGCCATAGCTTTGACGTCGGCAAATCACCGTTTCAGGAGGCTTGGATGCACAACGACGGGAATGTAGTGCCTCTGCACAAGGCCACTACCGATCAGGCGACTCACTCGCCGCTCGCCCGCCTGCCTGTGATTCTGCTTCAGGTTCGCGACAAGGCTGCCCAGCGCCTGCGCAACGGTTTGCAGGAGCTGTTCGATAACGCCGACGACACCCTGTTCGAAATGGCCGACCGGGCGCGTAACGACGTCGAGCAGAACATCTTTTTCGAAGCCATGCGCGACCTGCGCCTCAAGCGCAAGAACATCGAACGCGGTTTTCTCGAGCAATTCTTCGAAGCCTTTGTCGGCCTCACTCAATTCGATCCCGTTCCCACCGTCCTGTCTCATGCCTTGCAATATGGGGACACCTCGGCGCGCACTGATGACATGGAGCGCAGCGTCGCGGTCGAAACCATGGTCGGCCGCGTACTCAATCGCGACGGCTTCGCCCTCGACCAACTGACTGCGCGATTCAATGCGCTGTTGGGCAAGACTCTGGGCGATCAATACAACCCGCTGGGCCCGGCGATGCTTTGCGAGTACTTCCTGCAGGCCGGGCGCAATCTGGGGGTGGAGATCAAGGTCAAACTGATCCTGCTCAAACTGTTCGAGCGCTATGTGCTGGCCGATACCGATCAACTCTACGCCGAAGCCAACCAACTGCTGATCGCCACGGGCGTGTTGCCCGAACTCAAGCCGGCACCGGCCCGTCGTGCCATCGATCAGGCCGTGGCCAGCGTGCAGAATGAATTCAGGGGCGTCGACAAACCTCAGACGGATGCGGGCGTGCAGGAGGTCTTCGCCGCGTTGCAGGAGTTGCTGCTGCATGTGCGCGGTACCGTTGCGCCGACCCTGGAACCCAGCGCTCCCGCCCAACCAATTTCCACCCGCGACCTGCTGCGCCTGCTCTCGCACCTGCAGCAATACGTGCCGGCGCTGGCGGTGCAGGACGACTTCGATCTGCGTCATCAACTTGAACAACTGCTGACCCGGGTCAGCGTGCGCAGCGGCAAGTCGCGAATTGTCGGCGGGGCTGACGAGGACGTGATCAATCTGGTGGCCATGGTCTTCGACTGCATCCTCGATGATCGCAACCTGCCGGATTCCCTCAAGGCGCTGATTGCCCGGTTGCAGATCCCGATGTTGAAGGTCGCGGTGATCGACAAAAGCTTCTTCAGCCGCAGCAGCCACCCGGCGCGCCGCCTGCTCAACGAAATCGCCGAGGCGGCGATGGGCTGGGGCGAGTGCGACGGTAATGCGCGCGACAGCCTGTACCTGCGCATCGAGCAAGTGGTGCAGCGCCTGCTGACGGATTTCGTCGATGACCCGGCGATTTTTTCCGAGTTGCTGGCGGACTTCCTCGCCTTCACCAGTGACGAGCGCCGTCGCAGCGAATTGCTTGAACAGCGTTTGCGCGATGCCGAAGAGGGCCGGGCGAAAACCGAACTGGCTCGTCAGCGGGTCGAGCAGGCGCTCAATCAGGCTTTGCTGGGCAAGGTCCTGCCACCGTCGGTGGTGACGTTCGTGCAAGACGCCTGGAGCAAGGTGTTGCTGCTGACCTGCCTCAAGCACGGCGATCAGTCCGCCGAATGGCAGGCCGACGTGCAGACCATGGAGCAATTGATCTGGAGCGTGCAGCGCCACGACGACGCCGAAGCCGGTCTGCGTCTGCTGGCGCTGGTGCCGGGGTTGCTCAAGTCATTGCGCGACGGCCTGAGCACTTCGGCCTTCGATCCGTTTGCCACCAGCGGTTTTTTCAGTGAGCTGGAAGCGCTGCATGTGCGGCTGCTCGAACCGTTCGGCGCACCGGATCAGTCCGTGCTGCCGGAAATGATCGAAGTGTCGCAGACGATTGTCCTGCAGATGGCCGACGACGGTCTCAAGCCACGCACGCCAGCGCGCTTGCCAGCCGACGATGTCGGTCTGCGCCAGGTCGAACAGTTGCGTCTGGGCAGTTGGGTGGCGTTCGAGGAGGACGAAGAACACACTCTGCGCTGCAAGCTGGCGGCGATCATCGAGGCTACCGGCAAGTACGTGTTCGTCGACCGCACCGGCATGAAAGTGCTGGAGCGCGACCGCACGGAACTGGCCCTGGCGTTTTGTCGCGGCGCGGTGCGGGCGCTGGACGACACCTTGCTGTTCGACCGGGCGCTGGAGTCGGTGCTCGGCAATCTGCGGCGGCTCAATCGCGGCAAGTGATCGCGCGCCGGGGGCCGATCACGGCATACTGGTCGCCAACACAGTCGGCGTTGAAGGAATCGGTATGCAGTTGGATCCCGCAAGCGGGTGGTGTCACGGGGTGCAGGTCTGCCCTTCGCCCAACTTCAATGAGCGCCCGGCGGGCGAAGTCTCCCTGTTGGTCATCCACAACATCAGCCTGCCACCGGCGCAGTTCGCCACCGGCAAGGTCCAGGAATTTTTCCAGAATCGTCTGGATGTCACGGAACATCCCTACTTTGCGGGGATCGCCGACCTGCGCGTGTCGGCGCATTTTCTGATCGAACGTGACGGCAAGGTCACCCAGTTTGTCTCCTGTCTTGAGCGCGCCTGGCATGCCGGCGTTTCGGTGTTCGAGGGACGGGAAACCTGTAACGATTTTTCCGTAGGCATCGAGCTGGAAGGCACCGATGATCTGCCGTTCACCGATGCGCAGTACCAGGCGTTGACCGTGCTGACCCGGCAGATACAGGCGGCGTTCCCGGCAATCACCGTCGAGCGCATCTGCGGGCACAGTGACATCGCCCCCGGACGCAAGACCGACCCCGGACCCGCATTCGACTGGGCACGCTACCGCGCCGCCCTGGCACAAGAGGAAGGACAATGAGTTTTCTGGTGTTACTGCTGGCGGTATGGATCGAGAAGTTCTCGGCTCTGCGCCAACGGGTGCAACGCGATGGCGGATGGATCCGCGAACTGCACAAGCTTGAAACCGGTGGGCTGGCCAAACAGCCGTGGCTGGTGCTGATTGTTCTGGTGCTGCTGCCGGTGGCATTGCTGGGCTTGTTGCTGCTGGTGCTGGAGCCGGTGGCCTATGGTCTGCTGGCATTGCCGGTGCATTTGCTGGTGGTGATTTACAGCCTGGGGCGGGGTGACCTGCTCGGCGAGCTCGGGCCGTTTCGCGACGCCTGGCGCCGCGAGGACCTGCAGGCCGCCGCCCATGTGGCCAAGCGTGATCTGAACATCTGCGCCGAAAGCGGCGAACAATTGCTGGAGCAAGTGCAGCGGCATCTGTTGTGGCAGGCTTACCAGAGCTTTTTTGCGGTGATTTTCTGGTACTTCCTGCTCGGTCCGGTCGCGGCACTGAGTTACCGCTTGCTGGCGCTGGCGGAGGAAAACGCCCAGAACCCGGCAGTGGCCGAACGGGCAGGGCAACTGCGTCATGCCTTCGACTGGGTGCCGGTGCGCCTGCTGGCGGCGAGCCTCGCCCTGGTCGGCAATTTCGTCGCGGTCAGTCGGGTGATGCTGCACGAGCTGCTGAACTGGAACATCAGCGCCGCGCAACTGATCAACAGGGTCGGGCTCGCGGCCGGGGAAATCCCGCCGGCCGCTGTCGGCCCCGAAGGCATCAACACCCTCGACTGCCTGTGGGAGTTGCTGCTGCGGGCGGCAGTGCTGTGGTATGCCGGATTTGCCCTGTGGACAGTGCTGGCGTAGGCCGTTCGAGTAATGAGGGGGGCAATCCCCCTCGTTAACCTTAAGTTACAAAACCTCCCTTCGATTTGAGCTATACAGAGATAGCGCCCGATAGTGGCTATCTGCTGTCGCCCCGCGCCTGCCAATAAAAACAAGAAAAAACCAAGGGAGACTTCCAGTGAAGAGCTTGCTCTATCCCGCCGTCTCGCTGATGAACCGCTTGAGCTTCGGCATGAAGTTCAGCCTGATCAGCGTGCTGTTCCTGGTGCCGATGCTGGTGACCAATTTCTATCTGGTGCGCGATTCCTACCGCGAATTCCAGGGCACCCGGGTGGAGCTGCAGAGCCTCGACCTGCTGGGCAGCAGCCTGACCCTGCGCCGGGATCTGGAAACCCTCAACAATCTGGTGCAGATCAATGTCACCCTCGGCCAGTCCGGAAAGGCCGGCAATGTCGAGGCGCAGATCACCAGTCTTGAGCAAAACGTTCTGGCGCGCCTGCAAGGGCTGACGCCCATGACCGAGGATCCGGAGCAGATCAAATTCTTCGAGGCCAAGCGCGATGAAATGATCGCCGCTTTCAAGGCCCAGCAGGCGGAAAACTCTCTGCAAAGCAAAAGTGCGCTGATTGGCAAATTGCTCGGCAATGCACAGATTTTCAGCCAGATCGTGGCCAGTCAGGCCGGATTGAGTCGCGACAACCAGAGCGACATACGCCAGCTCAGCGAGCTGATCACCGCGATCACGCCGGCCGTCACCCAGGCCTTGGGCGAAGGTCGGGCGATGGGCTCGTATTCATTGGGCCAGGGCTTTCTCAACAGTTCGTCGAGCACCCGTTTCGACGAGTTGCTGGTGCAGATCGAAAAGCTTCAGGCCGAATATGGCCTGAAATTGCAGGATGCGCTGGGTTCGAGCAAAGCCGCCCGTGACTCCCTGAGCGCCCCGGCCGATGCCAGCAAGGCGTCGCTGAAACAGGCCGGCACCCTGATCGAAGAACAAGTGGTGATGGCCGAAACCCTCGACGCCCCATGGCAGGGTTTTTACGACCAGCTCACCGGGCTGATGGACCAGACCTATCAGCTCAACGACGCCACCCTGAAATTCCTCGACACCCAATTGCAACAGCGCCTGGGGCAAAACCGTACGCACATGGTGCTGCAAGCCGCGGCGTTGTCGCTGGTGTTCGTGCTGATTTTCTATCTCTACGGTGGCTTCTATGCCTCGACCCGCGCCACCCTGAAAAACCTCGGCGCCATGATGGATAAAGTCGCGGCGGGCGACATGACGGTGAATTTCCACGCCAACAGCCGCGATGAACTCGGCGAGTTGGGCGAAGTGTTCAACGGTACGGTGAGGAAAATCCATGACCTGATCGAACGGGTCGGCCACACCGTTGGCGAGGTCGAGCGGCAGGCGGGGCAGGTGGAAAACGTCTCGGCGCAAAGCAATCAGGCGGTCGCCGGGCAACGCACACAGATCGAACAAGTGGCGACGGCGATGAACCAGATGTCGGCAACGTCGCTGGAGGTGGCACGCAGTGCGGCGGCAGCGGTCAGCAGCGCCCACAGCGTGAACGATGAAACCATCAATGGGCGCGGATTGGTGGAATCGCAGCAGGGCAGCATCGCGGCACTGGCGAGCGAAATCGATCAATCGGTGCTGGTGATCAACCAGTTGGCCAGCGACAGTCAGTCGATCAGTCGCGTTCTGGAAGTGATCAAGAGCATCGCCGAACAGACCAATCTGCTGGCGCTCAACGCCGCGATCGAGGCTGCGCGGGCCGGTGAGCAGGGGCGCGGTTTTGCCGTGGTCGCCGACGAAGTCCGCACGCTGGCCAAGCGCACTCAGCAATCGACCGAAGAAATCGAGCAGATGATCGCCAAGCTCCATGGCGGCGTCGGCGCGGCAGTGAAGGCCATGGGCGTCAGCCATCAGATGGCCAACGGCACGGTGGGGCAGTCGGAGAAAGTCCAGCAGGCGCTGGAAAACATCCTCGGCGCTGTCGGCATGATCGTCGACCAGAACCAGCAGATCGCCGCCGCCGTCGAGCAGCAGACCGCCGTGGCCCACGATATCGACCAGAACATCGTCGAGATCAACCGAGCCGGCGAGCGCACCGCAGAAGGTGCACACCAGACCGAAGACGCCAGCCGTGCGTTGTCAGCGCAGGTGGTTGAGTTGAAGCAATTGATCAGCGCCTTCCGGGTTTGAAGCGACCTGCTTCCTGTGAGGCAGGTTTTTTCGGAATGGCTTGTAGTACTTTTTTGCCTGCATCTGTAAGCCCAATCCTGTTTTCCTCCAGGCGCTGGTTTTTCGGCTTCAATGAACCAAGATCAACTCATTGACCACTTGGAGGAGATCGCACATGTTCGTCGCAACCCTGGGCGTTCAGGGCCGCTGCGCCCACTGCCAGACCACGCTGGTGCTCAAGCCCTGGCAACTGAATGCCATTTCGATCCACGAAGCGTTCACCTGTGCGAATTGCCAGAAAAGCCTGGAATTGCGTTGCCCCAAGCAGATCAAACGTTTCCGTTCGCTCGATTCACTTGGCCTGCTGCGCGCCAGTGCGCTGGTGACGGTGTGCACCGCACTGCTGGTGGCCCTGGTGATGGAATGGGTGGGTCTGCTCAGCGTCACCGAGCAGTTGAACGGATCGCTGGTCGCGATTTTCGTGTACTTCGCGGTGATTCGTTATACCCGGCAGCGTCAGCACCTGACGCTGATTCTCGACGCGGCCAAGGCCCACGCCGACTGACTACCAGCCGAACACCTCGCAGCTGTTGGCGGTACTGGCGGCAGCGAGTTGTTGCGCACTGATGTTCATCAAAGTGGCCAGTGAGTCGCAGATCGCCGGCAGATGCGCCGGCGTATTGCGCACGCCGGGGTACATGGCGGGCGCCATGTCCGGTGAGTCGGTTTCCAGCACCACCGAATCCAGCGGCAAGTCGGCCAGCACCCGGTGCATGCGCAACGCCTGCGGCCAGGTCGGTGCACCCCCGAGGCCAAGTTTGAAACCGAGCTTGATGTATTCCCGCGCCTCTTCACGGCTGCCAGCAAAGGCGTGGATGATGCCGGCGCGTTTGAGCTTGAAGCGCTTGAGCGTGGCGATCACCGCTGCATGGCAGCGCCGTACGTGGATCAGCGCCGGTAATTCGAAATCCGCCGCCAGTTGCAGCTGCGCTTCGAACAGCGCCTGCTGGCGTTCGCGGTCGAGGGTTTCGATGAAGTAATCCAGGCCGATTTCACCGACCGCGCACAGCTGCCGATGACCCTTTAGCCGTGTCAGCCAGTCGCCCAGTGCCAGCAAGTCTTGCGGCCGATGCTGTTCGAGATAGACCGGGTGCAAACCGAAGGCCGCGTACAGATCGGCATCGCTTTGCACCAGATCCCACACCCGTTGCCAGTTACCCTCGTAGACCCCGAGTACCACCATTCGCCGCACCCCGAGGGCGCGGCTTTCGCTCAGCAGCGCCGCGCGGTCGGCGTCGAAGTCGGGGAAGTCCAGATGGGTGTGGCTGTCGATCAGCTCCACGGCTCAGTCCCGGTGAATACGCTGCTTGAAGGTACGGGCAATGGCTTGCACGCCAGGCTGGTAGTCCGATTGCTCGACGGCTGCGAGTGCCAGTTCCAGCGCCTTATCGGCGATCAACTGGTGCTGCTGGGCCATGGCGTTGACCGGCAGAGGCAGGAAGTCGAGCAACTGGGTGTCACCGAATGTGCCGAGACGCAGTGGGCGCGATTTGAGCGGGAAGTCATGCAGCGCGTCGAACACGCCCTGCAGCAGCACGTAGGACGTGGTCACCAGCGCATCCGGCAAATGCCCGAGACGTTGCAGGAGTTCTTCCATCAATTGCTTGCCGCACTCGCGGCTGAAGGATTCGGCGTGCTCGATCAGCACTTCGCCCTTGAACCCGGCCAGGGCTTGCTTGAACCCGGCCGCACGTTCCTGGCTGATACTCAGTTCCGGGCGGGCGCCCAGCAGCACGATCTGCTTCGGCTGCGGGTCGAGCAGGCTTTCGGTCAGGTGCAGGCTGGCTTCGCGGTCGTCGCTGACCACCGAGCAGAAATGTTCGGCATCCATCACCCGGTCGATGGCGATGATCGGCAAGCCCTTGGCCTGTAACTGACGATAACTGTCGTCACCGGCCGGCAGGCAACTGGCGACGATCAACGCATCGCAGCGTCGAGCGCGGAACAGTTGCAGCAGTTGTCGCTCGCTGTCCGGCGCATCGTCGGAGCTGGCGATCAGCAGCTGATAGCCCCGCGCCCGGGCGCCTTGCTCCAGCAGTTTGGCGATCCGCGCGTAACTGGGGTTTTCCAGATCCGGCAGGATAAAGCCCAGGGTTCGGGTATGCCGACTGCGCAAACCGGCCGCCTGTGGATTGGGGGTAAAGCCGTGCAGATCGACCACCGCCCGCACCCGCTCGACGGTGGCGTTGCTGATGCGTTGCTGTTCGGCCTTGCCGTTGATGACGTAGCTGGCGGTGGTCACGGACACTCCGGCCAACCGCGCGATATCACTGAGTTTCAACCCGGGATTTCCTTGTTTTTTCGAGCTTGCCGCGACATTTTCGCCAATCCTACCCGATTCAGGCAGGCGACCATTGTCTCAGCGCATCCGACAAGTTGGACTTCAAGGATGGGACATTATCGAGTAACGTGCCGATCAATCTAGATTAAACGTTTCAGCAAGCGTATTTTCTACGTTTTAGACGCCTTTGGCCGGTTCTGCCGTGAAACCGCCAAAACTGCCTCCTGAAAAGGATGGCCTACAGCGCCTAAGCTGCAACCATTCAAAACAATACCTGGCGTCAAACGACGCCAAAAAGGAGATCGCATGCTCGAGCTCACTGTAGAGCAGATATCCATGGGCCAGTCGGCTGTGGATAAACCCGCCGCTTTGCAATTGCTGGCCAGTCATCTGGTCGCCGATGGACTTGTCGCCGACGGCTACCTCGCCGGCCTGCAGGCCCGGGAGGCTCAGGGCTCGACCTTCCTCGGCCAAGGTATTGCGATTCCCCACGGCACCCCTGAAACCCGTGATCAGGTGTTCGCCACCGGCGTGCGCCTGATGCAGTTCCCTGACGGCGTGGACTGGGGCGATGGCCAGATCGTTTATCTGGCCATCGGCATCGCCGCCAAATCCGACGAACACCTGCGCCTGCTGCAACTGCTGACCCGCGCCCTCGGCGAGACCGATCTGGGCCAGGCCCTGCGCCGCGCCAGTTCGCCGGAAGCACTGCTGAAACTGCTGCAAGGTGCGCCGCAAGAGCTGGCGCTGGATGCGCAGATGATCGGCCTCGGGGTCTCCGCCGACGATTTCGAAGAACTGGTCTGGCGTGGTGCGCGTCTGCTGCGCCAGGCCGATTGCGTGAGCAACGGTTTCGCCGGCGTGCTGCAGCAAGTCGAAGCGCTGCCGCTGGGCGATGGCCTGTGGTGGCTGCACAGCGAACAGACCGTGAAGCGTCCGGGCCTGGCCTTCGTCACCCCGGACAAACCGATGCGTTACCTCGGCCAGCCGCTCAGCGGTCTGTTCTGTCTGGCCAGCCTCGGTGAAGCGCATCAGGCGTTGCTCGAGCGTTTGTGCGCGTTGCTGATCGAAGGTCGCGGCCATGAACTGGGCCGCGCCACCAGCAGCCGTAAAGTCCTCGAAGTGCTTGGCGGTGAGTTGCCGGCCGACTGGCCGAGCGCACGTATCGCACTGGCCAACGCCCATGGTCTGCATGCGCGGCCGGCGAAGATCCTCGCGCAACTGGCGAAAAGTTTTGACGGCGAGATTCGTGTGCGCATCGTCGACAGTCAGGACAGCGCCGTATCGGTGAAAAGCCTGAGCAAACTGCTGAGCCTCGGCGCCCGTCGTGGCCAGGTGCTGGAAATCATCGCCGAGCCGAGCATTGCCGCCGATGCCTTGCCGGCTTTGCTCGCCGCCATCGAAGAAGGCCTCGGCGAAGAAGTCGAACCGTTGCCCGCAGTCAGTCAACAGCGCGAAGTGATTACGGACATTGCAGAAGTCCTGACCGCCCCGGCCTCCGGCAGTCTGCTGCAAGCGATCCCTGCCGCCCCTGGAATCGCTATCGGCCCGGCGCACATTCAGGTCCAGCAAGCCATCGATTACCCGTTGCGCGGCGAGTCTGCCGCCATCGAGCGCGAACGTCTCAAGCAAGCGCTGGCCGACGTGCGTCAGGACATTCAGGGCCTGATTGAGCGCAGCAAGGCCAAGGCGATCCGCGAGATTTTCATCACCCACCAGGAAATGCTCGACGACCCGGAACTCACCGACGAAGTCGACACCCGCCTCAAGCAGGGCGAAAGCGCCGAAGCGGCGTGGATGGCCGTGATCGAGGCCGCCGCAAAACAACAGGAATCGTTGCAGGACGCGTTGCTCGCCGAACGCGCCGCCGACCTGCGCGACATCGGTCGCCGGGTGCTGGCGCAACTGTGTGGTGTGCAGACGCCCGCCGAGCCCGAGCAACCGTACATTCTGGTGATGGATGAGGTCGGCCCGTCCGACGTTGCGCGGCTGGATCCGGCGCGGGTCGCGGGGATTCTTACCGCCCGTGGCGGCGCCACCGCTCACAGCGCCATCGTGGCTCGCGCGCTGGGGATTCCGGCGCTGGTCGGCGCGGGCGCTGCGGTGTTGCTGCTGAAACCGGGCACGCCGTTGCTGCTCGATGGTCAGCGCGGTCGCCTGCATGTGGACGCGGATGCCGCGACCCTGCAGCGCGCCAGCGAAGAGCGCGACACCCGCGAACAACGCTTGAAAGCCGCCGCCGAACAACGCCATCAACCGGCGCACACCACCGACGGCCACGTCGTGGAAGTGTTCGCCAACATCGGCGAAAGCGCCGGTGTAATCAGTGCGGTGGAGCAGGGCGCCGAAGGCATCGGCCTGCTGCGTACCGAACTGATTTTCATGGCTCATCCACAGGCACCGGACGAGGCGACGCAGGAAGCCGAATACCGCCGCGTCCTCGACGGCCTCGCCGGCCGGCCGCTGGTGGTGCGCACCCTCGATGTCGGCGGCGACAAGCCGCTGCCGTACTGGCCGATCGCCAAGGAAGAAAACCCGTTCCTCGGCGTGCGCGGGATTCGCCTGACCTTGCAGCGTCCGCAGATCATGGAAGCGCAGTTGCGCGCCTTGCTGCGTTCTGCAGACAACCGTCCATTGCGGATCATGTTCCCGATGGTCGGCAGCGTCGAAGAGTGGCGTCAGGCCCGCGACATGACCGAACGCCTGCGCCTGGAAATCCCGGTCGCCGACCTGCAACTGGGGATCATGATCGAAGTGCCGTCCGCCGCACTGCTGGCGCCGGTCCTGGCCAAGGAAGTGGACTTCTTCAGCGTCGGCACCAACGACCTGACTCAGTACACGCTGGCGATCGACCGGGGTCATCCGACCCTGTCCGCCCAGGCTGACGGCCTGCACCCGGCGGTGCTGCAACTGATCGACATCACCGTGCGCGCGGCCCATGCCCATGGCAAATGGGTCGGTGTGTGCGGCGAACTGGCGGCGGATCCGCTGGCGGTGCCGGTGCTGGTTGGCCTTGGCGTGGATGAACTGAGCGTCTCCGGGCGCAGCATCGCCGAGGTCAAGGCACGCATCCGCGAACTCAGCCTGACCCAGACGCAAACCCTTGCTCAACAAGCCCTGGCCGTGGGCAGCGCCAACGAAGTGCGCGCATTAGTGGAGGCCCTGTAATGGCCAAGATTCTCACCCTGACCCTCAACCCGGCGCTGGACCTCACGGTGCAGTTGCCACGTCTGGAGGCCGGTCAGGTCAATCGCAGCGACGAGATGCAGACCCACGCTGCCGGCAAGGGCGTCAACGTCGCGCAGGTGCTGGCCGACCTCGGTCATCAACTGACGGTCAGCGGCTTTCTCGGCGAAGACAATCTGCAAGCGTTCGAAACCCTGTTCGCCAAGCGCGGTTTCACCGATGCGTTTATCCGGGTGCCCGGCGAGACCCGCAGCAACATCAAGGTCGCGGAACAGGATGGACGCATCACCGACATCAACGGCCCGGGGCCGATGGTCGGCGTGGTGGCGCAACAGGCGTTGCTGGATCGACTGGTGCAGATCGCGCCGGGGCATGACGCGGTGGTGGTCGCCGGCAGTTTGCCGCGTGGCGTCACTGCACAGTGGTTGCGCGAACTGGTCGAGCGCTTGAAAACGTTGGGCCTGAAAGTCGCCCTGGACACCAGCGGCGATGCCTTGCGCGCGGCGCTCAAGGCCGGTCCGTGGCTGATCAAGCCGAACACCGAAGAACTGGCCGATGCGCTGGGTTGTGAAGTGGTGTCCCACGCGTCTCAGGTCGAAGCGGCCAATCGGCTGCACGCCCAGGGCATCGAGCATGTGGTGATTTCCCATGGCGCAGAGGGTGTGAACTGGTACAGCGTCGGCTCGGCGCTGCATGCGACGCCGCCGAAGGTCAGCGTGGCAAGCACGGTCGGTGCCGGCGATTCGCTGCTGGCCGGCATGCTCCACGGTCTGCTCAGCGCCGACACGCCGGAACAGACCCTGCGCACGGCCACCGCGATTGCGGCGCAGGCGGTGACCCAGATCGGATTCGGTATTCACGATGCTGCGCAACTGACGCAGCTCGAACAGGGTGTGCGCGTGCGCCCCCTGACAGAACAATAAGAGGGTTTGTCATGAAGTTAGCCATTGTCACGGCCTGCCCGAACGGCATGGTCACCAGTGTGCTGTGCGCCCGGCTGCTGGATGCCGCGGCCCAGCGTCAGGGCTGGAGCACCAGCGTCGAAGTGGTGGATGCCGCGCACCCGGAACGCGAGTTGTCGGCGGCCACCATCGAGGCCGCCGAGTGGGTGTTGCTGGTGGCCACGGGACCATTGGACATGACCCGGTTCATCGGCAAGAAAGTCTTTCGGATTGCGCCGGCGCAAGCCCTGCAGGATGTTGAAGACGTGCTGCGGCGTGGCGCCGTCGAGGCGCAGGTTTACGTCGCTGACGAAACGCCGCCCGTGGTTGCCAGTGCCCAAGCGCCGCGTCTGGTTGCCGTCACCGCCTGCCCGACCGGCGTCGCCCACACGTTCATGGCTGCCGAAGCCTTGCAGCAAGCCGCCAAGCGTCTGGGCTACGACCTGCAAGTCGAAACCCAGGGCTCGGTCGGCGCGCGAAATCCGCTGAGCGCGGCAGCGATTGCCGAGGCTGACGTGGTGCTGCTGGCGGCTGACATTGAAGTCGCCACCGAGCGTTTCGCCGGCAAGAAAATCTACCGCTGCGGCACCGGGATTGCGTTGAAGCAATCCGAAGCCACGCTGAAAAAAGCCCTGGCCGAAGGTGTCGTGGAAAGCGCTGCCGGCGACGGCAAGGCCCCGGCCAAGCAGGAAAAAAGCGGCGTCTACAAACACCTGCTGACCGGTGTGTCGTTCATGCTGCCGATGGTGGTGGCGGGCGGGCTGATGATCGCCTTGTCGTTCGTGTTCGGCATCACCGCGTTCAAGGAAGAGGGCACGCTGGCGGCGGCGCTGATGCAGATCGGTGGCGAGACCGCGTTCAAATTGATGGTGCCGCTGCTGGCCGGTTACATCGCCTGGTCGATTGCCGACCGTCCCGGACTCGCGCCGGGGATGATCGGCGGTTTGCTGGCGAGCACCCTGGGCGCCGGTTTCATCGGCGGGATCGTTGCCGGGTTTATCGCAGGCTATGCGGCCAAGGCGATCAGTCGCTATGTGGCGCTGCCGCAAAGTCTCGAAGCGCTGAAACCGATTCTGATCATCCCGTTGTTCGCCAGTCTGTTCACCGGGCTGGTGATGATTTACGTGGTCGGCAAACCGGTGGCCGGGATGCTTGCGGCGCTGACGCATTTTCTCGACAGCATGGGCACCACCAACGCGATCCTGCTGGGTGTGCTGCTGGGCGGCATGATGTGCGTCGACCTCGGCGGGCCGATCAACAAGGCTGCCTATGCGTTCTCGGTGGGGCTGCTGGCCTCGCAGAGTTATGCACCGATGGCCGCGACCATGGCCGCCGGCATGGTGCCGCCGATCGGTCTGGGCATCGCCACGTTCATCGCCCGGCGCAAGTTCGCCCAGACCGAACGCGAGGCCGGTAAAGCGGCGCTGGTGCTCGGGTTGTGCTTCATCTCCGAAGGGGCGATTCCGTTTGCCGCGAAAGACCCGTTGCGGGTGATCCCGGCGAGCATCGCCGGCGGTGCACTGACCGGTGCGCTGTCGATGTACTTCGGCTGCAAACTGATGGCGCCCCACGGTGGCCTGTTCGTGCTGGCGATTCCGAATGCGATCAACCATGCGCTGTTGTACCTGCTGGCGATTGTCGCGGGCAGTCTGCTGACGGCGGTGGTGTATGCGCTGGTCAAGCGGCCGGAAGCCGTGGAACTGGCGCTGGAGCCCGCGAAGGCGTGAGATGTCACACCCTTTTCATCTAGCAGTGCTTAAGTTTTCCTTTTTTCAGGGAGAACACCATGAGCGATTTCAATCCCGGTCGCCGGCGCGTGATGCAAGCCGTCGGCGCCGGACTGCTGATGCCGGGGCTGGCGCCGGCCGTGATCGCGTCGGTCAAGGATCGACCGCAACTCACTGACGGCGTGCAATCCGGCGACCTGCAGGGCGACCGGGCGATGATCTGGAGCCGTGCCGACCGCCCGGCACAGATGGTGGTGGAGTGGGACACCCGCAGCCAGTTCCGCCATCCGCGCCGCGTGGTTTCGGCGCTGGCCGATGCCCGCAGCGATTTCACCGCCCGCGTCGAACTCACCGGGTTGCCCGCCGATCAGGCGATTTTCTACCGCGTGTATTTCAAGGACGCCCGCACCGGCGTTGCCAGCGAGCCGTGGCTCGGCCACTTGCGCAGTGCACCGACGGCGCGGCGCAATATCCGCTTCGTCTGGAGCGGCGACACCGTCGGCCAGGGCTTCGGCATCAACCCCGATATCGGCGGCATGCGCATTTATGAAGCGATGCGCATGCGCCTGCCGGACTTCTTTATCCACAGCGGCGACACCATCTACGCCGACGGCCCGGTGCCGGCGCAGCTGACCACCGAGGGTGGCCGGATCTGGCGCAACCTCACCACGGAAGCCAAGAGCAGGGTCGCCCAGACCCTCGACGATTATCGCGGCAATTACCGCTACAACCTGATGGACGAAAACGTCCGTCGCTTCAACGCCGAAGTGCCGCAGATCTGGCAGTGGGACGACCATGAAGTGGTCAACAACTGGTCGCCGGGCAAGCAGCTCGACGAGCGTTATCAGGAAAAAAATATCCACACCCTGGTCGGCCGTGCGCGTCAGGCCTGGCTCGAATATGCGCCGATGCGTTTGCAGGCCGCCGATGGCGGCGGGCGGATTTATCGCAAGCTCAGTTATGGGCCGATGCTCGATGTGTTTGTGCTCGACATGCGCAGTTATCGCGGGGCCAACGACGACAATCTCGGGGCGGAAAAACCGTTCCTCGGACGCGAGCAACTGAACTGGCTCAAGCGTGGATTGAAGGCCTCGAAAGCCCAGTGGAAAGTGATTGCCGCCGACATGCCGATCGGTCTCGGCGTGCCCGACGGCGAAGTCAGTCCTGGTGTTGCGCGCTGGGAAGCGGTGGCCAACGGCGACCCTGGTCCGGCTAAGGGGCGCGAACTGGAAGTGGCCGAATTGCTCGGGTTCCTGCGGGCACATCAGGTGCGCAATTTCGTGTTCCTGACGGCGGACGTGCATTACTGCGCGGCGCATCATTACCACCCGGAGCGCGCGGCGTTCCAGGATTTCGAACCGTTCTGGGAGTTTGTCGCAGGACCGTTGAACGCCGGCAGTTTCGGCCCCAATCCGCTGGACAAGACCTTTGGACCGCAAGTGGTGTTCGAGAAGGCGCCGGCGGTACAGAACGCCTCGCCATTTGCCGGGTTTCAGTTTTTCGGCGAGGTGAACATCGAGGGGCAGAGCGGGGAGATGAGCGTGGTGTTGCGGGATCTGGAGGGGGTGGCGGTGTTTGAGCAGAAGCTGCAGCCAGTCTGAATCCAGTGCTGAACCTGTGGGAGCACGGTTGCTCCCACAGTTACCCAAGGCGAATCAGTAAACGTCGCGACGATAACGACCCTGTTCGATCAGGCGGTCGACTTCGGCGGCGCCCAGCACTTCATTGAGCACCTGATCCACCCCCGAAGCCATCCCCTGAAGGCTGCCGCAGATGTAGATCACTGCACCGTCCGCCAGCCATTTCTTCAACTCACCAGCCGATTCGCGCAGACGATCCTGCACGTAAATCTTCTCGGCCTGATCACGCGAGAACGCCAGATCCAGGCGTTCCAGATCACCGTTGATCAACCACTCTTCCAGCTCTGCGCGGCAGAGGAAGTCGTGCTCGCGATTGCGTTCGCCAAACAACAGCCAGTGGCGCTGTTGGTTGTCGGCGATCCGTGCCTTGAGCAAGCTGCGCAGCCCGGCAAGGCCGGTGCCGTTGCCCAGCAGAATCATTGGCACCGAAGCGCTCGGCAGATGGAAACCGCTGTTGCGGCGGACCCGCAGGCTGATGCTGCCGCCGATCTGCGCATGCTCGGTCAGCCAGCCGGAGCCGATGCCGAGGCTGCCATCGGCATGCTGTTCCTGACGCACGATCAGCTCCAGTACGCCGTCGGCGGCAATCGAGGCGATCGAGTATTCGCGCATTGCCAACGGCACCATCGCATCGACCAGCGCCTGGGCGTGCAGGCCCACCAGATGGGCGCGGTGCTCGGGCAACTGGCGGCTGGCGAGGGCCACTTCCAGCGACTCTTGCAGGCCGTTGACCTTGACGCTGGTTTCGCCACGGATGCCGAGGCCATCGAGGAAATGCTCGATGGCCCACGGGCAATTGCGCGGCAGCACTTCCACCAGATCGCCGGCCAGCCAGCTGCGGGAGGTCGGTGCGGTCAGACCCAGCAGATAGACCGGTGCGCCGGCGCTGTCCGGGTTCATCAGCTCGCGGCGCACCAGTGTCCAGTTCTCGTAGCTCGGTGCCTGCCAGGTGTCGACCGGTGCTTGCCCGGTGAGCAGGCCGAGCTGGGTCTGCCAGTGACGCAGGGCGTAAGGGTCGCCGCTGTCGACTTCGACCGGGGCGAACAGGGTCTTGCCGCCGTGTTCGCCGAGCCATTGATGCAAGCGTCGGGCAAAACCGCAGAAGTGTTGATACTGCCGATCGCCGAGGCCGAGTACGGCGTAGTTGAGGCTGTCGAGGGTCGAGGCGTTGTTCAATACCTTGCGTTCGAAACCGCGCGCGCTGTCCGGCGCTTCGCCGTCGCCGAAGGTACTGACCACGAACAGCGCGTTGTTCGATTCGCGCAGATCCTGCTCGCTGACATTCGCCAGCGGCTGCACCTTCACCGGCAATCCGGCGGCCTGCAATTGCCCGGCGGTCTGCCACGCCAGTTGCTCGGCAAAACCGCTCTGGCTGGCGAAACCGATCAGCCACGCCGGTGTATCGCCGGCCGGTTGGTCGAGGCCTTTGCGGGCATCCTTGATCTGTTTTTTCTTGCGCCGGCGATCCAGGTACAACAGCCAGCCGGTGATGAAGAACAGCGGCATCAAGACGGCCGCGACGGTGACGATGATCCGCCCGACCAGACCGAAATAGCTGCCGACGTGCAGCGCGTAAATGCTGGTCAGCAATTGCGCCTTGAAGCTTTTGTCGGC
This sequence comes from Pseudomonas sp. B16(2017), assembly GCF_002113205.1. Lineage (NCBI taxonomy): Bacteria > Pseudomonadati > Pseudomonadota > Gammaproteobacteria > Pseudomonadales > Pseudomonadaceae > Pseudomonas > Pseudomonas sp. B16(2017). The sequence continues at coordinate 104,721 of NZ_NEKA01000005.1, forward strand.
GTAGCGGTCGACGCGCTTGACCACGCCGGTGGCCGGGTCGAGGGTGATCTGGTTCAGCGCGCGGTCATGGGGCGAGCTGTCGAGCAGGTAGAACACGGTCGCCGGTTGACCGGCCACTGGCGGCATGCGGATGTTGTAGGCGGCGAGGCCGGGACCTGCGGAACTGTAGATGCTGAGCCACATGGCGGCGTAATCGGCAGTCGGCGCCGGACCTTCAGGGGCCGGGCCACGACCGCCGCGCACGCGCTCGTTTTGCGGTGCATCGGAAAGCAGTCGGGTCAGGCCCTTGTTGTACCACTCGTAGGACCAGGACAGTCCGGTCAGTGCCAGCAGCAGATACACCAACATGCACCAGGTGCCGAACACCGAGTGCAGATCCCAGTTGAAGCTGCGGCCCTTTTTCTTCCAGTCGAGAGTCAGCCAGACGCGCCAGCTGTGCCACTGGCGCGGCCAGCGCAGGTACAGGCCGGACAGGCAGAAGAACAGCAGCATCAGGGTGCAGGCGCCGGTGATGTTGCGGCCGGTATCGCCCATGGCGAGGAACCGGTGCAGTTGCAGCATCAGGCCAAAGAAGTCCTGGCCGGTAGCGTCGCCCTTGAACTCGGCGGTGTAGGGATCGAAGTAGCGCATCTCGCCCCGGCGTTCGCCTTTGGGCGGGGTGAACCAGACGCGTCCGGCGCTGCCGCTTTCGGTTTCGACCGAGAGCATCGAGACTTTCTTGCCCGAGGCCGCTTCGATGTGCGCCACCAGATCGGCGGGCGGCAGCACGCCGGCGACCTGCTTCTCGACCTGTAACACCGAAGGGTTGAGGGCTTTGAGAATTTCGTCCTGAAACGAATAGGCAGCGCCGGTGATGCCCATCAGGGCCAGCACCAGCCCGGCAGTGATGCCAAAAAACCAGTGCAACTGGAACAGGGTTTTCTTCAACACGTTGCTTGCCTTGTCCGTTCGGAGGTTGTGTTCACGGCGTGCATTATGCCGTGGCTTATCGAGAAACGTTCTTTATTACGCACAAAAGCCCCGCTCAAATGAATGAACGGGGCTCGGTACTTCCCTCTTCGATCAGAAGTGGAAGTTGGTGCTCAGCAATGCCGTACGGCCCGCCGCCTGGTTGGCGAAGTGGGTCGAGAAGGCCTTGTCGTAGTAGGTCTCGTTGGTCAGGTTCTGCACGTTCAATTGCAGGTCGACGTTCTTGCTCAGCTTGTACGCCGCCATCGCGTCGTAGCGAACGTAGGAATCGACCATGGTGGTGTTGGCCACGTTGCCGAACACGTCATCCACGTAGAACGCACCGCCACCGATGGTCAGCTTCGGCGTGACTTGGTAAGTGGTCCACAGGCTGGCGCTGTTTTTCGGCGTGTTGGGCAGCTCGTTACCGTTGTTGGCCTTGTTGGCCGGCAGGTCACCACCGTCTACCTGTTCGCTGTCCATGTAGGCGTAGCCGGCGAACACTTGCCACTTGTCGGTGATCTTGCCGCTGGCGGACAACTCGATACCTTGTACACGGGTCTTGCCGGCGTTTTCGTACGAGGTGGTATCGACCTGGACACGCGCGTTTTCTTTCTCGGTGCGGAAGATGTCGGCGGTCAGCGACAGGCGATCGTTCAGCAAATCCCACTTGGTACCGATTTCGTAGTTCTTGGTGGTTTCCGGCTCCATGTCGCTCTTGAGCAGGTTGCCATTGCGATCCGGCGTGCCGCCCAGCGGGTTGCCTTCCTGACCTTCACCCAGGGTGTTGCCCGGCGGAGTGGCGGAGGTGGCGTAGGACGCGTAGATGCTGCCGTTCTCTGCCGGTTTGTAGACGATGCCGAACTGACCGGTGACGAACTCGCTGGTGTCAGCACCCTTGGAGGTGGTGCGGCCAGCGTTGTTGTAAGTCTTGTAGCCGGTTTCGAAGTGGTCGTAACGCAGGCCCATGTTCACCAGCCATTGCTCGGACAGCTCCAGGGTGTCGAACGCATACAGCGCGTAGGTATCGGACTGGGTGTCGGTGCCGGCGTAGTTGCGCGAGATCGCGCCGTTCCACGGATCGTTCGGGTTCGGGTTCGACAGCGAGGTGCAGTTGTAGCCGCTGGCAGCGCCGATCAGAGCCGGATTGCAGTTGGTGGTCACGGCCGAGGTGCGCGGCGTGGTGTCGGTGTTGACGTTGTACGAGGATTTGCTGCTTTCCTCACGGGTGTACTCGACACCGGTGGAGAAGCTGTTCTTGAAGCCGGCAACGTAGAAGTTGCCGAACAGGTCGGTCTGGTTGGTGGTGGTCTCGGTGTTGCTCACACGAGTGTTCGCACGACGCCAGACGCTGCCGTTGTTGACGTTGCCCTTGCTGTCGTCCGGCTGGGTCAGGATGTAATCCTGCATGCTGGTGCCGTGACGCAGGGTGTTCTTGATCGTCAGCGAGTCGCTCAGGTCATGCTCGATGGCGAAGGTCGCGGTGTCGGTGCGGCCCTTGCGGAAGTCGCGGTCCAGACCGTAGAAATTGCTGTGATCGCCGCCGGCGTACGGCTTGTCCGGGTTGGACTTGGTGCGCGCCGCCGAGCCGCCGGCCGGAATGGTGTAAGGGATGCCCGAATCCGGCGTGTCGTTGCTTTCGAGATGGTAATAATCGAGGTTGACGCGGGTGTCGGTACCCAGGCCGAAGGCCAGGGATGGCGCGATGCCCCAGCGGTCGTAGTCGACCTTGTCGCGACCGGCGACGTTGCTCTCGTGGCTCATCAGGTTCAGACGGCCGGCAGCGGTGTCGCTGAACTGGTAGTTGCCATCCATCGTGTAGCGCTGGGTCTGGTCGGAGCCCCAGGTGAAGCCACCGTCGAACGAGTTGCCCAAGTGCGCTTTCTTGCTCACCAGGTTGATGCTGCCGCCGGCTGCGCCACGACCGCCGATGGCGGAGTTCGGGCCCTTGCTGACTTCGATGTTTTCCACGGCGAAGATTTCGCGGCTCTGGGAGCCGGTATCGCGCACGCCGTCGAGGTAGGTGTCGCCCTGGGCGTCGAAACCACGGATGAACGGACGGTCGCCCTGCGGGTTGCCGCCTTCACCGGCACCGAAAGTGATGCCCGGCACGGTGCGCAGTGCGTCCTGCATGTTCAGGGCGCCGGTGTCTTTCAGCACTTGTTGCGGGATAACGGTGACCGAGCGCGGCGTGTCGACCAGCGGCGCGGTGTACTTGGGCGAGGAGGCTTTCTCGACCTGGTAGGAGGTCGAGTCCTGGGCTTCGCCGGTGATGGCGGTGGCGTCCAGGGCGATGGCATTGCCGGTGGCTTTGCTGTCGGTTTTTTCGGCGGCGAACACCATGTGGCCTGCGGAGCCGGCGGTGATCGCCACGCCGATGGCGGAAGCGAGCAGACGTGGTGAACTGACCGGTACTTGTGCTGGTTGACGTGCCATTTTTATTCCCCTCCCCAAGGATTTGAGGCGGCGGAATATAGGGTAAACAGGTATTCGTATCAATTGCGAAACATTACTATTCGCGACAAATTTACATTCTTTACAATTTAACCTTACGGTTTTTACCAGTTCATTCGTCTAGCGGGTTTTACACAGTCAATAAGAATCAATACCATTGGCATCCTTTTGCCATCTGGTGACGTCGCCATGCTCCTGCACATCCCCGCGCTGTTCGAGAAAGACGAAGTGCAGCGTATTCGCGAGGCGCTGGAACAGGCCGACTGGGCCGATGGCAAGATCACCGCCGGCTATCAATCGGCCAAGGCCAAGCACAATCTGCAACTGCCCGAAGGTCATCCGCTGGCCAAGGAAATCGGCGCGGCGATGCTCGAACGGCTGTGGAAAAATCCGTTGTTCATGTCTGCCGCGCTGCCGCACAAAGTATTTCCGCCGTTACTCAACTGCTACACGGCGGGCGGCAGTTTCGATTTTCACATCGACAATGCCGTACGCCAGCCCAAGGGCAGCATCGAGCGGGTACGCACTGATCTGTCGGCCACGCTGTTTTTCAGCGAGCCGGAGGACTACGACGGCGGCGAGCTGGAAATCCAGGACACCTTCGGCACCCAGCGGGTAAAACTGCCCGCCGGCGATATGGTGCTGTACCCCGGCACCAGCCTGCACAAGGTCAACGCGGTGACTCGCGGTGCGCGCTATGCCTCGTTCTTCTGGACTCAAAGCCTGGTGCGCGAGGACAGCCAACGCGCGTTGCTGTTCGAGATGGACGGTGCGATCCAGCAGCTTACCCAGGACATGCCCGATCACCCTTCGCTGATCCGCCTCACCGGCACCTATCACAACCTGCTGCGTCGCTGGGTCGAGGTATAAGTGGCGGACTTTCGGTTGCGCCGCAAGGAAGTCCTCGACGGCGAACGCCTCACGGCCATGCTCGAAGAAAGCCCTGCCCGCGCGGCTCAGGCGATTCTGATCGCGGCGGGTGAGGGCGTGCTGGAAGCGCAGGCGCTGCTTGGGCAGATCCTGATCGATGGTCACGGGATTGCTCAGGATCAGCCGCTGGCCTTGCGCTGGTTTGAAATCGCCGCAGGGCAAGGTCATCTGATGGCGCGTAACATGCTCGGTCGCTGCCATGAGCACGGATGGGGTTGTGTGGCCGACGCAGCGATTGCCGCCCAGCAATATCGCGTTGCAGCGGATGCCGGGCTGGATTGGGCGATGTATAACCTGGCCAACCTGCTGGCAACCGGGCGCGGTGTTGCGGTCGATCATCTTCAGGCCATGGCGCTGTATCAGCGCGCGGCAGAGTCCGGGCATGCCAAGTCGATGAACCTGCTCGGGCGTTATCTGGAAGAGGGGCAAGTGTGCCCGGCGAATCCGGCAGCGGCCCGTGACTGGTATCGACGTTCGGCCGAAGGCGGAGACTTTCGCGGGCAGTTCAGCCACGCGGCAGTACTGGCGGCTGAGGGGCGCGTCGATGAGGCGCTGGCCTGGCTGGAGAAAGCGCTGACCGGCGGCAACCTGAATTTCCTGCGCGTGGCCAGCCAGACGTTGGCAAGCGCAACCGATCCGCGAATCCAGGTACTGGCGCAGGCCTACGCTCGCCGTTGCGCCGAGTTACAGGACACCTGAATCGCAGCCACAAAAAAGCCCATGACACGTCATGGGCTTTTGCTTACCGCAGTACTATTTACACGTAAAACGATTTCAGCGGCGGGAAGCCGTTGAACTCTACCGCGCTGTAACTGGTGGTGTACGCACCGGTCGACAGCCAGTACAGGCGATCACCGATCGCCAGGTTCAGCGGCAAACCGTACTTGTAGTTCTCGTACATGATGTCGGCGCTGTCGCAGGTCGGGCCGGCGATCACGACTTCTTCCATCTCGCCTTTCTTCTCGGTCCAGATCGGGAACTTGATCGCTTCGTCCATGGTTTCGATCAGGCCGGAGAACTTGCCCACATCGGTATAAACCCAACGCTCGACGGCGGTGCGGGATTTACGCGCGACCAGCACCACTTCGCTGACCAGGATGCCGGCGTTGGCGATCAGCGAACGGCCCGGCTCCAGAATGATTTCCGGCAGGTCATCACCGAAGTCTTCCTTGAGGAAGCGGATGATTTCTTCGGCATAGGTTTCCAGGCTGTTGGTGCGGGTGATGTAGTTGGCCGGGAAGCCACCGCCCATGTTGATCAGCTTCAGATGGATGCCGTCTTCTTCCTTCAGGCGCTCGAAGATCACTTTGACCTTGGCGATGGCGGCGTCCCAGACGCTGATGTCACGCTGTTGCGAACCGACGTGGAAGGAGATGCCGTATGGCACCAGGCCCAGGTCGCGGGCGAGGATCAGCAGGTCCATGGCCATGTCGGTCTGGCAGCCGAATTTGCGCGACAGCGGCCAGTCGGCGGTGGTCGAGCCTTCGGTCAGGATGCGCACATAGACTTTGGCGCCCGGTGCGGCCTTGGCGATGTTGCGCAGGTCGGCTTCCGAGTCGGTGGCGAACAGACGCACGCCCTTCTCATAGAAGTAGCGAATGTCCTTGGACTTTTTGATGGTGTTGCCGTAGCTGATCTGGTCCGGGCTGACGCCACGGCTCAGCACTTTGTCCAGCTCATAGATCGAGGCGATGTCGAAGCTCGAACCTTTCTCTTTGAGCAGGTCGATGATCTCGACGGCCGGGTTGGCCTTGACCGCGTAGTAGACCTTGGCGAATTCGAAACCGGCGCGCAGGTCATCGTAGGCCTGGGCGATCATCGCGGTGTCGATCACCACGAACGGGGTTTCCTGTTTGTCGGCGAACGCCTTCATTTTCTGAAAGGTTTCGCGCGCGAAATAGTCTTCGACCTGGATCGACATACTTGGGACTCCTAGTGGCAAACGTCGTTAATCAATGGGTGCAAATGAACGTCCTCCGTATCCCCACTTTGGTTCGCCTACTTCCCAAGGCATGTCGCCGAAAGCAAAAAGGCCATGGGAAGCGGCGTGCCCTTGGCCTTGCTGTCTCGTCGTCAGTACTTGAGCCGGATGGATCGTTTCCAGCATGGACGTTCGGCGCGAACTTTAGGGCGTGAGGGGCCTGAGATCAACAAAAAATGTCGCGTTTCTGCACACTTCCGTCGTGCGGTGCCGCTCAGTCACTGGTGTAACCGACCTGCATGACAGGCTGATGTTCCCCTTGTCGTCACTTTCCGGTGGATTGCATGCGCAGTCCGCCTATAACCCTGCACGTTTTAACTCCGAAAAAATATCGCCGTAGCGTCACCTACTGTCATTTATGACAGGTGCTTAATTTCGTGATTGTTATTAGGGTGAATGCACAGCCATCACGCTGAAATGAGTTGAAGTGTCAGTTCTGAAAATTTCAATTTTCAGGCATCTACCTGCATGTAAGGAAGTTGCGAGTCTGCAGCAGGCAACTTGGTTTTGTAGAGGGTGATTGAGATGAAGCGAATAATTTTATGGATGTTTGTATTATTGCTGTCAGGGTGCGCTACTCACGAACTTTCGCCCAAGGTTGACTCTGATCAAGGTACCTCCGGTGTTCAATCCGCTGACACTGGAACTCTGGCTACAGGGCCCGAGATCGCGGGGTATTTGACCGAGGCCTATCACAACAAGATAAACATGTGTCGTGCCAATCCCAGCGCGCCACCGTTCCTGTGCAGCGGGGTATTGCTGAGAGCGACCCAGAACTCCACAGGGTTTCATTTCTGGAATCCTAACCCAAGCTCTACCGGTGTTTCTTTTTCCTGGCTGCGTGCGGATGCAAAGTTCGGAAAGTTAGTCTTCGGGTATAATAACGGCTTTATTTTTTATCCTTATTTTTTTAAACCTGCGGGCAAGATCGAACCGGAAATCCTGTGTTTTTTTCCGGTGGACGGTGCAACGACCCTCCGTGCAGACAAAGGGTGCGGGACTTACCCTGGGTTTCCCACCAGCGCTCCATGCCAATCGCAGAATATAAATACGGCTGTGCAATACCTGGCTCATTACAACAGTCTGCCGAGCAAATACCACACCCTGTGTGGATTCGATGTGCGCGACTATCTGAATCAGGGCGCGACGACTGCTTTCAATGAAGCGGTGAAAGCACAAGGGCAAGGTGGAACCTTCGCGTTCAACACGCAAAACGAGTTTCGGCTGGAAAAGTGGGGGCAGAATCTGGGAGCGACTTTGCCGATAGAAGCGGTGTTCTACCTCAACGATACAGGCAAGGCCGGTGCACAATATGATCAGCGTGATTTCAAGACGCAAACCGGTATCTGGATTCCAATGATTCGGATAACCCTTCCACAGACGCCAGCAGCCGACGCGACATTCCAGTACATCCCCGCCGATCAGGCCATTTCCTCCTGAACAAAAAAGGGCGGTGCTTATCCACAAGCACCGCCCTTTTTTACAGACCGTTCTTCACGTCAACGCAACTTCCGCCGGCGACACGATGCTGGTCTTGCCCCCTCGGGATTTACCCGAACTCAGATACTCGGCAATTGACTCCTGAGTCACCTCGCCAAGGAACACCCGCTCGGCATCCATCACTGGCAGCCATGAGCGATTGAACTCGTACATGCGCGACAACAGGATGCGCAAATGCTCGTCGTAGGCAGCCGTGGCGTTGAACTCGCGCAGGAACTGCGCACAGGTGCCGGTCTGACGGTGCAGGTCACGACGGCGCACATAACCCAGTGCCTTGTTCTCAGCGTCAGTGACGACGACATAGCGACGGTCATGTTCGTCCATCAACTCCAGCGCGTCGGTCACCGGGGTTTCCGGGCTCACCGACGGCGCGTTGTCCGCCGCGTCTTCGGCTTTCACCAGCAGCAGACGTTTGAGGGTGCTGTCCTGACCGACGAAGTTGCTCACGAAATCGTCCGCCGGATGAGCGAGCAGGGTGTCCGGATGGTCGATCTGCAACAGCTTGCCGGCGCGGAAGATCGCGATCTTGTCGCCGAGCTTGATCGCTTCGTCGATGTCATGGCTGACCATGATCACGGTCTTGTTCAGTGCGCGTTGCATCTCGAAGAACTCGTTCTGGATCATCTCGCGGTTGATCGGGTCCACCGCGCCGAACGGTTCGTCCATCAGCAGCAGCGGTGCATCCGCCGCCAGCGCACGGATCACGCCGATCCGTTGCTGCTGGCCGCCGGACAGCTCACGCGGGTAGCGATGCAGATACTGCTTGGGTTCAAGCTTGATCATGCTCATCAGTTCGCGGGCGCGGTCATGGCATTTCTGTTTGTCCCAGCCGAGCAGTTTCGGCACGACGACGATGTTCTCTTCGATGGTCATGTTCGGGAACAGACCGATCTGCTGGATCACGTAGCCGATGTTGCGGCGCAACGTCACCTCGTCGAGGTCGGTGGTGTCTTCGCCGTTGATCAGGATCTTGCCCGAGGTCGGTTTGATCAGGCGGTTGATCATTTTCAGCGTGGTGCTTTTGCCGCAGCCCGATGGCCCGAGGAACACACAGATTTCGCCTTCATTGACGGTCAGGCTTACCGAGTCCACGGCTTTCACATCTTTGCCGTTGCTTTGGAAGGTCTTGCTGAGGTTTTGAAGTTCGATCATTTGAGGAGTCCTTTTGGAGTCAGCGAACGTTGCAGCCACTGCAAAATGAGGTCGGCGAAGATCGCCAGAAGACTGACCAGCAGCGCGCCGACGATGAGCATCGACATGTCACTGCGGCTGATGGAAGCGAGGATCAGTACACCGAGGCCGCCGGCGCCGATAGTCGCGGCGATGGTCATCACGCCGATGTTCATCACCACGGCGGTGCGTACGCCGGCGAGGATCACCGGCACGGCGATCGGCAACTCGACCATGCGCAGGCGCTGGCCGAAGGTCATGCCGATGCCGCGAGCGGCTTCGCGAATGCCCGGCTCGACGCCGGTCAGGGCGAGGTAGGTGTTGCGCATGATCGGCAGCAGTGAATAAAGGAACACGGCGGTGATCGCCGGCATCGGGCCGAGGCCCTGGCCGAATTTCGAGTAGAACGGCAGCAGCAGGCCGAACAGGGCAATCGACGGAACGGTCAGCAGCACCGTGGCGCTGGCCTGCAAGGGGCCGGCGAGGCTCGGGAAACGTGTCATCAGGATGCCCAGCGGCACGCCGATGAGGATTGCCAGGCTGACGGCAATGCCGACCAGGGTGATGTGCTGCCAGGTCAGGTGCATCACCTGCTGCCAGTCGAGGTGGGAAAAGGCGTTCAGGAATTCCATGGCTTTTCCTCCTTTAGTTCAGTGGATGCTGGCGCAGGAAGTCGGCAGCGACTTTCGACGGGCTCTCGTGATCGACATCGACCCGCGCGTTGAGCTGGCGCATGGTTTCGTCGTCGAACAGCTCGGCCAGCGGCTTGAGTTGCTCCGCCAGTTGCGGGTGCGCGTCGAGGTAGGCCTGACGCACGACCGGTGCGGCGGTGTAGTCCGGGAAGTAATGCTTGTCGTCTTCCAAAAGCTTCAGGCCGAAGGCGTTGAGGCGACCGTCGGTGGTGTAGACCAGACCGGCAAACACCTGACCGTTACGCAGCGCGGTGTAGACCAGCCCCGCGTCCATCTGCCGGATGTTCTTGCGGGTCAGGTTCATGTCGTAGAGCTTGACCATGCCGTCCAGACCGTCGGAGCGGTTGGCGAACTCGGTGTCCAGCGCCACCAGATGATTAGTTTTGGCTTCAGCGCGCAGCACTTCGTTCAACTGGCTGATGGTGTGGATCTGCGGATATTCCTCGGCCACGGTTTTCGGCAGGGCGAGGGCGTAGGTGTTGCTGAATTTCGACGGTGTCAGCCAGACCAGGCCTTTTTTCGCGTCGAGTTCTTTCACCCGGGCGTAGGACTGTGCGCTGTCGAGTTTCTCGGTGACATGGTTGTAGGCCACCAGCGACACGCCGGTGTACTCCCAGAGCATGTCCAGTTGTCCGGTTTCGTGGGCGCTGCGGGCCAGGTTACTGCCCAGACCGCCGGTGATCTGCGCGTCGTAGCCTTTGCTGCGCAGGTATTGCGCGGTGATTTCCGCGAGCAGGGTTTGCTCGGTAAATACTCGGGCGCCGAGGCGAATCACCGGTTTTTCGGCGGCTTGGGCGATCCCTGCGAAGAGCAGCACGCAGCCCAGAATCAAACTAAGTCTTTTCATAAAAATTCCTTCGCAAAGCCTCAAGACGGGCGCAAACCGCGTTCCAGCCAGAGACGGCTGGCGAGGGTGACCACGCCATCGAGCAGCAGGGCCAGCAGCGCAGTGCACGCGGCGCCGAGCAGCAGTTGCGGCTGATTGTTCAGGGCGATGCCGGGGAAGATCAGGCTGCCGAGGCTGTTGGCGCCGATCAGGAAGGCCAGCGGCGCGGTACCGACGTTGATCGCCAGCGCCACCCGCACACCGCCGACGATGATCGGCACGGCGTTGGGCAACTCGACTTTCCACAGCACCTGGCGCGGGGTCATGCCGATGCCGACAGCGGCCTCTTTCAGCGAGCCCTGGACGTTTTTCAGGCCTTCGTAGGTGTTGCGCACAATCGGCAACAGCGAGGCGAGGAACAGGGCGAAGATCGCCGGACCGCTGCCGATGCCGAGAATCCCCAGGGCAATCGCCAGCACGGCCAGCGGCGGCACGGTGTTGCCGATGTTGAAGATCTGCATGAAGCGTTCAGCGCGGCCGACCATGGTCGGGCGGCTCAGGAAGATACCGGCGGGGAGGCCCACGACAAGGGCGGCCAGCATTGAGGCGAGGACGAGAATCAGATGAGCTTGCAGGTAAAACAACAAATCGTCGCGGTAGTGTTCGATCGTGTTGATGCCGATCCAGTGGACCAGCAGGGCCAGGAGCGCGATCACCACCGCACCTCCCATCAGCCCTTTGCCATAGCGGATAGCCACAGGCGGACTCCTTTTTTTAGTCGGCGAACGCAGTCCCGTGTTCAGTGGCCGGGGTGGTCAATTTTGTTAGCCCAACTTCGGCGCCAGAAGTTCATATCCTGCGTTGCTGTTCCTCGCCATAGCGAGCTATGACTCGTCACAGCGCCTTGGCTATGAACTGCTGGCATACAAATTTGAGCCAACAAAATTGACCACCCCGGCCACCTGCCAAGCCTTGGCTGCCGGGAGAGTCGTTCGCGAGAAGCAGCTTTTTTTCAGCCCGGCAAAAGCGGCCTGAAAGCGAGCCATGAGCGCAGCCTCGTCAGGCTAACTTGCTGATTTTTCAGCCCCTGACGAATTGTCGTAACAGGGGATGGACGTCTCCGTGCTTTAAAAGGTTCCCATCCGAGGCAGCATTTGGCCACCCTTAATGTGCTCAACGGTTCGGTTATTGAATCGAGTTGGGCTATAATCGCCGCCCTTTTTTGAATCACCGCCAGGCGATTTCCCATGACCAGACAGGCCGCCGAAGTCGCGAAACGCCGCACTTTCGCCATTATTTCCCACCCCGATGCCGGTAAAACCACCATCACCGAAAAGCTCTTGCTGATGGGCAAGGCGATTGCCGTGGCCGGTACGGTGAAATCCCGTAAATCCGACCGCCACGCGACATCCGACTGGATGGAGATGGAAAAGCAGCGGGGCATCTCGATCACCACGTCGGTCATGCAGTTCCCGTATCGCGAACACATGATCAACCTGCTCGACACCCCGGGCCACGAAGACTTCTCCGAAGACACCTACCGCACCCTGACCGCGGTGGACTCGGCATTGATGGTTCTCGACGGCGGTAAAGGTGTAGAGCCACGTACCATCGCGCTGATGGACGTCTGCCGTCTGCGTGACACGCCGATCGTCAGCTTCATCAACAAACTCGACCGTGACATCCGCGACCCGATCGAACTGCTCGACGAAATCGAAGCCGTCCTGAAGATCAAGGCCGCGCCGATCACCTGGCCGATCGGTTGCTACCGCGACTTCAAGGGCGTGTACCACTTGGCCGACGACTACATCATTGTCTACACCGCCGGTCACGGTCATGAACGCACCGAAACCAAGATCATCGAGAAGCTCGACTCCGACGAAGCCCGCGCTCACCTGGGCGACGAGTACGAGCGTTTCCTCGAGCAGCTGGAACTGGTGCAGGGCGCCTGCCACGAGTTCAACCAGCAGGAGTTCCTCGACGGTCAACTGACCCCGGTGTTCTTCGGTACTGCATTGGGCAACTTCGGGGTCGACCATGTCCTCGACGCTGTGGTCGACTGGGCGCCGCGTCCGCTGCCACGTGTGGCCAACGAGCGTACCGTGGAGCCGGTGGAAGAGAAGTTCTCGGGCTTCATCTTCAAGATCCAGGCGAACATGGACCCGAAACACCGCGACCGCATCGCCTTCATGCGTATCTGCTCCGGCAAGTACGAGAAAGGCATGAAAATGCGCCACGTGCGTACCGGCAAGGACGTGCGCATCGGCGACGCCCTGACGTTCTTCTCCTCCGAGCGTGAACAGCTGGAAGAAGCGTACGCCGGCGACATCATCGGTCTGCACAACCACGGCACGATCCAGATCGGCGACACCTTCAGCGAAGGCGAAACCCTGGGCTTCACCGGTATCCCGCACTTCGCCCCGGAACTGTTCCGCCGCGTACGCCTGCGCGATCCGCTGAAATCCAAGCAACTGCGCCAGGGCCTGCAACAGTTGGCCGAAGAAGGCGCGACCCAGGTGTTCTTCCCGGAGCGCAGCAACGACATCATCCTCGGCGCCGTCGGCGTGCTGCAGTTCGATGTGGTCGCCAGCCGCCTGAAAGAGGAATACAAGGTCGAGTGCTCCTACGAGCCGATCACCGTGTACTCCGCGCGCTGGATCGAATGCAGCGACAAGAAGAAGCTCGAGGAATTCTCCAACAAGGCGGTGGAAAACCTGGCACTGGACGGCGGCGGTCACCTGACCTACCTCGCGCCGACGCGGGTCAACCTGGCCCTGATGGAAGAGCGCTGGCCGGACGTGAAATTCCGTGCGACGCGCGAGCATCACTAAGCGCTGATTGGCGACACCCGAAAGCCCACTGATAAAACAGTGGGCTTTTTTTTGCGTGTTGATCAAGTATGCGAACTCATTCAAGTCGGGCGCAGGCGTCTGGTCCGATCACCAAGGGAGCAATCGAATGACAGGGAGGCTCGCTCATCTGCTTCGGCCCAACGGCTATTTCAGCCTGATGGCCTGGGTGCTGGCGGCGCTGCTGTTCATCAATCGCCTGAGCAGCATGGTCAAGCTGTTCATGGCGTTGTACTTGCGGCAAGAGTTGGGGCTGGCGATCGAAACGGTCGGCTGGCTGCTGTCGGCGTATGGCGGAGGTCTGCTGATCGGCTCGATGCTCGGCGGATGGCTCAGTGACCACGTCCGCACGGCGCGACTGACGGCGGCGCTGTTCTTTGTCTCTGCTTGGGTTCTGGTCTTGCTGGGGCTGGTCACGCAAGTGCCATTCCTGGCCGGGTTGCTGTTGCTCAGCGGCACTCTCGATGGGGCGATCCGCACCCTGCATCAGCGACTGATCATGGAGTATTGCGAGGTTGCGCATCGCCCACGGGCGCAGGCCTTGAGTCGCATTGCCCGGAACCTCGGGATGGCCGCTGCAGGTGTGGCGGGCGGTGTTCTGGCACAGGTGGATTTTCGCTGGGTGTTTTTCATCAGCGCCGGGCTCACGCTGCTGGCGTTGCTCTGGTTTGTCCGCACGACCTGGCGCCGGCCGGTGCTGATCGCTGACGAGGCGCCACAGGCGCAATCGAGTTCGGGCCTTCCCTATCGCGACAAACCCTTCCTCTGGCTGCTGGCGGCGACCGTCCTTCTTGGCATGGCGTTCGACACGGTCTACAGCACCTTGGGCAACTATCTTCGCGACTATTACCGTTTGAGCACCGAGGCCATCGGCTGGCAGTTCGCGATCAACGCGATTCTGGTGGTAGCGCTGCAGATTCCCATGTCGCACTGGGGGGAACGCTGGGGCGCGCGTCGGCCATTGATCGCCGGTTGTGTGCTGCTGGCGGTCGGACTCGGCATGTTGCCGCTGGGTTCCGGCTTGTTTTATGCCTGTCTCTCGACAGTCATCTGGACGCTGGGGGAGGCGTTGTTCATGCCACCGTTGAATGTGCTGGTGATGCAGCATGCGCAAACCGGAAAAAGTGGCCGTTACTTCGGACTGTTCTTCATGGCGTGGAGTGCGAGTTCGCTCTTGTCGCCGGTGTTGGGTGGGCAGCTCTATGGGCAGTTCGGTGGCCACAGTGTCTGGCTGGCGAGTGCCGTGCTGGCCTTGCTGACAGTGCCGCTGATTTATCAGGCAACGCGCATTCGAGCCACGCAAGGTGCAGACGCTTAGCCGATCCGGTTATGAGCGTTATTCGAAAGCGGTCTGTCCACGCATGGCATTTCCGGGCATTGGTCAGCGTCCTATCTGGTGAACCCGGCGGATCGGAACTAGATTTCAATCAGCGTCAGGTCAGCATGAATTTCTCACCTGGAACAGGATGGACTCGGCTATGAAAAGCAGGTTGCTACGGATTTTGCTGCTGTTGAAAGTGATGGTGATGCTGTCCCTCGGCACCGCGACGGCCTGGGCCGAGTGCGAGGATCACGATACCCAGGCGTCCAGCGGGCAGGTGGGGCACAGCGCGCTGATGCTGGCCAAGTCCGAGTCCGAGCCGGGCGATCAGGGCCAGGGTGGCAGCGCCGACGATGACGACTCGACCACCGACGAGCCTGACTCCGATGATCCGGATGAGGGCGACAGCCAGACGTAGATTCCGGACAAAAGAAAACCCCTTCTTTCTCGACTGATGCGCAATCGAGGCAGAAGGGGTTGGGTCAACTCATCAACAACCCGCCCCGGGAAACGGGGCGGGTTTTCTCATGCCGCGCCGTCGAGGAATTGCTCGGCGTAGTGGCACGCGACCTGACGCGTGTCGAGCTGGCGCAGGGCCGGCTCTTCGCTGCTGCAACGCGCGGTGGCGTATGGGCAGCGCTTGTGGAACGCGCAGCCAGGCGGCGGGTTCAGCGGGTTGGGCAACTCGCCGACGATCTTGATTTTCGGCTTGTCCGGATCCGGATGGATGGTTGGGGTCGCCGACAACAGCGCCTGGGTGTACGGGTGCAGAGGACGGGCATAGATGTCGTGCTTCGGACCGATTTCCACCGGGCGACCGAGGTACATCACCATCACGTCATCGGCCACGTGCTGCACCACCGCCAGGTTGTGCGAGATGAACACGTAGCCGGTGTTGAACTCCTGCTGCATGTCCATGAACAGGTTCAGCACCTGCGCCTGGATCGACACGTCCAGCGCCGAGGTCGGTTCGTCCGCCACCAGCACTTTCGGTTGCAGCATCATGGCGCGGGCCAGCGCGATGCGCTGACGCTGACCGCCGGAGAACATGTGCGGATAACGCTGGTAGTGCTCGGGACGCAAGCCGACCTGCTTCATCATCGCCTGGACTTTCTCGCGACGTTCGGCGGCCGACAGGTTGGTGTTGATCAGCAGCGGCTCGGCCAGCTGATCACCGATTTTCTGCCGTGGGTTCAACGATGCGTACGGGCTCTGGAACACCATCTGCACGTCTTTGCGCAGTTGCTTGCGCTGAGCCTTGTCGGCGCCGGCCACTTCTTGCCCGGCGATTTTCAGGGAGCCGGATGACGGCTCTTCGATCAGGGTCAGGGCGCGGGCGAGGGTGGATTTGCCGCAGCCCGATTCACCGACGACGGCGAGGGTCTTGCCGGCTTCCAGCTCGAACGACACGCCGTTGAGGGCGCGCACGGTGGCGTGACCCTTGAACAGGCCACGGGAGACTTCGTAGTGACGGGTCAGGTCGCGGGCGGTAAGTACGACGGCCATTACGCCACCTCCTGGTTCAGCGGATAGAAGCAGCGGGCGAGGCTGTGGCTTTTCGGGTCAAGGGTCGGACGCTGCGCGCGGCAGCTGTCCTGCACGTACGGGCAGCGCGGCGACAGCAGGCAGCCTTGCGGGCGGTCATAACGGCCGGGAACGATGCCCGGCAGCGTGGCCAGACGCTCGGCACCCTGGCTGTGCTCCGGAATCGCCTTGAGCAGCGCTTCGCTGTACGGGTGCGCCGGGATGTCGAACAGTTGTGGCACCTGCCCGACTTCAACGGCCTGGCCGGCGTACATCACGCACACGCGCTGGGCGGTTTCGGCCACCACGGCGAGGTCGTGGGTGATCAGCACCAGACCCATGTTCTGCTCTTTCTGCAACGCCAGCAGCAGATCCATGATCTGTGCCTGAATCGTCACGTCGAGTGCGGTGGTCGGTTCGTCGGCGATCAGCAGCTTCGGTTCGCCGGCAATCGCCATGGCAATTGCCACACGCTGGCTCATGCCGCCGGACAGTTGATGCGGGTAGGCGTCCATACGGCTAGCGGCGCCCGGGATCTCGACTTTTTCCAGCAGTTCGATCGCACGCTTGCGCGCTTGCTTGCCGGACATTTTCAGGTGCAGGCGCAGCACTTCTTCGATCTGGAAACCCACGGTGTAGCTCGGGTTCAGCGCGGTCATCGGGTCCTGGAACACCATCGCCAGGTCTTTGCCGACGATCTGCCGACGCTGACGGTTGTTCAGCTTGAGCATGTTCTTGCCGTCGAAGCTCAGGGCGTCGGCGGTGACGATCCCCGGGTGCTCGATCAGGCCCATCAGCGCCATCATGGTCACGGACTTGCCGGAACCCGACTCGCCCACGATCGCCAGGACTTCGCCCTTGTCGACTTTCAGGTCGAGGCCGTCGACGACCGGGGTGGCGTTCTTGTCGCCGAAGCGAACGTTGAGATTCTTGATTTCTAACAGTGACATGGGAATCTCCTCAGGCGGCGTTCTTGAGTTTCGGGTCCAGCGCATCGCGCAGGCCGTCGCCCATCAAGTTGATTGCCAGCACGCTGAGCAAAATGGTCAAACCAGGCAGACTCACCACCCACCAGGCGCGTTCGATGTAGTCGCGGGCCGAAGCCAGCATGGTGCCCCACTCAGGGGTTGGCGGCTGGACGCCGAGGCCGAGGAAGCCCAGGGCGGCGGCATCGAGGATCGCCGAGGAGAAGCTCAACGTCGCCTGGACGATCAGCGGTGCCATGCAGTTCGGCAGCACGGTGATGAACATCAGGCGTGGCAGACCGGCACCGGCCAGGCGCGCGGCGGTCACGTAGTCGCGGTTCAGCTCACCCATCACGGCGGCACGGGTCAGACGCACGTAGGACGGCAAGGACACCACGGCAATCGCGATCACGGTGTTGATCAGGCCAGGGCCGAGGATGGCGACGATGGCCACGGCCAGCAGCAGCGACGGCAGGGCCAGCATGATGTCCATCAGACGCATGATGGTCGGGCCGACCACTTTCGGGAAGAAACCGGCGAACAGACCCAGCAGGATCCCCGGGATCAGCGACATCACCACCGACGACAGACCGATCAGCAGCGACAGGCGCGAACCCTGGATCAGACGCGACAGCAGGTCGCGACCGAGTTCATCGGTGCCGAGCAGGAATTGCATCTGACCGCCTTCGAGCCACGCCGGCGGCGTCAGCAGGAAGTCACGGTATTGCTCGCTCGGGTTATGCGGGGCGACCCACGGCGCGAAGATCGCGCAGAAAATCACCAGCAGCATGAACAGCAGGCCGGCGACGGCGCCCTTGTTCTTGGCGAAAGCCTGCCAAAACTCTTTGTACGGTGACGGGTACAGCAGACTTTGATCCACGGCGGTGGCGGCGGTGACTACTGAGGAAGTTGGAGTGCTCATGGGTATTGACCTCAGCGCTGATGACGGATGCGTGGGTTGGCAAAGCCGTAGAGGATGTCCACCACGAAGTTGACCAGAATCACCAGGCAGGCGATTAACAGGATGCCGTTTTGCACAACCGGGTAGTCCCGGGCGCCGATGGCTTCGATCAGCCATTTACCGATGCCGGGCCAGGAGAAGATGGTTTCGGTCAGGACCGCACCGGCCAGCAGGGTGCCGACCTGCAGGCCGACCACGGTCAGCACCGGGATCAGCGCGTTGCGCAGGCCGTGGACGAACACCACGCGCGACGGCGACAGGCCTTTGGCCCTGGCGGTACGGATGTAGTCTTCACGCAGCACTTCGAGCATCGACGAACGGGTCATCCGCGCGATCACCGCCAGCGGAATGGTGCCCAGCACGATGGCCGGCAGGATCAGGTGGTGCAGGGCATCGAGGAACGCGCCCATGTCATCGGCCAGCAGAGTGTCGATCAGCATGAAACCGGTGCGCGGCTCGATGTCGTAGAGCAGGTCGATCCGCCCGGACACCGGGGTCCAGCCCAGGCTCACCGAGAAGAACATGATGAGGATCAGGCCCCACCAGAAAATCGGCATCGAGTAGCCCGCGAGGGAGATGCCCATCACCCCGTGGTCGAACAGGGATCCTCGCTTGAGGGCCGCGATCACCCCGGCCAAGAGGCCCAGGATGCCGGCGAACAGCAGGGCGGCCATGGACAGTTCCAGGGTCGCCGGGAAGAGGGAGGTGAACTCGGTCCATACGCTCTCACGGGTGCGCAGGGATTCGCCGAGGTCGCCGTGGGCCAGTTTGCCGATGTAGTCCAGGTACTGGGCGTACAGCGGTTTGTTCAGACCGAGGCGTTCCATTGCCTGAGCGTGCATTTCGGGGTCGACCCGACGTTCGCCCATCATCACTTCCACGGGGTCGCCGGGAATCATGCGAATCAACGCGAAAGTCAGCAAGGTGATGCCGAAAAACGTGGGGATCAACAACCCCAGTCGGCGGGCAATAAAACTAAACATCGTGTGTGGTACCTCATCAGCCGGTTAGGCGTGCCCGGTTTCCCTGGGGTCAGGGAAACCGGGAGTTTTCTTATCTACTTCACCTGGGTGGTGGCGAAGTTATTGGTTGTCAGAGGGCTGATGTGATAACCCTCTACGTTGTTGCGCATTGCGGTGAACATGCGGGTGTGGGCCATGCTGATCCACGGCTGATCCTGATTGAACAGCACTTGAGCCTGTTCATACAGCCTGGCGCGTTCGGCCGGATCTACTTTAGCCCGTGCTTCGTCGAGCAGGGCCTGGAATTTCTCGTTGCACCAGCGCGCGTAGTTTTCGCCGTTCTTCGCCGCTTCGCAACTGAGCATAGGCGTCAGGAAGTTATCCGGGTCGCCGTTGTCGCCCGCCCATCCGGCCGAGACCATGTCGTGCTCGCCGGCCTTGGCGCGTTTGAGCATCTCGCCCCATTCCATCACGCGGATGTCGATCTTGATCCCGACTTTCGCCAGGTCAGCCTGCATCATCTGCGCGCCGAGCATCGGGTTCGGGTTGGTCGGGCCGCCACCGTTGCGGGTGAACAGGGTGAACGTGGTGCCTTCCGGTACTCCGGCTTCCTTGAGCAGGGCACGGGCCTTGTCGAGGTCACGTGGCGGGTTTTTCAGCTCGTGGTTGTAGCCCAGCAGGGTCGGCGGGTACGGATTGACCGCAACGGTCGCGTTGCCCTTGCCGAACAGGGCGTTGACGTAGGCTTCCTTGTCGAACGCGATGTCGATTGCTTTGCGCACCCGCACGTCGCTGATGTACTTGTGCTGGGTGTTCATGGCGACGTACGAGACAGTCATCGCATCCAGTTCATCGACTTTCAGGTTGCTGTCTTTCTTGATGCTCGGGATGTCATCCGGTTTCGGGTACAGCGCGATCTGGCACTCGTTGGCCTTGAGTTTCTGCAAGCGCACGTTGTTGTCGGTGGCGATCGCCAGGATCAGCGCGTCAGCCGGCGGCTTGCCACGGAAATAGTCCGGGTTGGCCTTGAAGCGAACCTGGGCGTCCTTGTTGTAGCGCTGGAAGATGAACGGCCCGGTGCCGACCGGTTTGTTGTTCAGGTCGCCGGTCTTGCTGGCCTTGAGCAACTGGTCGGCGTACTCGGCCGAATAGATCGAGGAGAACGCCATGGCGATGTCGGCCAGGAACGGCGCTTCGCGGCGGGTCAGGGTGAACTTGACGGTGTTGTCGTCGACTTTCTCGACGCTTTTGAGCAGTTCCTTGAAGCCCATGCTTTCAAAATACGGGAAGCCCACGCTCGACAGCTTGTGCCACGGGTGATTCGGGTCCAGCTGACGCTGGAAACTCCAGACCACGTCGTCGGCGTTCAGGTCGCGGGTCGGCTTGAAATATTCGGTGGTGTGAAACTTGACGCCTTTGCGCAGGTGGAACGTGTAGGTCAGGCCGTCTTCGCTGATGTCCCAGGATTCGGCCAGCGCCGGAATCACTTCGGTGGTGCCGGGCTTGAAGTCCGCCAGACGGTTGAAGATGGTTTCGGCCACCGCGTCGGCAGTGACTGCAGTCGTGTACTGGACCATATCGAAGCCTTCCGGACTGGCTTCGGTGCAGACCACCAAGGGTTTGGCCGAGACGCCGACAGCGACACTCAGCAACGCAGCCGCGATGGCCGCACGTAGGGGAAGCATTTTCATCAAGAACCCTCTGCAATCGGTTGAAGACAAAAAGCCGAACGGCCGACTCGTCACTGAGTCAGCCGTCGGCTGGCGGTTTTACAGGATGTTGAATGGAACGGTGGTCACCAGACGGAACTCGTTGATGCTGCCGTCAGCCTGGTTTTCGCTGGCGCGGTGCGCGGTGTAGGTCGCGCGAACGGTGGTTGCCTTCAGAGGACCGCTCTGTACGGCATAAGCGGCACCGATCCCGTATTCATAGTGATGCTCGCCGTCCATCGACTGCACGCCATCGTAGCCGCCACCCTTGTAGTGAGTGCCGTCGATGCCCCAGCCGCGGGCCTGGTAGATGTTGAACTTCAGGCCTGGCACGCCGTATTCGGCCATGTTCAGACCGTAGGCCACCTGGAAGGATTTCTCGTTCGGGCCGTTGAAGTCCGACAGCAGGGAGTTGGCCAGGTAGATGCCGTTGGTTTCGTGCAGGTAGTCGAAGTACTCGTTACCGTTCACTTCCTGGTAGGAGAAGGTCAGGGTATGCGCCTGGTGGGTCAGACCGAACGACAGGGAGTAGGTGTCGTTGTCGATTTCACCGAGTTTTTTCTTACCTTCGTCCACGGTCTTGTAGTAGTTCAGACCGGTGGTCAGGGCCAGAACCGAGCTGTCCCCCAGTACGTGGGTGGCGCCGAAGTAGTACTGGTTCCACAGGTCTTCGGCCTGGGTGCCCCACAGGCTGGTAGTCAGGCTGGCGAACGGCTGGTACGAGATACCGCCGGTGTGAACGTGGTCGGCTTCGGCATCGATCGCGCCGTATTCGGAGCGGAATTTGCTCAGGCTTTCTTCGGTACGCGGCGACACGCGGTCGAACGAGGCCAGGTCGAAGGACAGGTTGTTCAGTTCTTCGCTGTGGATCGCGATACCTTCGAAGCTCGATGGCAGCGGACGGTTGCCGATCACGTCAACCTGCGGGCTGCTGAAGTTCATGCGACCGGCGGTCAGGGTGGTGTTGGAGATCCGCGCCTTGACGTTGGCCAGGCCGACTTTGCTCCACTGGCCCTGGGCTTCGCCGCCTTCACGGGTCAGGGTACGGTTGTTGCCCGCGCCTGGACGGGTGCCCGGTGCGCCGCCGTTGTTGGCCGCCAGGTTCTCGCGGTCACGCTCCAGCGCGATGGCGTTGTACGCCGCCACTTCGGTGCTGAAACCGACGGTGCCTTCGGTGAAGCCCGAGTTGTACTTGACGATGGTGCCTTGCACCCAGTTGATACGGCGGTCGGTCGGGGTGGCCACACCATCCTTGCGATAGGTGAACTTGCCGCCGCGTTTCAGTTGTTCGTTGGCGTACCAGTTACGGGTCGTGCCGCTGATTGTGGAGCCTTCGAGAAAGCCGGTGGCTTCAGCCTGGGCGCTCTTCTCGTTGACGGTCACCGGAGTGAACGCCTGGCTTTGGGTTTCCGCATAAGCCGTGGCGGTGATGCTGCTGATGGCCAGGGCCAGTATCGCGGTATTGCTCAGTTTCATGGGTGAAGCTCCTTTACTTTCTTTTTATGCCGGCTTTTTTGGGTTGGCCGGTTATTGGTTTAGAACTCATTCACACATCGCAAACGTTTGCAAAAGGCCTGATTGGCGAATTTCGGCAAAGCGCTTGCGTGAGGGGGTAGACGGCCCCCTCAGCATTGCGGCTAATCGGTTTTTTGTTTAATCGATGCTGACACCCGAAAACACGTTGCGACCGAACGGGCTCACCTTGAACCCTTCGACCTTGGCGCTCAGCGGCTGGTTGACCGTCGAGTGGGCGACAGGCGTGATCGGCACTTGCTGCTTGAGCAGTTGCTGGGCCTGTTTGTAGAGCACGGTGCGCTGGTCACGGTCGGTGACGACCTTGGCCTGTTTGATCAGCTTGTCGTAAGCCGGATCGCACCACATGGAGTAGTTGTTGCCGCCGATGGCATCGCAGCTGTACAGCGTGCCGAGCCAGTTGTCCGGATCCCCGTTGTCACCGGTCCAGCCGATCAGGCTCACGTCGTGCTCGCCATTCTTGGTGCGCTTGATGTACTCGCCCCATTCGTAGCTGACGATCTTCACTTTCAGACCGATCTTGGCCCAGTCGGCCTGGAGCATTTCGGCCATCAGTTTGGCGTTCGGGTTGTACGGCCGTTGTACCGGCATCGCCCACAGGGTGATCTCGGTGCCTTCCTTGACGCCTGCAGCCTTGAGCAGCTCTTTGGCTTTTTCCGGGTTGTAGGCGGCGTCCTTGATCGTGTCGTCGTAGGACCATTGGGTCGGCGGCATGGCATTGACGGCCAGTTGGCCGGCGCCTTGATAAACAGCGTTGAGAATCCCCTGTTTATTCACCGCCATGTCCAGCGCCTGACGCACTTCGAGCTGGTCGAATGGCTTGTGGCGCACGTTGTAGGCGATATAGCCGAGGTTGAAGCCTGGTTTCTCGATCAATTGCAGTTTCGGGTCGTTCTTCAGTGCCGGCACATCGGCCGGACGCGGGTGCAGGGTGACCTGACATTCACCGGCCTTGAGCTTCTGCACACGTACCGAGGCGTCAGTATTGATCGCGAAAATCAGGTTCTTCAGCTTCACCCGGCTCGGATCCCAGTAGTGCGGGTTGCCGGTGTAGCGAATGTTCGAGTCTTTCTGGTAGCTCTTGAACACGAACGGGCCAGTGCCGATCGGCTTCTGGTTGATGTCGCTCGGCTTGCCTTCGGCCAGCAGCTTGTCGGCGTATTCGGCGGACAGAATGGCGGCGAAGCTCATGGCGATGTTCTGGATGAACGCGGCGTCGACGCTGTTGAGCGTGAACTGCACGGTCAGCGGCCCGGTCTTCTCGACCTTGGCGATGTTCTTGTTGAGGCTCATCCCGTTGAAATACGGGAACTCGGTCGGATAAGCCTTACGGAAAGGCTGTTGCGGATCGAGCATGCGGTTAAACGTGAACAGCACGTCGTCGGCGTTGAAATCGCGTGTAGGTTTGAAGTACGGCGTTGTATGAAATTTCACCCCTTCACGCAGGTGAAAGGTGTACTTGAGGCCGTCCTCGGAAATATCCCAGCTGGTTGCGAGGCCCGGTACTACACCGGTCGCGCCTTTTTCGAACTCGGCCAGGCGGTTGTACAGCGGTTCGGCGGCGTCGTTATCGGTCGCCGTCGTGTACTGCGCGGTATCGAAACCGGCCGGGCTGCCTTCGGAGCAGAACACCAGACTGTCGCTGGCGGCGAAACTGGCGGACGTGGCGGCCAACAGGCCAGCGCCCAGCAATGCGGAAAAAACCAAGGTATGGCGCATGACGCTCCCTCTTTTTTAGTGTTTTTCAATGCGCCGCGATCCCGTCCAGGGACGTTGTAGCTGCATTGAGCTCAAACCGAAACGAACAGCAAAAACCGAAAGCCCACGCAGTCACTGGTCAGAACCCGACGGTAGGGGCCGTGGGTCTGGCAGTAAATGCGCTGAGTCCTAAAGACTCGTAGGAAAAGGCGACACGTCCTAAACCATCCCGGTCAGACGGGCTGGAAAAGGTTGTAGGCAAATTCCTTACTTCTCGGCAAAAAAAACAGCGGCGACGCTGAAAACGTCGCCGCTGCCTCTTTTATTTGCTGACGCTGACGCCGTAGAAGGAGTTCAAGCCGAATGGGCTGATCTTGAAGTCCTGCACGTTGGCGCGCATGGGTTGATACACCGTCGAGTGAGCGATAGGTGTCATAGGGACTGCATCTTTGAGGACGTGCTGCGCCTCTTTGTAGAGTTCGGTGCGCTTGGCCTGGTCAGTGGTGCGCTTGGCTTCTTTCACGAGGCCGTCGAATTTCTTGTCGCACCATTTGGAGAAGTTGTTGCCGCTCAGCGAGTCGCAACCAAACAGCACGTTGAGCCAGTTGTCCGGATCACCATTGTCACCGCTCCAGCCAATCAGCATGCCCTGGTTCTCGCCACCCTTGGAGCGCTTGATGTACTCGCCCCACTCGTAGCTTTGAATCTTCACGTTCAGACCGATTTTCTTCCAGTCGGACTGGAGCATTTCGGCCATCAGTTTGGCGTTCGGGTTGTACGGACGCTGAACCGGCATCGCCCACAGAACGATCTCGGTACCTTCCTTGACGCCGGCTTCCTTGAGCAGCTGCTTGGCTTTCTCAGGATCGTACTTGGCGTCCTTGATGGTGGTGTCGTAGGACCACTGGGTCGGTGGCATGGCGTTGACGGCCAGTTGGCCCGCGCCCTGGTAAACCGAGTCGATGATCTGTGGCTTGTTGACCGACATGTCCAGCGCTTGGCGCACACGCAGGTCAGCCAGCGGGTTAGGCTCGTTGCTGCCCTTGACCTTGTCCATCACGTTGTAGGCGATGTAGCCCAGGTTGAAGCCGGCCTGGTCAGGCATCTTCAGCGCAGGATCGGCTTTCAGTGCCGCGAGGTCGGCCGGACGCGGGAACAGGGTGACCTGGCACTCGTTCTTCTTCAGCTTCTGGATACGTACCGACGGGTCGGTGGTGATGGCGAAGATCAGGTTGTCGATCTTCACGTCTTCAGGCTTCCAGTACTCCTTGTTGCCGGTGTAGCGGATGTTGGAGTCTTTCTGGTAGCTCTTGAACACGAACGGACCAGTGCCGATCGGCTTCTGGTTGATGTCGGCAGCCTTGCCTTCTTTCAGCAGCTGGGCTGCGTACTCGGCGGACTGGATCGACGCGAAGCTCATGGCCATGTTCTGGATGAACGCGGCGTCGACTTCTTTCAGAGTGAACTTGACGGTGTGGTCGTCGACTTTATCGATCTTGGTGATGTTGGTGTCCATCCCCATGTCGGTGAAGTACGGGAATTCGGTCGGGTACGCCTTACGGAACGGGTCATCCTTGTTAATCATGCGATTGAAGGTGAACAGCACGTCGTCGGCGTTGAACTCACGAGTCGGCTTGAAATACGGGGTGGTGTGGAACTTGACGCCTTCACGCAGGTGGAAGGTGTAAGTCAGGCCGTCATCCGAGATGTCCCACTTGGTCGCCAGACCAGGAATCACGGCGGTACCGCCACGCTCGAACTGGGTCAGACGGTTGAACATGGTTTCGGCTGAGGCGTCGAAGTCGGTTCCGGTGGTGTATTGGCCTGGATCGAAACCGGCCGGGCTGCCTTCGGAGCAGAACACCAGGTTAGTCGCAGCGGTGGCGAAAGGTGCGGAGGCTAACAAGCCTGCGCCGACTAAAAACGGAATGACCGCGTGTTTAAGCATGTTGGCCTCATGATTTGTTGTCATTTTTTAGTAGTGAGGTACGACCTCGTGAGTCGTGCCTGCGGATACTTATGCAGGGCCCATACCCAATGCAAGATCCAGAGCGCTCGGCGGCGTCAAAGCGTGGCACGAACGTACCTTAATGTCGCATCCGTATAACTTCTGACGCATTTGACCGTTTGCGGGCGGTTTTTACGGTGCAAATGGAGCCCCAAAACGGTGCATTGGTCACGCTGTGCGCGCCGGATTGGGGCCGGGTGTTACTTATTTATACCCACGCCATAGAAGGGGGTTAGACCGAACGGGCTGATCTTGAAGTCGCTGACTTCCTTGCGCAGCGGCTGGAACACCGTGGAGTTGGCGATCGGCGTGATCGGCACCTGCTGTTTAAGGATCAGTTGCGCCTGTTGATACAGTTTTACCCGTTGCGATTTATCGGTGGACACTTTGGCCTGCTGCACCAGCTTGTCGTAGGCCGGGTCGCACCATTTGGCGTAGTTGCTGCCCTTCACCGCCGCGCAGCTGTACAGCACGCCCAGCCAGTTGTCGGGGTCGCCGTTGTCACCGGTCCAGCCGTAGATCATCGCGTCGTGCTCGCCATTCTTGGCGCGCTTGATGTACTCGCCCCATTCATAGCTGACGATGTTGGCCTTGATACCGATCTTCTCCCAATCCTGCTGGATCATCTGTGCCGACATCCGCGCATTCGGGTTCGAGGCGCGCTGCACGGTCATGGCCCAGAGGTTGATGGTTATACCCGGTGCAACCCCGGCTTCCTTGAGTAGCGCTTTGGCTTTCACAGGGTCATGCGGTGCGTCTTTTATGTTCGGATCGAACGACCATTGCGCTGGCGGCAAGGCGTTTTGCGCCAACTGCCCTGCACTCTGGTAAACCGCCTTGATGATCGCCGGTTTGTCGATGGCCATATCCAGTGCCTGGCGCACTTTGAGCTGATCCAGCGGTGGATGAGTGGTGTTATAGGCGAGGAAGCCGAGGTTGAAACCGGCCTGTTTCAACACCCGCAGATTCGGGTCTTTTTCCATCACTTCGATGTCGGCGGGGCGCGGGTAGCCGCTGACCTGGCATTCGCCGGTCTTGAGCTTTTGCAGGCGGACGGCGGCGTCCGGGGTGATCGAGAACACCAGGTTGTCGAGCTTCACGTCCTCTGGTTTCCAGTAGTCCTTGTTCGCGGCGTAGCGGATCTGCGCGTCCTTCTGGTAGCGCTTGAACACGAACGGGCCGGTGCCGACCGGTTTCTGGTTGAGGTCTGCTGCTTTGCCTTCCTTCAGCAATTGGGCGGCGTATTCGGCCGATTGCACCGAGGCGAAGCTCATGGCGAGGTTTTGCACGAACGCGGCATCGACGTTGTTCAGGTTGAAGCGCACGGTGTTGTCGTCGAGTTTTTCCACGGATTTGATTGTTGTGTTCAGGCCCATGTCGGTGAAGTACGGGGACTCGGCGGGGTAGGCCTTGCGAAAGGCGTTGTCCGGGTCGAGCAGGCGCTGGAAGGTGAACAGGACGTCGTCAGCGTTGAAGGTTCGGGTCGGGGTAAAGTAATCGGTGGTGTGGAATTTTACGTTTTGGCGCAGGTGGAAGGTGTACTGGAGGCCGTCCGGGCTTACGTCCCATTTGGTCGCCAGACCGGGTTCGACTTCGGTGCCGCCGCGTTTGAATTGGGTGAGGCGGTTGAAGACGGTTTCGGCGGAGGCGTCGAAGTCGGTGCCGCTGGTGTATTGGCTGGGGTCGAAGCCGGCGGGGCTGGCTTCGGAGCAGTAGACCAGGGTTGTTGCTGCGTTTGCGAAGGGTGCGGTAGTTGCCAGGGCGAGGGTGATCAGGAGTGGTTTCAGGGTGAGTCTTTGCATGTCTGGCCCGTGGGTTTTTAGGTGGTTGTTGTTTGAGGTTAGCGGGGATTTGGGGGTGTTCGGAAATATCGTTTTTTGAGGGGATGCGTCTATCTCGGTATATCTGGGCTTGTGTACATATCCGTTGCTGCGGTAACGGCTTCTTATGGTTCCGCTCTTACAGCGGGTCACTTTGGCAAACGCCCCAAAGTAACCAAAGGTCTTGGGCCCCGGCGTACGGCCCCTCGCTGGGGCTCGGGGTTCCTTCGTTCCGGGATTCATCCGGGGGCATCGCCTACGGTTTGCTTCGCTGCACCTCCTCTCGATGCATGCGGCTTCGCCGCACGGTCGCTGCGCTCCCTCCCCCGGATGAATCCCTCCACTCAGCCTTCCGAAGGGGCCAAAAGATCAAGAGCTTTACTCGAGCTAACGCTCATCGTGTTGAGTGGTGGAAAGCGGAAAGCGGAAAGCAACTGTGGACTGCTTGATCGTTCCCACGCTCCGCGTGGGAATGCAGCCCGGGACGCTCCGCGTTCCATTTTCGAATGTTTAAAGATGTGTGTGATTCACCGAACCTTCCCACAATGTTTTCAGGTTGTCCGTCGGAAGCACGCTCTCTAGTCTTTGGTTGTCGCTGCCAATTCAGCGACCGGGAGTGAGATCCCGGCTATTCATTTGGATACTTGTGCGAGCCCCTTCATAATCGCCGCCAGTTTAGACTGTCAGCGATTCTTTATGGCGGCTGTGTACGGGTGGACGAATGTCCTGCCGGGTATCCATACCGGTGATCTCACCCCGTACATAGCTGCCACCTCTTCTTCGAGTGAGATCGGGAAAAGTGGCTCCATAACCTGGAGAAATTGCTACATGGATAAGCTGATACCCGACCCACCCCTCGAATCACCCACGCCCCTCGAAGAAGCCATGCGCGCCGAAGACCTCGCCCGCAACCGCGAAGCCATCAAACGCGCCCTCGACTATTACCTGTGCCCCAATCCTTCCAAACCGCGCCCGAGCACGATGTACATGGTCACGCCCAACGTCGACACCGAAAGCCTGCTGGCCAATGCCTGCGAGTCCCTGGCCTCGGCCAGTACCATCGCGAGCAATTTCGCCAATGAGCTCAGCGGTTCGCAGCGCAGTACGGCGCTCGGGATCCAGCAGATCATCATGCTGGCCGAGCTGGCGGTGAACCGCGCGCTGGACCGGGTTGATCCGCGTGCTTGAGACCGCGTCATCGTTCATCGCGGGCAAGCCCGCTCCCACAGGGTCGTGCGCGATTTCAATAAATGCGCAGAACTGGTGGGAGCTAGCCTGCCAGCGATGACGGCAGAGCTGACAACACAAATCCCGGGCACAAAAAAACCGGCGATCACCACTGATCGCCGGTTTTTCATTCAGCCGTCACTCAATCACTGCATCAACACTTCAATCGAGCCATCAGCGGTCAGGCTGACCTGGCTGGTGCCGGCTTCGACTTCAGGCGTGACGGGCGCCGAATCCATGCCCGCGGCTTTCATCATCATCGGGGCGCGCATGTACGGTTGTGGGAAGCCGTTGCTGTTGAGGTTCAGGTTGACGATTTTGTAACCCTTGCCGCCCAGGGCGTCGGTGGCCAGTTGGGCGCGGGCCTTGAAGGCGGTGACGGCTTCTTTCAGCAGTTTGTCTTCGCTGGCCTTGCGGGTCGGGTCGGCGATGGCGAAGTCCATGCCGCCCATTTTCAGGTCGGTCAGCAGCTCACCGGTGAGTTTGGACAGGGCGGCGAAGTCGGCGCTTTCCAGGCGCAGTTCGGCGCGTTCGCGCCAGCCGGTGATTTTCTGGCCCTTGGTGTCGTAGATCGGGTAGCTGTTGCGGCTGCCCTGGCGCAGGGTGATGTCTTTGACTTGCTTGGCCTGGGCCAGTGCCTTGTTCATGGTGGTGCTGACGTCGGCGGCGAGTTTGGCCGGGTCAGTGTTTTGTTCTTCGGTGTAGAGGGTCACGATCATCAGGTCGCGGGCCACTTCCTGGCTGACTTCGGCGCGCAGGGAAATCTGGTTGTAGTGCAGCTCATCGGCGGCCAGGGCCGGAAGGCTGGCGATGCTGCCGACGGTCAGGGCGAGAAGGGCGGCGCTGCGGCGAAATGTGTGCATGAAAGCTCCTTGATGAGGGCGCAGGTGATGGTTCGGGGGCCTGCGTGAAACCATCAGACTCTAGCTTTTATGATCCGGTTCGCCCAGTTACAACTTCTATACAGATACGTGCGCACGCCGTCCGTCGTATATAGCGGTGTACCTGTTAGTTCTGACAGTAGACGGATTTCGCCGGCAGATTGAGCATGTTTGTGAGCCGTCATTGCACTCGGCTGCAAACACGACAACTGCGAATAAGGAAATTGAAGATGAATGCACAAGAACGAGCGGATGCAGAAGCTCAAGGTTATTCAGTTTGGCTCCAGGAGCGAAGTCCAGGCAATTTTTCGTATTGGGTTTTCCTCAAAAACAACGAGGTCGGCGGCCCATTTGGATCAGAGCCCGAAGGTTGGGATCACGTGAAAATGCTGCAGACAAAGGGGTCGTACGGAATGGGAAACTGACGAATCTCACAAGCCGGCTATCGAGAGCAGATAGCCGGCTTTTTTGTGCGTCAGGTCGCGGTGCGCAACGCCGGAGACCGCCCATAGCGAAGACGCCCTTATAGCCGCAGAAAATCTTTGCGCCATGTGGTCGTTTGCCGCACTTTCGCCTCTCGAGCCCGCGCCTTGGTTATACTCCGTGCGATCCGCCTGGAGCGCTCATCAGGAGAGCTCATGCTCGCCCCCGTACAACTGACTTCCGCCACTCGCCAGAACCTCTGGCGGCTGACTTTCATCCGCACCCTGGTGCTCGCTGCGCAGGCTGGTTCCGTGGGCCTGGCCTACTGGCTGGATTTGTTGCCGTTGCCGTGGGTGCAACTGGTGATGACCCTCGGCTGTTCGATTCTGCTGTGTGTGTTCACCGCCGTGCGCCTGCGCACTTCGTGGCCGGTGACCGAGCTCGAATACGCGTTGCAACTGGCCTGCGATCTGGTTATCCACAGTGCCTTGCTGTATTTCTCCGGTGGCTCGACCAACCCGTTCGTTTCGTATTATCTGGTGCCGCTGACCATCGCTGCGGTGACGCTGCCGTGGCGTTATTCGGTGGTGCTGTCGGGCATTGCGCTGGCTTTGTACACATTGATGCTGACACATTTCTATCCGCTGGAAACCCTGCCGGTCGCCCGGGAGAACCTGCAGATCTACGGCATGTGGCTGAGCTTTGCCCTGGCGGCGGCAGTGATTACGTTCTTCGCCGCGCGCATGGCTGAAGAGCTGCGCCGCCAGGAAGAGTTGCGCGCGATCCGCCGGGAAGAAGGCCTGCGCGATCAGCAATTGCTGGCCGTCGCGACTCAGGCCGCCGGTGCCGCCCATGAACTGGGCACACCGCTGGCGACCATGAGTGTGTTGCTCAACGAAATGCAGCAGGATCATCACGACCCGATGCTTCAGGAAGACCTGAAGGTTCTGAAGGATCAGGTGAAGCTCTGCAAGGAGACTCTGCAACAACTGGTGCGTGCTGCCGAGGCCAATCGCCGGATGGCGGTGGAGATGCAGGACGTTACCGAGTGGCTTGACGAGGCGCTCAACCGCTGGCATCTGATGCGCCCGGAAGCCAGTTATCGCTTCCAGCGTCTGGGCCAGGGCCCGTTGCCGCGTGTGGCGCCGCCGCCGGATCTGACCCAGGCCCTGTTGAATCTGTTGAACAACGCCGCCGACGCCTGCCCGGAAAACCTTCAGGTGACCCTGGACTGGACCGCCGAAGACCTGACCATCAGCATCCGCGATCATGGTGCCGGTGTGCCGCTGGCCATCGCCGAGCAGATCGGCAAACCGTTTTTTACCACCAAGGGCAAAGGTTTCGGCCTGGGCCTGTTTTTGAGCAAGGCCAGCGTGACACGCGCCGGCGGCTCAGTGAAACTCTATAGTCATGAGGAAGGCGGCACGCTCACCGAGCTGCGCCTGCCTCACGGCGCCCGAGGAGACCAACATGAGTGAAGAAATCCAAGTCGAAGGCGAAGAACTGCCGCATTTGCTGCTGGTCGACGATGACGCGACGTTTACCCGAGTGATGGCCCGGGCCATGGCGCGCCGCGGCTTTCGCGTCAGCACCGCCGGTTCCGCCGAGGAAGGCCTGACCATCGCTCAGGCCGATCTGCCGGACTATGCCGCGCTGGACCTGAAGATGGACGGCGACTCCGGTCTGGTCCTGCTGCCGAAACTGCTGGAGCTGGACCCGGAAATGCGCGTGGTGATCCTCACCGGTTATTCGAGCATTGCCACCGCGGTCGAGGCGATCAAGCGCGGCGCGTGCAATTACCTGTGCAAACCGGCGGATGCCGACGACGTGCTGGCAGCGCTGCTCTCCGAGCACGCCGACCTCGACAGCCTGGTGCCGGAAAATCCGATGTCGGTAGATCGCCTGCAGTGGGAGCATATCCAGCGCGTGCTGACCGAGCACGAAGGCAACATTTCCGCTACTGCCCGCGCCCTGGGCATGCACCGGCGCACCCTGCAGCGCAAACTGCAGAAGCGCCCGGTTCGTCGCTGAACCTGCGCTGAACGACCATCGCCAGCCCTCGCGATAAAACGCACCGATCATCTATGATCGGTGCGTGTCTGTTCTTTTCTTTATCGAGCCTTTTCCATGAATCAGAACGCTGAATATTCCGCGGTCAACGATACTGTGCGCGGGCAGTTTTTTCGCAAGGTGTGGGCCATGACCACGCCTTACTGGCGCAGCGAAGAGAAGGGCAAGGCCTGGACGTTGCTGATCGCCGTGATCGCGCTGACATTGTTCAGCGTGGCGATCTCGGTGTGGATCAACAGTTGGTACAAGGATTTCTATAACGCCCTGCAGAAGAAGGATGAGGCGGCGTTCTGGCAGTTGATCCTGTATTTCTGCGGCATTGCGGCGGTGGCGATTCTCGGCGCGGTGTATCGCCTGTACCTGACGCAGATGCTGACCATCCGTTGGCGGGCATGGCTCACCGAGAACCATTTCAAGCGCTGGCTCGGGCACAAGAATTACTACCAGTTGGAGCAGGGCGGCTACACCGACAACCCTGACCAGCGGATTTCAGAAGACCTCAATACCTTCACCAGCAACACCTTGAGTCTCGCGTTGGGCCTGATCCGCACGGTGGTCAGCCTGGTGTCGTTTTCGATCATTCTGTGGGGCGTCTCCGGCAGCATCGAAGTGTTCGGCATCGAGATTCCCGGCTACATGTTCTGGTGTGCGCTGTTGTATGCGGCAGTCGGCAGCTGGCTGACGCACCTGATCGGTCGACGCCTGATCGGTCTGAACAACCAACAACAACGCTTCGAAGCTGACCTGCGTTTCTCCATGGTACGGGTACGTGAGAACGCCGAAAGCATTGCGCTGTACAACGGCGAGCCGAACGAGAATCGTCGTCTGAGCAACCGCTTCGGGCTGGTCTGGCACAACTTCTGGGACATCATGCGGGTGTCCAAGCGCCTGACGTTCTTCACCTCGGGTTACGGCCAGATCGCAATCATCTTCCCGTTCATCGTCGCGGCCCCGCGTTACCTGACCGGCAAGATCGAACTGGGTGAGCTGATGCAGATCAACTCGGCATTCGGCAATGTGCAGGAGAACTTCAGCTGGTTCATCAACGCGTATTCGGATCTCGCCGCGTGGCGCGCCACGTGTGATCGTCTGCTGAGTTTCCGCCAGGCGATGACCGACAACGAAGAACGTGCACCGGCCATCGACGTGCAGAATCAGGGCGATGAGCTGAAGGTTCGTAACCTCGGCCTCGATCTGGCCGACGGTCGTCACCTGCTGACCAGCGCCGACATGACCGTGGAGCAGGGCGATCGGGTGATGCTCAGCGGTCGTTCCGGCAGTGGTAAATCCACGCTGCTGCGGGCGATGGGCCATTTGTGGCCGGCCGGGCACGGCAGCATTCGCCTGCCGGCTTCGCGTTATCTGTTCCTGCCGCAAAAGCCGTATCTACCAATTGGCACGCTGCGCGATGCCTTGAGTTATCCACAACCGGGCGACACCTACGCGCCCGAGCGTTATGCACAGGTGTTGGAGACTTGCCGTTTGCCGCATCTTGTCGCGCGACTGGACGAGGCCAACCACTGGCAGCGCATGTTGTCGCCGGGTGAACAGCAACGTCTGGCCTTCGCCCGCGCGCTGCTTTACGCACCGCAATGGCTGTACATGGACGAAGCGACGTCGGCGATGGATGAAGAAGACGAAGCCACGCTGTATCAGGCGCTGATCGATCAGTTGCCCGGCCTGAGCATCGTCAGCGTCGGCCATCGCAGCAGCCTCAAGCGCTTCCATCCACGGCATGTGCGGATCGATGGCGGGCATCTGGTCGAGCAGACCGTGACCGCCTGATATATCCATACGTTCCTCGTGGGAGCTGGCTTGCCAGCTCCCACAGGTTTTGTGTGGAAACGGAAAGTGATCGTACAACCCGCTTGAGCTATGATGCCCACAAGCCGAATTTTCGAGACAAGATGCAGACCATGGAAAACCTGATCGACACCCCGCGCCTCCCTCGCAAGCGCCGCAGCCTGGCTCAAGAACTGGTGACGGTGCTGACCGAGCAGATCCGCGACGGTCTGCTCAAGCGTGGCGACAAGTTGCCCACCGAGTCGGCGATCATGGAAGCCCATGGTGTCAGCCGCACCGTGGTGCGCGAGGCGATCTCCCGGCTACAGGCCGCAGGTCAGGTGGAAACCCGTCATGGCATCGGCACTTTTGTGCTCGATACCCCGAGCCCCAGCGGTTTCCGGATCGATCCGGCTACAGTGGTCACCCTGCGTGACGTGCTGGCCATTCTCGAATTGCGTATCAGCCTCGAAGTCGAATCCGCCGGCCTTGCCGCGCAGCGTCGCAGCGCCGAACAACTGGCCGCGATGCGCGCCGCCCTCGATGCGTTGAATGAAAGCGTGGCCCACGCCAGCGATGCGGTGGCCTCGGACTTTCAGTTTCACCTGCAAATCGCGCTGTCCACCGGCAACCGGTACTTCACCGACATCATGACCCACCTGGGCACCAGCATCATTCCGCGTACTCGCCTGAATTCGGCGCGACTGGCCCATGACGATCAGCAGCACTACATGAATCGCCTGAGTCGCGAGCACGAGGAAATCTACGACGCCATCGCCCGTCAGGATTCCGATGCCGCCCGCGCGGCCATGCGCCTGCATTTGACCAACAGCCGGGAAAGACTGCGCCAGGCTCATGAAGAGGCGCAGGCGCAGGGTTGATTGTTGCCTATCGTTCGAGTTGTCGATTGTTTCAAGGTTTATAAACCTCGGTCTCGAGCATGACATCGGTGATGGGCTCTTCGATATCGAAGGGCACAACCAGGGTTCTTTTGGTGACGATGTACTGCTGGTCGACACCCTCGAATTTCAGAATGTCGGTCTTAAAGATAATCCCGTCGAACATGAAATACCGCCGATTGCCCACGGGGTTCTTGAGCGTGTAGGTCACTTTCATGATTGCAGCTCCTGGACTGAGAATTGAGTCTCAGCCTAGGAGCAGTCATTCTGTCGGCGCACCTGTAAAAACTAACAGTTTCGACGAGCGGTGCTGGCGGGTCTCAGGCTTCAACGTAGAGCTTCAACGGTTCGAAGGAAGGCTCCAGACTGGCCTCATCAGCAAACTTGTAGCGCAGTTCAACGGTGCTGTTCAGGTACTTTTCCAGTTCGAATCTGGGGATGCTCAGTTCGATCCCGGTCAGGCCGACCATGTCATCGAGGGCGTCATCCCAAGTGCCGGTCGGTTTCGACAAACCCTGCCATTCGGGCTCTTCCGGGGCGTCACCTATAACTCGGCACGACTGGCCCATGACGATCAGCAGCACTACATGAATCGCCTGAGTCGCGAGCACGAGGAAATCTACGACGCCATCGCCCGTCAGGATTCCGATGCCGCTCGTACGGCCATGCGCCTGCACCTGACCAACAGCCGCGAACGGCTGCGCCAGGCTCATGAAGAGGCACAGGCGCAGGGGTGATTGTTGCTTATCGTTCGAGTTGAACTGTCAGCAACGGGGAAGACTCAGCATTACCGTTGTTTCTGGTGACGGTGTAATGCAATTCGGCCTTCGCACCGGGAACAAGTTTTTTCTCAAAGACATCTTTGGAGATGGCGAAGATCACTGGCCTTCCCACCTCGGCTGAGGTCAGTACACGGGTCCCTTGCCATTCGTTACCGGTCGAGGTCCTTACGTGCATGTTAATCACGTCGCCAACAGCGGCCTGGGAGAAAGGCGGCACAACACTGTGAGCGTCTCCCTTCAGTTTGCCAACGTGGAGCACACCATTCACGGCTTCTTCGAGATCCGGTGCCTCCAAGGCTTTGACTTGTGCAGTCATGATCAAACTCCTTTTCACATCCATTTGAACCCTGTTCAGAACGCAGCCATTTTGTTGGGCTGACGGAGCCGGTTCGTTAACTCCTCAGCGATTGAAGCCGGGAATGGATGTGCACGGCACCTATTAGAAATAACAGTTTCGACGAACGGTCGATGGGTTCGGGAAGGTATGCCTGGTCTGCGGGAAAACGGCTGGCTCAGGTCTCTATATGTAGCGTCAACGGTTCGGAGGAAGGCTCCAGACTGGCCTCATCAGCAAACTTGTAGCGCAGTTCAACGGTGCTGTTCAGGTACTTTTCCAGCTCGAATCTCGGGATGCTCAGTTCGATCCCGGTCAGGCCAACCATGTCATCGAGTACGTCATCCCAGACGCCGGTCGGCTCCGACAAACCAAGCCATTCAGGCTCTTCCGGGTCATCAC
Source organism: Pseudomonas sp. B16(2017) (assembly GCF_002113205.1). Classification (NCBI taxonomy): domain Bacteria; kingdom Pseudomonadati; phylum Pseudomonadota; class Gammaproteobacteria; order Pseudomonadales; family Pseudomonadaceae; genus Pseudomonas; species Pseudomonas sp. B16(2017). The sequence goes on from NZ_NEKA01000005.1 coordinate 141,372, forward strand.
CGAGGATCGGGTACACATCCCAGTTCGGCGGTGTGTTCTGGCCATCGGGTACACGGACGATCAGGTCGTCATCCAGAGTCGATAACCGCAGGATGATCGAGTCGCTGGCGTGATCGGGGAATTGTGGAAGGTGTGCAGCGGCAAACGTCATGTTTCGCTCTCCTTGAAAGATCTGCCGCGATCCTTCGCGGCAGTCGTCGCACTTTACCCGGCGAATCGCTGAGGCGCGCCGGGGCAATCTTGTCCGGGCATTTCAGCTCCGGGGCAGAATCGAACGATCCACCCTGACCGCCAGTTTGCCCGGGCCGGGCCTGACGTCGAAAGTCGCCTGGCCATGAGCATCCACCGACGCGCGGGCGATAGCCACGCCATCGCGCAGCAATTGCAGCGGCGCCCCTTTCAACGATTGGCCCGAGGCCAGTTCCAGTTTCAATTTGAGGGTCATCGAATCGCTCCTTAATTCGTGTTGCCGGTTGGGTGATAGTCCTTGAGCAGCAGGTAAGTGCTCCAGCCCCACCAGTCGTCGACGGTGGCGGTGTCGTTGAGGTTGTTGACGTCCTTGCGCCGCAGGACTTTGTTGCCCTCGACGCGGAACAGTGGCGAGAAGTTGTTGGCCGGATCGAGCACGGCCGTCAGATCCGGCAACCGTTGCAGCGCGTTGAAGGTGGTCGGCACGTTGCCGCTTGAATACGCGGCATACACCTCGTTTGCCGAATCCTGTACGGCTTGATTCACTTGATTGCGGTTGTCGGCGTCCGTGGCATCGAAGTAGCGCTTGTCACCGAATGCCCGCCATTGCTCGCCATGGCCGTTGCGTACCTTGAGGCCGAACTTGCTGTCTTCGTCGTGCATGAAGCGAGTGATCAGCGAGCCCAGATCGCTTGGTGTCACCGCGGCGGCCATGGCCTTGCGCGGCACCCGCAAATGTCCGGAGGAAAACAGGTCGGTGAGGTAGTGGTCGGCGAATGCGTTCATCGCGTAGGCCCGCTCCAGTTGCAGCTCGTCCTGACTGGCGTGGGCGGCAGCGGCGTTTTGCAGGGCAACGGTGTGCCCGGCGATGTAGGCTTGTCGGGCCCATTCGCCGAAATGGTCGGCGTTGTTCGCCGCCAGTTTCAGATAGCGACCGAGCGGAAACAGCGCCGAGACGAAACTGCCGCCGCCGGTGATTTTGTTCCACTCTTCCGACAACGTATCTCCTAACGCGTCGTAGGCCTCATGAGGCTGCTTGCCGTCCTTGATTGCCTGTTTAACCGCGTCGATCTCCTTTTGCATGATCGCGAGAATTTGCGTCGCTTCAACTTTAGAAGCGGGCAGCGCTGCGAGGCTGTCGAAGGCTGCCGTGAAGCGCTGAAGGCGATCAGCCGGGGTCGATCCTTCATTGATCGGGCGGTCGACGATTCCATAGAAATCACCACCCAGTGCCAGCACCTGGCCGTAGGTCAGCGCCAACCCGTTCGGCAGATGCAGGGGCACGTTTTGCGCGAGTAGCGGCTCGGCATTTTCAACGAAGCGCAGTCGGGTGTTATCGCCGATAGCCGTGTGTTCCGCACCTTCGAAGCGCAGTTGCGGCTTGCCTTTCAAGGCTTGAGCGGGCAGGGCGGTCACGGGTTCGACATCGCTGTGCGCGTCGGCGGTGTGCAACAGCAAGTGCGGGTTTTCGGCATTGAAGGCGATGCCGCCGGGGGTAAACAAGTCATCAAAACGGGCGATGACCGGTGCAGGTTTTTCGAAGCATTTTGTTTGTAGACCGGACATTTCTTTCTCCTTGATATGTCGTCGGCAGGTTGTATTTAACTGTATGTATATACAGTTAAGTTCAGGCTAGTCGAGAAATTTCCTACGTCAAAAAGAAATCCTGTCCGACAAAAAATGCCCTCCAACGATGAAATGCAGTTGACGGTTATATTTTAAGTTGTACGATGACCTACAACTTCGGCGAAGGCTGAACGGTCCACTCACAAAAAAACGTTGCTACCAGGGTGTTCGAATAATGAATCCACAAGAACTGAAGTCCATCCTCTCCGCCGGCCTGCTCTCGTTCCCGGTGACCGATTTCAATGCCCAGGGCGATTTCAACCGCGCTGGCTACATCAAACGCCTGGAATGGCTGGCCCCGTACGGTGCTTCAGCCCTGTTCGCCGCCGGTGGCACCGGTGAATTCTTCTCCCTGGCTGCCAGCGAATACTCGGAAATCATCAAGACTGCCGTCGACACCTGCGCCAGCAGCGTGCCAATCCTCGCCGGTGTCGGCGGTTCGACCCGCCAGGCCATCGAATACGCTCAGGAAGCCGAGCGTCTGGGCGCCAAAGGTCTGTTGCTGCTGCCGCACTACCTGACCGAAGCCAGCCAGGACGGCGTCGCCGCCCACGTTGAAGCGGTGTGCAAATCGGTCAACATCGGTGTGGTGGTGTACAACCGCAACGTCTGCCGCCTGACCGCCCCGCTGCTGGAGCGTCTGGCCGAACGCTGCCCGAACCTGATCGGTTACAAGGACGGTCTGGGCGATATCGAACTGATGGTGTCGATCCGTCGTCGCCTCGGCGATCGCTTCAGCTACCTCGGTGGTCTGCCGACCGCCGAAGTCTACGCCGCTGCCTACAAGGCCCTGGGCGTGCCGGTCTACTCGTCGGCGGTGTTCAACTTCATCCCGAAAACCGCGATGGACTTCTACCACGCGATTGCCCGCGAAGATCACGCCACCGTCGGCAAGATCATCGACGACTTCTTCCTGCCGTACCTGGACATCCGCAACCGCAAGGCCGGTTACGCCGTGAGCATCGTCAAGGCAGGCGCCAAGATCGCCGGCTATGACGCAGGCCCGGTGCGGGCGCCGCTGACTGACCTGACCGGCGAAGAGTACGAAATGCTCGCTGCGCTGATCGACAAGCAAGGTGCGCAGTAACACACCTCTATAAACAAGGCCGCTGAGCAATCAGCGGCCTTTTGCGTCAGGAGAATGATTCGTGACCAAGCGCTATGACAACTACATCAACGGTGAATGGGTCGCCGGTAACGATTACTCGGCGAACATCAACCCGTCCGAACTGAGCGACACCATCGGCGATTACGCCAAGGCTGACCTGGCTCAGGTCAACGCCGCCATCGACGCCGCGCGCGCCGCGTTCCCGGCGTGGTCGACCTCGGGCATTCAGGCCCGTCACGATTCGCTGGACAAAGTCGGCACCGAAATCCTCGCCCGCCGCGAAGAGCTCGGCACCCTGCTGGCCCGGGAAGAGGGCAAGACCTTGCCCGAAGCCATCGGCGAGGTGACCCGCGCCGGCAACATCTTCAAGTTCTTCGCTGGCGAGTGCCTGCGCCTGTCCGGCGACTACGTGCCGTCGGTGCGTCCGGGCGTCAACGTCGAAGTCACCCGCGAAGCCCTGGGTGTGGTCGGCCTGATCACCCCATGGAACTTCCCGATTGCCATCCCGTCGTGGAAAATCGCCCCGGCCCTGGCCTACGGCAACTGCGTGGTGTTGAAGCCAGCGGATCTGGTGCCGGGTTGCGCCTGGGCCCTGGCTGAAATCATCTCCCGCGCAGGTTTCCCTGCCGGCGTGTTCAACCTGGTGATGGGCAGCGGCCGCGTGGTTGGCGAAGCTTTGGTCAACAGCCCGAAAGTCGACGGCATCAGCTTCACCGGCTCTGTCGGTGTGGGTCGGCAGATCGCGGTCAATTGCGTGTCGCGCCAGGCCAAGGTTCAGTTGGAGATGGGCGGCAAGAACCCGCAGATCATTCTCGACGACGCCGACCTCAAGCAGGCGGTCGAGCTGTCGGTGCAGAGCGCGTTCTACTCCACTGGTCAGCGTTGCACGGCTTCGAGCCGACTGATCGTCACTGCCGGGATTCACGACAAGTTCGTCGAAGCCATGGCCGAGCGCATGAAGTCGATCAAGGTCGGCCACGCGCTGAAGGCTGGCACCGACATCGGTCCGGTGGTTTCGCAAGCGCAGCTCGAGCAGGACATGAAGTACATCGACATCGGTCAGTCCGAAGGTGCGCGTCTGGTCAGCGGCGGTGCTCTGGTGACCTGCGACACCGAGGGCTACTTCCTCGCTCCGACCCTGTTTGCCGACAGCGAAGCCTCGATGCGCATCAGCCGCGAAGAGATCTTCGGCCCGGTGGCCAACATCGTCCGCGTGGCCGATTACGAGGCAGCACTGGCCATGGCCAACGACACCGAATTCGGTTTGTCGGCGGGCATCGCCACCACGTCGCTGAAGTACGCCAACCACTTCAAGCGTCATTCCCAGGCCGGGATGGTGATGGTCAACCTGCCGACCGCCGGTGTCGATTATCACGTTCCGTTCGGTGGCCGTAAGGGTTCATCCTATGGCTCACGTGAGCAAGGCCGCTATGCGCAAGAGTTCTACACGGTCGTGAAGACCAGCTACATCGGTTCGTAAATCGCTGCACCCGCGCCGGGCCTTCGCCTGAGGCCCTGCGCGGCACAAGACCAAAGAATGTTTTACCCGCATAAAAATAATCAGTGGGAGTACATCTACATGCAATCGTCCAAGCCGACTCACGTCCGCTATTTGATCTTGCTCATGCTGTTTTTGGTGACCACGATCAACTACGCCGACCGCGCCACCATCGCGATCGCCGGTTCCAGTTTGCAAAAAGACCTCGGCATCGACGCGGTCACCCTCGGCTACATCTTCTCTGCTTTCGGTTGGGCCTACGTGGCCGGGCAAATTCCAGGCGGCTGGCTGCTCGATCGCTTCGGCTCGAAAAAAGTCTATGCCCTGAGCATTTTCACCTGGTCGCTGTTCACCGTGCTGCAAGGCTTCGTCGGTGAATTCGGCATGTCCACGGCCATCGTCGCGCTGTTCATGCTGCGCTTCCTGGTGGGTCTGGCCGAGGCGCCATCGTTCCCCGGCAACGCCCGCATTGTGGCGGCCTGGTTCCCGACCGCCGAGCGCGGCACCGCTTCGGCGATCTTCAACTCGGCGCAATACTTCGCCACCGTGTTGTTCGCGCCGCTGATGGGCTGGATCGTGTTCTCCTTTGGCTGGGAGCACGTGTTCATCGTCATGGGCCTGCTCGGCATCGTGTTCTCGCTGGTCTGGCTCAAGGTTATCCACAGCCCGCGCCAACACCCGATGGCCAACGAAGCGGAAGTGAAGTTCATCGCCGACAACGGCGGCATGGTCGACATGGACCAGAAACAAGGCAAAAAGGCTGACGGTCCGAAGTGGGATTACATCCGCCAATTGCTGACCAATCGCATGATGCTCGGCGTTTACCTGGGCCAGTACTGCATCAACGGCATCACCTATTTCTTCCTGACCTGGTTCCCGGTGTACCTGGTGCAGGAACGCGGCATGACCATCCTCAAGGCCGGTTTCATCGCCTCGTTGCCGGCGATCTGCGGCTTTATCGGCGGCGTGCTCGGCGGGGTGATTTCCGATTACCTGCTGCGCAAGGGCCATTCGCTGACCTTTGCCCGCAAGGCGCCGATCATTGCCGGTCTGCTAGTTTCGAGCAGCATCGTGGCGTGCAACTATGTCGACGTTGAATGGATGGTGGTCGGCTTCATGGCCTTGGCGTTCTTCGGCAAAGGCGTGGGGGCTCTGGGCTGGGCGGTGGTGTCCGACACTTCGCCGAAACAGATCGCCGGTCTGAGCGGTGGCCTGTTCAACACCTTCGGCAACATCGCCTCGATCACCACTCCGATCGTCATCGGTTACATCATCAGTTCGACCGGCTCGTTCAAATGGGCGCTGGTGTTCGTCGGTGCCAACGCACTCGTGGCGGTGTTCAGCTACCTGGTGATAGTCGGCCCGATCAAACGTGTGGTCCTTAAAGAGCCGCCAACCCAGGGCGGTTCCGAAGCCACCGGCAAATTGTCTCAAGCGCATTCCTGAGGAGCGGCGTCATGCAGTTGATTGAACATTCCGACTCGCCGCGCTACATCCGCCTGCACGAGCGGGACAACGTAGTGGTAGTGGTCAACGACCAGGGCGTGCCGGCCGGCACCGCATTTGCCGATGGCCTGGTAACGGTGGATTTCGTGCCGCAGAGTCACAAGGTCAGCCTCGTGGATATCCCCGAGGGCGGCACGGTGATTCGCTACGGCCAGATCATCGGCTACGCGTTGCAGCCGATTCCCCGTGGCAGTTGGGTCAGGGAAGATCAACTGCGCATGCCGACCGCGCCACCGCTGGACAGCCTGCCGCTGTCCACCGAAGTGCCGGACGCCCAGGCGCCCCTGGAAGGCTTCACGTTCGAGGGATATCGCAACGCCGACGGCACTGTCGGCACGCGCAACATCCTCGGGATCACCACCACCGTGCAATGCGTCACCGGGGTGCTCGATCACGCGGTGAAGCGGATCAAGGACGAACTGTTGCCCAAGTACCCGCACGTCGATGACGTGGTGGCGCTGACCCACAGTTACGGTTGCGGCGTGGCCATCACGGCGACCGACGCTTACATCCCGATCCGCACCGTGCGCAATCTGGCGCGCAACCCGAACCTCGGTGGCGAGGCGTTGGTGATCAGCCTGGGCTGCGAGAAATTGCAGGCCGGGCAGGTGATGCACGAGGACGATGCCTCGGTGGATCTGAGCGAGCCGTGGCTGTATCGCTTGCAGGATTCCAGTCACGGTTTCACCGAGATGATCGAGCAGATCATGGAACTGGCCGAAGTTCGCCTGAAGAAACTCGACCAGCGCCGCCGGGAAACCGTGCCGGCGTCCGAGCTGATCCTCGGTATGCAGTGCGGCGGCAGCGATGCGTTTTCCGGCATTACCGCCAACCCCGCGCTGGGTTACGCCTCGGACTTGCTGCTGCGGGCGGGGGCGACGGTGATGTTTTCCGAAGTCACCGAAGTGCGCGATGCGATCTACCTGCTGACCTCTCGGGCGCAGAGCAAAACCGTTGCCGAGGAACTGGTGCGCGAGATGGACTGGTACGACCGCTATCTGGCCAAGGGCGAAGCGGATCGCAGCGCCAATACCACGCCGGGCAACAAGAAGGGCGGGTTGTCGAATATCGTCGAGAAGTCGTTGGGCTCGATCGTGAAGTCCGGCAGCAGCGCGATCAGCGGTGTGCTCGGCCCGGGTGAGCGCTTCAAGCAGAAGGGTTTGATCTTCTGTGCGACGCCGGCGAGTGATTTCGTCTGCGGTACGTTGCAACTGGCGGCGGGGATGAACCTGCACGTATTCACTACCGGGCGTGGCACGCCTTATGGTCTGGCCATGGCGCCGGTGGTGAAGGTTTCGACTCGTACCGAACTGGCGCAGCGCTGGCCGGATCTGATCGATATCGATGCCGGGCGGATTGCTACTGGGCGCGCGAGCATCGAAGAATTGGGCTGGGAGTTGTTCCACTACTACCTGGATGTGGCGAGCGGCAAGCAGCAGACGTGGGCGGAGAAGCACAAGCTGCATAACGACATTACGTTGTTCAATCCGGCGCCGATTACTTGATCTGTTTGAGGGGTGTGGATCGTTCCCACGCTCCGCGTGGGAATGCAGCCCGGGACGCTCCGCGTCCCAACAGCGTGACGCGGAGCGTCACAGGAGACGTTACCACGCAGAGCGTGGGAACGATCGGGGTGAAAGTGGCTTATCATTAGCCCCCTAACGACGCTCACCTCCAAGGCTCCCCGGCATGCTGGCTATTTTTCTTGAAACCCTGAACATCACCGCGCCGGTGTTTGCCATGCTGTTTCTCGGTGTGCTGCTCAAGCGCATCGACTGGATCAACGACAACTTCATCCATACGGCTTCGTCGCTGGTGTTCAACGTCACCATGCCGGCGCTGCTGTTTCTCGGCATCCTGCACGCCGACCTGCACGCCGCGCTGCAGCCGGCGCTGCTGATCTATTTTGCCCTCGCCACGCTGGTCAGTTTTGCCGTCGCCTGGGGCTGGGCGATTTTCCGTTGTCCGCGTGAAGATCGCGGCATCTACACCCAAGGCGCGTTTCGCGGCAACAACGGGGTGATCGGCCTGGCGCTGGCGGCGAGCATGTACGGTGACTACGGGATTTCCCTCGGCGCGATTCTCGCGGCGCTGGTGATCCTGTTCTACAACACCCTGTCGACCATCGTGCTGGCGGTCTACAGCCCGGTGATCAAGTCGGACCCGTGGAGCATCTGCAAAAGCGTGGTCAGCAATCCGTTGATCATCAGCGTGATCGCGGCGGCGCCGTTCGCTTATTTCAAGATCGGTCTGCCGGGCTGGCTGGAAACCTCCGGCCAGTACCTGGCACAGACCACGCTGCCGCTGGCACTGATCTGCATTGGCGGCACGCTGTCGCTGGCGGCGCTGCGCAAGAGCGGGAAGATGGCGCTCAGTTCGAGTCTGGTGAAGATGGTCGGCCTGCCGGTGATCGCCACGCTGGGTGCATGGCTGTGGGGCTTTCGCGGGGCGGAACTGGGGATTCTGTTTCTGTACTTCGGCAGCCCGACCGCCGCCGCCAGTTTTGTCATGGCCCGTGCGGCGCAGGGCAATCATGAACTGGCGGCGGCGATCATTGTGCTGACCACGCTGATGGCGGCGATCACCACCAACATCGGGATTTTCTTCCTGCAGTGGGGCGGGTGGATCTAGCCTGAGGCCGGGTTTGATCTTTCGGGCCTCTTCGCGAGCAAGCCCGCTCCCACATTGGATCTGTGGCGATCATAAACCCTGTGGGACCGGGCTTGCTCGCGAAGGGGACAGTGCTGTCACTCAGGCTTCTGGTAACTGTCGATCACTTCCTGCGCCGCGCGAAACGCATCGATCGCCGCCGGTACGCCCGCGTACACCGCGCAATGCAGCAGCGCTTCACGGATCTCATCGACCGTGCAGCCATTGTTCAACGCGCCGCGCACGTGGCCTTTCAACTCCTGCGGGCACTTCAACGCGGTCAGCGCGGCGAGGGTGATCAGGCTGCGGGTTTTCAGTGGCAAACCTTCGCGATTCCACACGCCGCCCCAGGCGTGTTCGTTGACGAAATCCTGCAACGGTTGAGTGAACTCGGTAGCGTTGCCCAATGCGCGATCGACAAACGCGTCGCCCATTACCTGACGGCGGACTTCAACCCCGGATTTCTTCGATTCGGTCATGGCACATCCCTCTTGTGGTGTTGGCGGCGCCAGGCGCGCACGGACGTGAAAAACAGAAACGTCAGCAGCGTCGGCAGCACATAAAACAGCATCAATCGCTCGAGCTTGCCGGCCAGTGGCATGCCGGTGGTGAACGACACCACGTGCAGCCCGTACGCCAGATACAAACCCAGCAGCAGGAGACCTTCGGCGCGGGTCACGCGGTAGCCGGAATAGAACACCGGCAGGCACAGCAACGCGACGCCGAGCATTACCGGCAGGTCGAAATCCAGCGCATTGGGCGAGACCGACAGCGGTGTCGGCGCGATCAAAGCGGTGAAACCCAGCACCCCAAGCAGGTTGAACAGGTTGGCACCGATCACGTTGCCCACGGCGATGTCCCGCTGACCGCGCAGCGCGGCGATCAGCGAGGTGGCGAGTTCCGGCAGCGAAGTGCCGACCGCGACCACGGTCAGACCAATCACCCGTTCGGAGAACCCCAGGTCAGTGGCGACGACCACGGCCGCCCCCAGCAGCAAGTGTCCGGCGAACACCAGCATGCCCAGGCCGCCGACAATCATCAGCAGGCTGGTAAACCACGGGGCCTGCGGATCGTGGGGTTGATCGGAATGCGGGCGGGTCGAATGCCGTGATTGGCGCAGCAGTAATCCGAGACAAAGCGCCAGGGCGCCGAGCAACAGAATGCCGTCGAAGCGCCCGAGTTCTTCATTCCACGCCAGCACGAATACCAGCAGGCTGGCGCCGATCATCAACGGGATGTCGAGGCGTACCAGTTGCCGCGACACCCGCAGCGGAATGATAAGTGCCGACAGGCCGAGGGTGACAAGAATGTTGAAAATGCTGCTGCCGATCACGCTGCTGACGGCGATGTCCGGCGTGTGCGCCTGCACGGCTTGCAGGCTGACGGCCATTTGCGGGGCGCTGCTGCCGAGGGCGACGATGGTCAGGCCGATGATCAGCGGTCGTACATGCAGGCGCGCGGCCAGACGCACGGCGGCGCGTACCATCAGCTCGGCGCCGGCGATCAGCAGGAGCAGCCCGCTGAGCAATTCGATCACGCTGATCAGCGGCAAGTCGGTCAGTCCGAAAATGGTGGACGCTCCATCAGTCGTCGAGGGCCTGCACCCGAACCCGGGCTGTTCCACTGCGCAGCATACCGAGCTGTTCGGCCGCCGCACGTGAAACATCGATCAGGCGGCCACGGGTGTGCGGGCCACGGTCGTTGATGCGGACCACGACGGATTCATCGTTTTTCAGGTTGGTGACCTTCACCCGAGTGCCGAACGGCAACTGGCGGTGGGCGGCGGTCAGGGAATTCTGGTTGAACGCTTCGCCGCTGGCGGTACGTTTACCGTGGTGTTTGGCTCCGTAATAGGAGGCGACGCCGGTCTGGTCGTAACCGTGCGGGTCGATGGTGTCGGTGCTGGCGCAACCGGCCAGCAAGGAGAGCAGGGCGAAAAGGCTGAACAAACGCTTCATTCAAGGGATCCCGAAAACAAATGTGGGAGCGGCGGTTCGGCGCTCCGACTTGCTCGCGAAGGGGGACTCACATTCAACATATCTGCTGACTGTTACGCCGCTTTCGCGAGCAAGCCCGCTCCCACAGGGAATGGAGCCAGGCTTTGGATCTGGCTCCATTGTGGTCAGCCTTCGAGCTTGCTTTTCAGCAGTTCGTTCACTTGCTGCGGGTTGGCCTTGCCCTTGGAGGCTTTCATGGCCTGACCGACGAAGAAGCCGAACATCTTGCCGCGCTTGGCTTCGTCTGCCGCGCGGTATTGCTCGACCTGCTCGGCGTTGGCCGCGAGCATTTCGTCCAGCACCGCCGAGATCGCGCCGGTATCGGTAACCTGCTTCAGGCCGCGCTTTTCGATGATCTCGTCTGCGCTGCCTTCGCCGTTGGCCATCGCTTCGAACACCACCTTGGCGATCTTGCCGGAGATGGTGTTGTCCTTGATGCGCTGCAGCATGCCGCCCAGTTGCTCGGCCGAAACCGGCGAATCCTCGATGTCCAGGTTCTGCTTGTTGAGCAGGCTGCCCAACTCGACCATCACCCAGTTCGCCGCCAGTTTGGCGTCGCCGCCGATGCTCGCGACTTTCTCGAAGTAGTCCGCCTGCTCACGGCTGGTGGCCAGCACGTTGGCGTCGTAGGCCGACAGACCGAAGGCACTCTGGAAGCGCTCGCGTTTCTGCGGTGGCAGCTCCGGCAGGGTGGCGCGCACGTCGTTGAGGAACGAATCCTCGATGACCACCGGCAGCAGGTCCGGATCGGGGAAGTAACGGTAGTCGTTGGCTTCCTCTTTGCTGCGCATCGGACGGGTTTCGTCCTTGTTCGGGTCGTACAGACGGGTCTGCTGGATCACTTTGCCGCCGTCTTCGATCAGGTCGATCTGACGTTGGATCTCGGAGTTGATCGCCTTCTCGATGAAGCGGAACGAGTTGACGTTCTTGATCTCGCAGCGGGTGCCGAACTCGACCTGGCCTTTCGGACGTACCGACACGTTGCAGTCGCAACGCAGCGAGCCCTCGGCCATGTTGCCGTCGCAGATGCCCAGGTAACGCACCAGCGCGTGGATCGCCTTGACGTAGGCCACCGCTTCCTTGGCGCTGCGCATGTCAGGCTCGGACACGATTTCCAGCAGCGGCGTGCCGGCACGGTTCAGGTCAATGCCGGTGGCACCGCTGAATTCTTCGTGCAGGCTCTTGCCGGCGTCTTCTTCCAGGTGCGCACGGGTGATACCGACGCGTTTGACCGTGCCGTCTTCCAGGGCAATGTCCAGGTGGCCCTTGCCGACGATCGGCAACTCCATCTGGCTGATCTGGTAGCCCTTCGGCAGGTCCGGGTAGAAGTAGTTTTTACGGGCGAACACGTTGTGCTGGCCGATCTCGGCGTCAATCGCCAGACCGAACATCACCGCCATGCGCACCGCTTCCTGGTTGAGCACCGGCAGCACGCCGGGCATGCCCAGGTCGATCAGGCTGGCCTGGGTGTTCGGCTCGGAACCGAACTGGGTGGAACTACCGGAAAAGATTTTCGACCGGGTGGTGAGCTGGGTGTGAATCTCCAGCCCGATCACAACTTCCCATTGCATGTGTGTCTCCTCAGAAGCCGGTTGGGGTGCGAGTGTGCCAGTCAGTGTTCAACTGATACTGATGCGCAACGTTGAGCAAACGGCCTTCCTGGAAATACGGCGCGAGCAGTTGCACGCCAACCGGCAGACCGTCGACAAAACCGGCCGGCATCGACAGACCCGGCAGGCCCGCGAGGTTGGCGGTGATGGTGTAGACGTCTTCCAGGTAGGCAGCGACCGGGTCGCTGTTCTTGGCGCCGAGTTTCCAGGCCGGGTTTGGCGTGGTCGGGCCGAGGATGATGTCGACTTCATTAAATGCGGTCATGAAGTCGTTCTTCACCAGGCGACGGATCTTCTGGGCTTTGAGGTAGTAGGCATCGTAGTAACCGGCGGACAGCGCGTAGGCACCGACCATGATCCGGCGCTGTACTTCGGGCCCGAAACCTTCGCCACGGGAGCGCTTGTACAGGTCTTCCAGGTTCTTCGGGTCTGCGCAGCGGTGGCCGAAGCGCACGCCGTCGAAACGTGACAGGTTGGAGGACGCTTCTGCCGGGGCGATCACGTAGTACGCAGGGATCGCGTGCTGCATGTTCGGCAGGCTGATTTCCTTGATTACGGCACCGAGCTTCTGCAGCTCTTTGATGCTGTTCTGGATAAGGTCGGCGATGCGCGGGTCGAGACCTGCACCGAAGTATTCCTTCGGCACACCGATGCGCAGGCCTTGCAGTGAACCATTCAGGCCAGCGGCGTAGTCCGGCACGGGTTCATCGATGCTGGTGGAGTCGTTCGGATCGAAGCCGGCCATACCTTGCAACAAAATCGCGCAGTCTTCGGCGGTGCGAGCCAGAGGGCCGCCCTGATCGAGGCTGGAGGCGTAAGCGATCATGCCCCAGCGCGAAACGCGACCGTAGGTCGGTTTCAGGCCGGTGAGGTTGGTGAATGCAGCTGGCTGACGGATCGAACCGCCGGTGTCGGTGGCTGTTGCGGCGGGCAACAGACGAGCGGCAACCGCGGCAGCCGAACCACCGGACGAACCGCCCGGCACGTGTTCCAGGTCCCACGGGTTTTTCACCGCGCCGTACCAGCTCGACTCGTTGGCCGAACCCATGGCGAATTCGTCCATGTTGGTCTTGCCAAGGGTCACGGTGCCGGCGGCGGCCAGCTTCGACACCACGGTGGCGTCGTACGGGGCCTTGAAGTTGTCGAGCATCTTCGAGCCGCAGCTGGTGCGGATGCCGTGGGTGCAGAACAGGTCTTTATGGGCGATCGGCGCGCCGAGCAGGGCGCCGCTCTCACCATTGGCCCGGCGCACGTCGGCGGCTTTCGCCTGCTCGAGGGCCAGTTCTTCGGTGAGGCTGATGAAACTGTTGAGCTGCGGATCGAGCTGGGTAATGCGTGCCAGCAGGACTTTGGTCAGCTCTTCGGAGGAAAACTTTTTATCGGCGAGACCGCGGGCGATCTCGGCCAGAGTCAATTGATGCATTGCAGGCTCTTTCCCTTTAGTCGATGACTTTCGGAACCAGGTACAGGCCGTTTTCGACCGCTGGTGCGATGGACTGATAAGCCTCGCGGTTATTGCTTTCGGTCACGACGTCGGCGCGCAGGCGCTGACTGGCTTCCAGCGGGTGGGCCAGCGGCTCGATACCGTCGGTATTGACCGCCTGCATTTCGTCGACCAGCCCGAGAATGCTGTTGAGGGCCGAAGTGATGTGTGGAAGATCGGCGTCATTAAGGCCAAGGCTGGCCAGATGAGCGATTTTTTCCACGTCGGAGCGTTCTAGCGCCATCGGGTTTCTCCAGTGGAAAACAGGACGGACGGCGTCCGTGTGTTAGATTGTCGGAACACTACCGCACTTCTACGGTCATAAGGCCGCGATTGTGGGGCTTGGTGCACAGAAAAGCGGCCAATTTAACATATTGGCGCCTTGCCCAAAATCCCTGTCGTTGTTAGAGTTTGCCGCACTTTTTTACCCACGCGTTGCCTAGGGTCCCTTTCCCATGTTCAAGAAACTGCGTGGCATGTTTTCCAGCGATCTTTCCATTGACCTGGGCACTGCCAACACCCTTATTTACGTGCGCGAGCGCGGTATCGTCCTGAATGAGCCATCGGTTGTGGCCATTCGGACACACGGTAACCAGAAAAGTGTCGTCGCTGTCGGCACCGAGGCCAAGCGCATGCTCGGCCGTACGCCGGGCAACATTGCTGCCATTCGTCCGATGAAGGATGGCGTGATTGCCGACTTCAGCGTCTGCGAAAAGATGCTGCAATACTTTATCAACAAGGTTCACGAAAACAGCTTTCTGCAGCCCAGCCCTCGTGTGCTGATCTGCGTTCCATGCAAGTCCACCCAGGTTGAGCGTCGTGCCATCCGTGAATCGGCCCTTGGTGCCGGTGCCCGTGAAGTGTTCCTGATCGAAGAGCCGATGGCCGCTGCGATCGGTGCCGGCCTGCCGGTTGAAGAAGCTCGCGGTTCGATGGTCGTGGATATCGGTGGTGGTACTACCGAAATCGCGCTGATCTCCCTGAACGGTGTGGTCTATGCCGAATCCGTACGCGTTGGCGGCGACCGCTTCGACGAAGCGATCATCACCTACGTGCGCCGCAACTACGGCAGCCTGATCGGCGAATCCACCGCCGAGCGCATCAAGCAGGAAATCGGCACGGCCTATCCGGGCGGTGAAGTTCGCGAAGTCGACGTTCGTGGTCGCAACCTGGCCGAAGGCGTTCCACGCGCATTCACCCTGAACTCCAACGAAGTGCTGGAAGCTCTGCAAGAGTCCCTGGCAACCATCGTTCAGGCCGTGAAAAGCGCCCTGGAGCAATCGCCGCCGGAACTGGCTTCCGACATCGCCGAGCGTGGCCTGGTGCTGACCGGCGGTGGCGCGCTGCTGCGAGACCTCGACAAGCTGCTGGCCCAGGAAACCGGTCTGCCGGTGATCGTTGCCGAAGATCCGCTGACCTGCGTCGCTCGCGGCGGTGGCCGTGCATTGGAAATGATGGACAAGCACACCATGGACCTGCTCTCCAGCGAATAATCGCCGGGTGCAATACGTGGGTGAGCGCACAGGCAGCACTTTGCAGTGCTGCCTGTTGGCGTTTATCTTCTGTCAGTCTTCATCCAGGCCGGTTTGATGCCGTATGAATAAACAGAACATTTGCCTGGGAGGAGCGGCTTATTAAACCGCTTTTCGCCAAGGGCCCCTCACTGGGCGTGCGCTTGTTGGTGTTGGCCGTGCTGTCGGTCGCGCTGATGGTCGTTGACGCGCGCTTCAGCCTGCTTAAACCCGTACGCAGCCAGGCCTCGCTGGTGCTGATGGATGCCTACTGGATTACCGACCTGCCCGGACGGTTGTGGGAAGGGATCGCCAGCCAGTTCGGCAGTCGCACCGAGCTCGTCGCGGAAAATGAAAAACTCAAGTCGGAGAACCTGCTGTTGCAGGGTCGCATGCAGAAGCTTGCCGCCCTCACCGAGCAGAACGTCCGTTTGCGCGAGTTGCTAAATTCCTCCGCGCTGGTCAACGAGAAGGTCGAAGTGGCCGAGCTGATCGGCATGGACCCCAACCCCTTCACCCATCGCATCATCATCAATAAAGGTGAGCGTGATGGCGTGGTGCTTGGCCAGCCGGTGCTCGATGCTCGCGGCCTGATGGGGCAGGTGGTCGAACTGATGCCGTACACCTCCCGTGTGCTGCTGCTGACCGACTCGACCCACAGCATTCCTGTGCAGGTGAATCGTAACGGTCTGCGGGCGATTGCCAGCGGCACCGGTAACCCTGAGCGTCTGGAGTTGCGCCACGTGGCGGACACCGCCGATATCAAGGAAGGTGATCTGCTGGTCAGTTCGGGCCTCGGTCAGCGTTTCCCGGCCGGTTATCCGGTGGCGACGGTCAAGGAAGTGATCCACGATTCCGGCCAGCCATTCGCCATTGTTCGCGCCGTGCCGACCGCCGCATTGAACCGCAGCCGCTACCTGCTGTTGGTATTCAGTGACAACCGCACCGCCGAAGAACGTGCCAACGATGCCGCGCAGGCTCAGGAAAACCTCGATGCCTTTGGTGGCGGTCCGGTGGTTCCGGCCACGGTGCCGAAAATCGTCACCCCGCCTGCCGCAGCCGCAGCCGCAGCCGCAACCTCTGCCACGGCGACACCGCCGGCTACGCCTGCCGCCGGCACCACGCCGGCCAAACCCGCTGCGAGCAAACCGCCTGCAGCCACACCCGCGGTCAGCAAGCCACCGGCCAATCAGCCCGCTGCTCGACCAGCGGCCAAGCCGCCTGTCACTGCGCCGGCGACCACCGGGAGGCAAGAATAATGGTCGGAGCTACCGCATCGCGTAACGGCTGGATCGTCTGGCTGACGTTTATCGTCGGCATACTGCTCAGCGTGTCGCCATTGCCGATTTTCATGGAAATCCTGCGCCCGCTGTGGCTGGCCTTGCTCCTGACTTTCTGGGCTTTGTACCTGCCGCATACGGTCGGCATGGTCACGGCGTTCTGCCTGGGACTGGCCGAAGATGTGCTACAGGGCGATCTGCTCGGTCAAAATGCCTTGATCCTGACCCTGATCACATTTCTGGTGCTGTCGTTGCAGCAACGCCTGCGGATGTTCCCGATGTGGCAGCAGAGTCTGGTGATCCTGGTGATCTTCGGCCTCGCCCAGCTCGTACAGCTTTGGCTCAGTGCCTTGACCGGCAACCGTCAGCCGACCCTCGCGCTGGTACTGCCGGCACTGGTCAGTGCCTTGCTCTGGCCATGGGTCAGCTTCGCTTTGCGTGGATTGCGCCGGCGCTACAAAATCAACTGATTCGGTCAGGCATTTGCCCGTACCAGTGCCTTGCCTCGCAAATGAAGTTCTTTTTGGGCGAGCGGCTGTTGTTGCCAGACAAGGCGCCGTGACGAGTCATAGCGTGCTATGGCGAGGAACGGCAACGCAGTATGGCAACAACAGACGCCGGCCAAAGGGAACAGCATTTGTGAGGCAGGGCACCAAACAGGGAGATGTCTTGATGAAAAAGCTTTACCTCGCCTCAGGATCGCCGCGTCGGCGTGAATTGCTCACGCAGATCGGCATCCCGTTTACCGCCATCAGCGCGGACATCGATGAAACCCCTCTCGCCAATGAATCCCCATCGGCCTACGTCGAGCGCCTGGCGCGCGGCAAGGCCGAGGCCGGACGGCGCACCGTCGTCTGCGCTGGACCATTTTGCGTACTGGGCGCCGACACCGCCGTGGTGCTGGACGGCAAAATTCTTGGCAAACCGGTGGACGAAGCCGATGCATGCGCCATGCTGATGATGTTGTCCAGCAAGGAGCATGAAGTGCTGACGGCGATTGCCGTGCTCGACGGCCAGCGCTGCGAGTCGCGGGTGGTGCGCAGTCGGGTGCGGTTCCGCTCGATCAGTCGCGAAGAAGCCGCCGCCTACTGGGCCAGCGGCGAGCCCCGGGACAAGGCGGGTGGCTACGGCATTCAGGGGCTCGGCGCGGTGTTTGTTGCCGGCCTCAATGGCAGTTACTCGGCGGTTGTCGGCTTGCCGGTGTGCGAAAGCGCAGAACTGCTCGGCCATTTCGACATACCCTGTTGGCAAACCCTGAACGCGCAATAAGCGTCGAACGGACCAGATGCGGCCATTATCGTGAACATGCCTGAACGAGACCCTGCCATGAGTGAAGAGATTCTGATCAACATCACGCCGATGGAATCGCGTGTGGCGGTGGTCGAAAACGGTGTGCTGCAAGAAGTGCACGTCGAGCGTACGCAAAAGCGCGGGATCGTCGGCAACATCTATAAAGGCAAGGTGGTGCGGGTCCTGCCGGGCATGCAGGCGGCCTTCGTCGACATCGGCCTGGATCGCGCAGCCTTCATTCATGCCTCGGAAATTTCCCTGCGCGAAGGCCCGGCGGTGGAAAGCATCAGTGCGCTTGTACACGAAGGCCAGAGCCTGGTGGTGCAAGTCACCAAGGATCCGATCGGTTCCAAAGGTGCGCGGCTGACAACGCAATTGTCGATCCCGTCGCGCTATCTGGTGTACATGCCGCGCACCGCCCACGTCGGCATTTCTCTGAAGATCGAAGACGAAGCCGAGCGCGAACGCCTCAAACAGGTGGTAAGCGACTGCGTGGCCAAAGAAGGCATCAAGGAGGCCGGCGGCTTCATTTTGCGTACCGCCGCCGAAGGTGCCGGGGCCGATGAGATCCTGATGGACATCCGCTACCTGCGCCGCTTGTGGGATCAGATCAACGAGCAGATCAAGACCATCGGCGCACCGAGCGTGATCTACGAAGACTTGGGCCTGGCGCTGCGTACCCTGCGCGATCTGGTCAGCCCGAAGATCGAGAAGATCCGCATCGACTCCCGGGAAACCTTTCAGAAAACCACGCAGTTCGTCGCCGAACTGATGCCGGAAATCGCCGATCGTCTGGAACACTACCCGGGTGAGCGGCCGATCTTCGACCTGTACGGCGTCGAAGACGAAATCCAGAAAGCCTTGGAACGGAAGGTGCCGCTGAAGTCCGGCGGTTATCTGGTGATCGATCCGGCGGAAGCCATGACCACCATTGACGTGAACACCGGGGCGTTCGTCGGTCATCGCAATCTTGAAGAAACCATCTTCAAGACCAACCTCGAAGCCGCGACCGCGATTGCCCGGCAGATGCGCCTGCGCAATCTGGGCGGGATCATCATCATCGACTTCATCGACATGGAAGACGAAGAGCACCAGCGTCAGGTGCTGCGTACCCTGGAGAAACAGCTGGAGCGCGATCACGCCAAGACCAACATCATCGGCATTACCGAGTTGGGCCTGGTGCAGATGACGCGCAAGCGTACCCGCGAAAGCCTCGAGCAAGTGCTTTGCGAACCGTGCAGCAGCTGTCAGGGCCGGGGCAAGCTGAAAACCCCGGAAACCATTTGCTACGAGATTTTCCGCGAGATCCTGCGTGAAGCCCGGGCCTATCAGGCCGAGGGTTATCGGGTGCTGGCGAACCAGAAAGTCGTCGACCGGCTGCTCGATGAAGAGTCCGGTAACGTGGCCGAACTTGAAGGTTTCATCGGGCGCACCATACGCTTCCAGGTGGAAACCATGTATTCCCAGGAACAATATGACGTGGTGCTGCTCTGAACCCCTGCATCACCTTTTTCCTGAAACGGCTGGCCTCAGCTTTTTGCAGTATTTTTGCCATGGGAGCCAACTGACATGGAACGTCTGACACGCATTTTGGCCGCACTGACCCGCTGGGGTCTGGGCCTGTGCGCGTTGGTTCTGGTATTGATGGCGTTGTACGTCAGTCTCGGCCGGGAACTCACGCCACTGGTGGCCGAATACCGCGCCGATATCGAAGACAAGGCCAGTGCCGCCCTGGGCATGCCGCTGCAGATCGGCGAGCTGGAAGGCAACTGGAGTGGATTCGCGCCGATCCTGTTGGCCCACGACGTGATGGTCGGCAGCGGCGCCAATGCCCTGCGCCTGGATCGGGTGCGCGCGGTGCCGGATCTTTGGGCCAGTTTGCTCGCCCGGGAAGTACGCATCGCCCATCTTGAACTCAACGGTCTGAAGATCAGCCTCAAGGAAGGCGAAGACGGAAAGTGGGCGCTGGAAGGCTTGCCGGTGCAGCAGGACCAGCCCATGGATCCCGAGCAACTGTTCAACCGCATGCAAATGATTCAGCAACTGTCGGTGCTCGACAGTCAGGTGACGTTGCAGCCGCTGGAGCAGGCGCCGCTGACCCTCACTTATGTCGGTCTCAATCTGAAGACCGGGTCCAGCCGCCAACGCCTCGATGCGCGCCTGACCCTGCCCGACGGTCAGCCTGTGGCGCTGAGCCTGCGCACACGACTTCGTCCGAATCAGTGGCAGAGCAGCGAAGTGGAAGGTTATGTCAGCCTGCCGCAAAGCGACTGGTCAAAATGGTTGCCCGAGCGCCTGACTCAACAATGGAATTTCTCCGAGATCAAGGCCGGTGGTGAGCTGTGGGTCAACTGGCGCGAGGGGGCGTTGCAGAGTGCTGCGATCCGTCTCAATGCGCCGCAACTGACCGGCGCCTACGCTGAACGCAAGCCGATCCAGATCAACAATCTGGCGCTCAATGGCTATTTCCAGCGCGGCTCCGAGGGAGCCATTGTCACACTTGATTCGCTGGCGATGAATGTCGGCGAAACCCGTTGGGAATCCCATGTGCAGATCAAACAGACTGCCGCCACCGATAGCACCGACGAACTCTGGCATCTGCAGGCTGACCGGCTCGACCTGACCCCGATCACACCTTTGCTCAATGCCCTCGGCCCTTTGCCCCAAGGCTTCGCCACCGTGGTCGAGCGCCTGAAAGTGACCGGCGGTCTGCGTAACGTGCTGCTGGATTTCCGGCCGAACGCCACCGACGACAGCAAATTCAGCTTCGCCGCCAACCTCGATCAAGTCGGCTTCGACGCCTACCACGGCGCGCCGGCGGCACGGAATGTCAGCGGCAGTCTTACCGGCAATCTCGGCGGCGGGGAGCTGCGCATGGACAGCAAGGACTTCGTCCTGCACCTCGATCCGATCTTCGCCAAGCCGTGGCAATACATTCAGGCCAACGCCCGGTTGACCTGGAAGCTCGATAAAGAAGGTTTCACCCTGATTGCGCCGTA
Source organism: Pseudomonas sp. B16(2017) (assembly GCF_002113205.1). Classification (NCBI taxonomy): domain Bacteria; kingdom Pseudomonadati; phylum Pseudomonadota; class Gammaproteobacteria; order Pseudomonadales; family Pseudomonadaceae; genus Pseudomonas; species Pseudomonas sp. B16(2017). The sequence goes on from NZ_NEKA01000005.1 coordinate 162,118, forward strand.
CCTGAAGGTGCTCGGCGAGGAAGGCAAGATCGCCGGCGACTTCCTGATCCGCCTGCATTTCGATCACAGCCAGGAAGACTACATGGATCTGCGGGTCGGTCTGGTGGATGGCGACGGTCGCTACACCGCCAAGTACTTGCCGCAAGTCCTGAGCCCGGCCCTCGATGAATGGCTGCGTACGGCGATTCTCAAGGGCGCGGTGGATCAGGGTTTCTTCCAGTATCAGGGTTCGCTGAACAAGAACGCCGGGGAAGCGGATCGCAGCATCAGTCTGTTCTTCAAGGTGCACGACGCCGAACTGGCGTTCCAGCCAGGCTGGCCGCACGTGAGCAAGGTCAACGGTGATGTGTTCATCGAAGACAGCGGCGTGCGGATTCTGGCCAGCAAGGGTCAGTTGCTCGACACCCAGGTCAGCGATGTCTTCGTCAATATTCCCCATGTGCCGAGCGGCGAGCACAGCCATATGTTCCTCGACGGCAGCTTTGCCGGCGGGCTGGGCGATGGCCTGAAGATTCTTCAGGAGGCGCCGATCGGCACCGCCGATACTTTTGCCGGCTGGGAAGGCGAGGGTGACCTGCAAGGCAAACTCAAACTCGATGTGCCTTTGGCCAAGGGTGATCAGCCGAAAATTCTCGTCGACTTCAAAACCGCCAATGCGCGCTTGAAGCTGGCGGAGCCGAAGCTGGAATTGAGCCAGCTCAAGGGCGACTTCCGCTTCGACAGCGCCAAAGGGCTGAGCGGGCAGAACATCAGTGCCCGGGCCTTCGACAAACCGGTGACCGCGCAAATCTTCGCCGACGGCGCCCCCGGCAAACTCAAGACCCGGGTCGCGGCGTCAGGACAGGTCGAGGTCAAGAAACTCACCGACTGGCTGGGTGTGACTCAGCCTTTGCCGGTGTCCGGGACGATTCCGTATCAGCTGCAAGTGAATCTGGACGGTGCCGACAGCCAATTGATGGTCAGCTCCAGTCTGAAAGGCGTGGCGGTGGATCTGCCGGCGCCGTTCGGCATGGCCGCCGATGTCGGGCGTGACACGGTGTTCCGGATGACATTGCAGGGGCAGGAACGGCGTTACTGGGTCAATTACGATCAACTGGCCAATTTCACTTTCGCCGCGCCACCGAGCAGTTTCGCCGATGGTCGTGGCGAGTTGTTCCTTGGCGCTGGCGAAGCGGTGTTGCCGGGCAACAAAGGCCTGCGGGTGCGTGGCGTGTTGTCGGAGCTGGACGTAAAGCCGTGGCAGGATCTGCTGGACAAATACGCCGGCCAGGATCCAGGCGGCAACGCCAAACAGTTGCTCAGCAGCGCAGATTTCAAGATCGGCAAACTCACCGCCTTCGGCACCACCCTGGATCAGGCAGCCGTGCAGGTGAATCGCAAGCCCGGTGCCTGGGCGCTGGCCCTCGACAGCCAGCAGGCCAAAGGCACGGCGGGCATTCCTGACGCCAAGGGCGCGCCGATTGCGGTGAACCTGCAATACGTGCGATTGCCAGCGCCGGACCCGACGGTGCAGGCCGACGAAAACGCGCCGGACCCGCTGGCCTCGGTCGATCCCAGCAAGATTCCGGCGCTGGATATCACCATCAATCAATTGTTCCAGGGCCAGGACCTGGTCGGCGGCTGGTCGCTCAAGATTCGGCCGACCGCCAAGGGCATTGCCCTGAACAACCTCGATCTGGGCCTCAAGGGCATCCTCTTGCAGGGCAGCGGTGGCTGGGAGGGAGCGCCCGGTGCCACGACCAGTTGGTACAAGGGGCGGATCGGCGGCAAGAACCTCGCCGATGTGCTCAAGGGCTGGGGTTTTGCGCCGAGCGTGACCAGCGAAGAATTCCACATGGATGTCGATGGCCGCTGGCCGGGCTCGCCGGCGTGGCTGGCGACCAAGCGCTTCTCCGGCACACTCGACGCGTCCCTTAACAAAGGCCAGTTCGTCGAAGTCGAGGGCGGTGCCCAGGCGTTGCGGGTGTTCGGTCTGCTCAACTTCAACTCGATTGGCCGGCGTTTGCGTCTCGACTTCTCCGACCTGTTCGGCAAAGGCCTGAGCTACGACCGGGTCAAGGGATTGCTGGTGGCGACCAACGGCGTGTATGTGACGAAAGAGCCGATCAAGTTGACCGGCCCCTCGAGCAACCTGGAACTGGACGGCACGCTGGATCTGGTGGGCGACAAGGTAGATGCCAAATTGCTGGTGACTTTGCCTGTGACCAACAACCTGCCGATTGCCGCGCTGATTGTCGGCGCGCCGGCCGTCGGCGGTGCGTTGTTCCTGATCGACAAGCTGATCGGCGATCGCGTGGCGCGGTTCGCCAGCGTCAAATACACCGTCAAAGGCCCGTGGAAAGAGCCGAAAATCACCTTCGACAAGCCTTTTTGAACAGCCAGCCCCTGAACCGATGGAGTAGCATGGCCGCATACCTCTTGCGGAGTGCGCCATGTCTTTAGCGGTGATTCAAATGGTCAGCCAGAGCGATGTGCTGGCCAATCTGCGCGATGCCCGACGTTTGCTCGAACAGGCCGCCAACGCCGGCGCGAAGCTGGCGGTGCTGCCGGAAAACTTCGCGGCCATGGGCCGTCGCGACATCGCCGATATCGGCCGCGCCGAAGCGCTTGGCGAAGGCCCGATCCTGCCGTGGTTGAAACAGACCGCCCGCGACCTCAGGTTATGGATAGTGGCCGGCACCTTGCCGTTACCACCGGTGGGGCAGCCCGAGGCCAAGTCCCATGCCTGCTCGCTTCTGGTGAACGATCAGGGCGAAATCGTTGCACGCTATGACAAGTTGCACCTGTTCGATGTCGACGTAGCGGACAATCGCGGCCGTTACCGCGAATCCGATGACTATGCTTATGGCAGTGGCGTGGTGGTCGCGGACACGCCGGTCGGGCGATTGGGCCTGACGGTGTGCTACGACCTGCGCTTCCCGGAGCTGTACAGCGAATTGCGCGCAGCCGGGGCTGAACTGATTACCGCACCGTCGGCCTTCACTGCGGTGACGGGGGCGGCGCACTGGGATGTACTGATCCGCGCGCGGGCCATTGAAACCCAGTGCTACGTGCTGGCGGCAGCCCAAGGCGGAACGCATCCGGGGCCGCGGGAAACCTTTGGCCACGGGGCGATTGTCGATCCGTGGGGCCGCGTGCTGGCGCAGCAGGAACAAGGCGAAGCCGTGTTGCTGGCCGAGCGCGACAGCAATGAACAAGCGTCCATCCGGGCGCGAATGCCGGTGACCGGTCATCGGCGGTTTTTTTCGCAGGGCGCACAGCGACCTGCTTCAGAACACGAATTTAAGGCGTAAAACCTATGAGCGAGTTGTTGTCCTCAGTCAGTGATCACCTGTTGGCGCCCGGCGGCGTGACGATCGAGAGCCTGCAAGGCGTGCTCGGTGATCTGGCGGGTCCAGGCATCGATGCGGCCGACCTGTATTTCCAGGGGCAGATTTCCGAGTCCTGGTCGCTGGAAGACGGCATCGTCAAGGAAGGCAGTTTCAACCTCGACCAGGGCGTCGGCGTGCGTGCGCAGTCCGGCGAAAAAACCGGTTTCGCGTACAGCAACGCGATCACCCTCGAAGCCCTCGGCGCGGCGGCCCGTGCGGCCCGTTCGATTTCCCGCGCCGGGCAGAACGGCACGGTGCAGGCGTTCAGCACCCAGGACGTCGCCCAGTTGTACGCGCCGGACAATCCGCTGGAAGTCCTGAGCCGCGCTGAAAAAGTCGAATTGCTCAAGCGCATCGATGTGGCGACCCGCGCCCTCGACCCGCGAATCCAGCAGGTCAGCGTGAGCATGGCCGGGGTCTGGGAGCGGATTCTGGTGGCCTCGACCGACGGCGGCCTGGCGGCCGATGTGCGTCCGCTGGTGCGTTTCAATGTCAGTGTGATCGTCGAGCAGAACGGCCGTCGCGAGCGCGGCGGACATGGCGGCGGCGGGCGTACCGACTACCGTTATTTCCTCGCCGAAGACCGCGCCATGGGCTATGCCCGTGAGGCGCTGCGTCAGGCGCTGGTGAACCTGGAAGCGATTCCGGCACCGGCCGGGACCTTGCCGGTGGTTCTGGGCTCGGGATGGTCCGGCGTGCTGCTGCACGAAGCGGTCGGCCACGGCCTGGAAGGCGATTTCAACCGCAAGGGCAGTTCAGCCTACAGCGGACGCATGGGCGAAATGGTTGCCTCCAAGCTTTGCACCATCGTCGATGACGGCACCCTGAGCGGTCGTCGCGGCTCCCTGAGCGTCGACGACGAAGGCACCCCGACCGAGTGCACCACGCTGATCGAAAACGGCGTGCTCAAAGGCTACATGCAGGACAAGCTCAACGCGCGGCTGATGGGCGTAGCCCGCACCGGCAACGGTCGGCGCGAATCCTATGCGCACCTGCCGATGCCAAGGATGACCAACACTTACATGCTCGGCGGCCAGAGCGATCCGGCGGAAATCATCGCCTCGGTGAAAAAGGGCATCTACTGCGCCAACCTCGGCGGCGGTCAGGTCGACATCACCAGCGGCAAATTCGTGTTCTCCACCAGCGAGGCTTATCTGATCGAGGACGGCAAGATCACTGCACCGGTCAAAGGCGCAACGTTGATCGGCAACGGTCCGGAAGCGATGAGCCGGGTGTCGATGGTCGGTAACGATCTGGCGCTGGACAGCGGTGTGGGCACATGCGGCAAGGACGGGCAGTCGGTGCCGGTGGGTGTGGGTCAGCCGACCCTGAAAATCGATGCGATCACCGTGGGTGGCACGGGCGCATAAGAAGGGATGGAGCTTCGGGTGGCGCGCGGTGCGGCCACCCGGTGGCGAATATCAGCGCAGACCGCGTTGAGTCTCGTCCAGCTCACGGATGTACTTGAAGATCTTGCGGCTCGACGCAGGAGGTTTGTTTTGCGCAACCTCGTGCTGGGCCTGACGGATCAGGGAACGCAGTTGCTGGCGGTCGGCGTCCGGGTAATCGACGACGAATTTCTCCAGTACGGCATCGTCACCGGCGATCAGGCGGTCACGCCAGCGTTCGAGGTTGTGAAAACGCTCGTTGTACTGACGGGTAGAGGCATCGAGTTGATCGAGCAGGGTGAGAATCGCGTCAGTGTCCTGATCGCGCATCAGTTTGCCGATGAACTGCAAGTGCCGCTTACGCGCGATGTTCGCGGTGTGCTTGGGCGCATCAGCCAGGGCCCGGCGCAAAGCGTCGGTCAATGGCAGTTTTGCCTGCAAGTCGGGCTTGAGCGTTGTAAGGCGCTCGCCAAGGTCAACCAGAGCATGCAGCTCGCGTTTGACCTGGGATTTGCTTTTTTCTCCCGTATCGAGGGAGTCGTCGTAAGAATCAACCATGGTGGCAGTCCGCAAAGAAACGCCGCCATGATAACCAGTCGGGGGCCGCTTGTCCGGCCCGGTCGCTCGAAGGCCCCAGCCGAAAGCAGAATTTGAGTGGAGATGAGCATGAGTGCAGTTGAAAGCGTCGGCCCACAGGCATTGCCGGCACTGCAGGAACAGGTCGAGCAGATCATCGCCGAAGCCAAGCGTCAGGGAGCCAGTGCCTGCGAAGTAGCGGTTTCGCTGGAGCAGGGTCTGTCGACGTCGGTGCGTCAGCGTGAAGTCGAAACGGTCGAGTTCAACCGCGATCAGGGTTTTGGCATCACGTTGTATGTCTGCCAGCGCAAGGGCTCGGCCAGCACGTCTGCCACCGGGCCGGATGCGATTCGCGAGACTGTCGCCGCCGCCCTGGCGATTGCCAAGCACACGTCGGAAGACGAAGCCTCGGGGCTGGCCGATGCCGCGCTGATGGCCCGGGATATCCAGGATTTCGATCTGTTCCACCAATGGGACATTACCCCGGAGCAGGCCATCGAGAAGGCATTGCTCTGCGAAGCCGCCGCGTTCGACGCCGATGCGCGCATCAAGAATGCCGATGGCACCACGTTGAGCACTCATCAGGGCTGCCGCGTGTATGGCAACAGCCACGGTTTCATCGGTGGTTACGCTTCGACCCGACACAGCCTGAGCTGCGTGATGATCGCCGAGGCCGATGGCCAGATGCAGCGCGATTACTGGTATGACGTGAACCGCCAGGGCAGCTTGCTGGCGGATCCGGTGAGCATTGGCCAGCGTGCGGCACAGCGCGCGGCGAGTCGTCTGGGCGCGCGTCCGGTGCCGACCTGCGAAGTGCCTGTATTGTTTTCGGCGGAACTGGCGGGCGGGTTGTTCGGCAGCTTCCTGTCGGCGATTTCCGGCGGCAGTCTGTACCGCAAATCGTCGTTCCTCGAAGGCACTTTGGGGCAGAAGCTGTTCCCGGAATGGCTGACCATCGACGAACGTCCACACCTGATGCGTGCCATGGGCAGTGCGTCGTATGACGGCGACGGTCTGGCGACCTATGCCAAACCGTTCGTCGAAAAGGGTGAGCTGGTGTCATACATCCTGGGCACGTATTCGGGTCGCAAGCTGGGCATGCCGAGCACCGCCAACGCGGGCGGCGTGCATAACCTGTTCGTCACCCATGGCGATGAAGACCAGGCCGCCTTGCTGCGACGCATGGGTCGTGGCCTGTTGGTCACCGAATTGATGGGCCATGGTCTGAACATGGTGACCGGCGATTACTCGCGCGGTGCGGCGGGTTTTTGGGTCGAGAACGGGGAGATCCAGTTCGCGGTGCAGGAAGTGACCATCGCCGGCAACATGCGGGACATGTTCAAGCAGATCGTCGCGGTGGGTAACGATCTGGAACTGCGCAGCAACATTCGCACCGGTTCGGTGTTGATCGAGAAGATGACTGTCGCGGGCAGCTAAGCCCCAGGCAGGTACAAAAAAAGGCGCGTCACCCGATTGGGTGGCGCGCCTTTTTTTGTGTCCACTTATTTTTCGGGTTGCGCAGAGCAGCTAAGAAGCCACTCTTGTTTTGGTTCTCATTATCATCTAATAATAAATCTCATTATCGAATGAGCCCGGGATCATGAGTTCTGCTTTGCACGAGCAGCCGTACCTCGAAAGCTGGCGCTGGATGAGCCGCCAGATCCGTTGCGCGATGGACCCCGACCAACCACGACTGATCGAACATTACCTGGCCGAAGGTCGATACCTGGCCTGCTGCACGGCGACCTCGCCCTGGACGGTCGCTGAAACCTCTTTCCGTCTGCTGCTCGACACGGCCACCGACATCGCACTGCCGTGGCATTGGCGCAGCCTGTGTCTCGATCAAGCCTGGCGCCCCTTGCGTGAAATGGAGCGCCTGTCGCTGTGCAAGTGCCGGCTCAAACACTGGCAAAGCTACACCTGGCAGCTCGCCACCTGCGAGTTGCAACCCTCGATTCCTCTCATTGAATTAGTCCAAGGATTTACCGATGACCAAGACACGTATTGAGCGCGACAGCATGGGCGAACTGCAGGTGCCGGTGGACGCTCTCTACGGCGCGCAGACCCAGCGTGCAGTGGATAACTTCCCGATCAGCGGCAAGCCGATGCCGACCCAGTTCATCCGCGCCCTGATTCTGGCCAAAGCGGCCGCCGCGCGCGCCAACGTTGAACTCAACCAGCTCAGTGCAGCGCAAGGCAAAGCCATCAGCGATGCCGCCCAAGGGTTGTTGGAAGGCGACTTCATGCGGCATTTCCCGGTGGACATCTTCCAGACCGGTTCCGGCACCAGCTCCAACATGAACGCCAATGAAGTGATCGCCACCCTGGCCAGCCGCTTGCTCGACGAACCGGTGAACGCGAACGATCACGTCAACTGTGGGCAGAGCAGCAACGACATCATTCCTACCACTATCCACGTCAGCGCCGCGTTGGCCTTGCACGAACAACTGCTGCCAGCGCTGCTGCACCTGGTGCAGGTGATCGAGCGCAAGGCCGAACAGGTCCATCATCACGTCAAAACCGGTCGCACCCACTTGATGGACGCCATGCCGGTACGCCTGAGCCAAGTGCTCAACGGCTGGGCGCAGCAGCTCAAGGCCAATATCGGTCACCTGCAGGATTTGCTGCCAAGCCTGCAATCCCTGGCCCAGGGCGGCACGGCAGTCGGCACCGGGATCAACGCGCATCCGGAATTCGCTGCGCGTTTCAGCCGACAGCTCAGCCAGTTGACCAACGTCCAGTTCACGCCGGGCAAAAATCTGTTCGCCCTGATCGGTTCGCAAGACACCGCCGTGGCCGTCTCGGGCCAGCTCAAGGCCACCGCCGTGTCCCTGATGAAAATCGCCAACGACCTGCGCTGGATGAACTCCGGCCCGCTCGCCGGGCTCGGTGAAATCGAGCTCGAGGGCCTGCAGCCGGGCTCATCGATCATGCCAGGCAAGGTCAACCCGGTGATCCCGGAAGCCACCGCCATGGTAGCTGCGCAAGTGATCGGCAATGACTCGGTGATCACCATCGCCGGTCAATCAGGCAATTTCGAACTGAACGTGATGCTGCCGATCATTGCCCAGAATCTGCTGAGCAGCATTGAGTTGCTGGCCAACTCCAGCCGTTTGCTGGGTGACAAGGCCATCGCCACCTTCAAGGTCAACGAGTCGCGCCTCAAGGAAGCGCTGTCGCGCAACCCGATTCTGGTGACCGCGCTCAACCCGATCATCGGTTACCAGAAAGCTGCCGAGATTGCCAAGCAGGCCTACAAGCAGGGTCGCCCGGTGATCGACGTTGCGCTGGAGCACACCGACCTGTCGCGCAGCCAGCTGGAAGAGTTGCTCAATCCCGAGAAACTCACCGCCGGCGGCGTGTAAGCACCGCAACCGCTTTGGAGGTTCACCATGGAGCACTGGAAACGCACGATCGAACGGGCCAATCGCTGCTTCATGCTGGGCGAGCTGATCGATGCCCGCGAGGCCTACCTGCAAGCATTGGCCCTGGCGCAGGTGTTGTTCGAGCGCTGGGCCGATGCCGACGAAGCGGTGGCGGCCTGCGTCATCTCCCACCACAACCTGGCGGATCTGCATCTGCGCCTGAATCAGCCGGAGGAGAGCGCCGAGTACCTGTGCGCGATCCACCAGCGCCTGTTGCAGACCATGCAGGACGAGCGCCTGCGTCCGGCGCTACGTGAGGCGGCGTTGCGCCAGAGCAGCAAAACCTATGTCGAGCTGCTCAATTTCATCAGCGAACACGGCGAATACCCGCGCACCCAGCGTTTGCTGCACCCGGATACCGGCAACGCGCGCCGCGCGCCTGCCCCACATCACCATGGAGTCCATTGAAATGGCTTTTACCCTGCCAGCCTTGCCTTACGCCTACGACGCACTGGAGCCGCACATCGATGCGCAAACCATGGAGATCCACTACACCAAGCATCATCAGACTTACATCAACAACCTGAACGCTGCGGTCGAGGGCACCGAATTCGCGGAATGGCCGGTGGAAAAACTGGTCGCCAGCGTCCAGCAACTGCCGGAAAAACTGCGCGCGGCGGTGATCAACCAGGGCGGCGGTCATGCCAACCATTCGCTGTTCTGGGAAGTCATGGCGCCTAACGGCGGTGGCAAACCGGACGGTGCGCTGGCCAGGGCGATCGATGAGCAGCTGGGTGGCCTCGACAGCTTCAAGGAAGCCTTCACCAAAGCCGCGTTGACCCGTTTCGGCAGTGGCTGGGCGTGGCTCAGCGTCACGCCCGACAAGAAACTGGTGGTGGAAAGCAGCGGCAACCAGGACAGCCCGCTGATGAACGGCAACACGCCGATTCTCGGGCTCGACGTGTGGGAACACGCGTACTACCTGCGTTATCAGAACCGTCGGCCGGAATACATCAGCGCGTTCTACAACGTGATCAACTGGCCACAAGTTGCTGCGCGCTATCAGGCGGCGCTGATTTAAGTCTTCTATAAAAACAATTCCAAGGCGGACTATGGGCACTGAGACACTGGCGATCGGAAGTGGGCGCATGTTTCGTTACGCAATCGGATCGCTGCTGCTGTTGGCGGGCATGACCTTGCTGGTCGCCCACGGACTCGAATGGCTGAATCTGGAGCCGAGGTTGTTGCGGGCATTGCAGGGCGGCGCGATTTGCGCCCTCGGCACCGCACTCGGGGCAGTTCCGGTGCTGGTGATCCGCAACATGCCCCAGGCGCTGGGCGATACGCTGTTGGGTTTTGGTGCTGGTGTGATGCTGGCGGCAACCGCGTTTTCGTTGATCGTACCGGGAATCGCCGCCGCCGAAAGTCTGGGACTGAGCCCATGGGGCGCCAGCGGCCTGATTTGCTTCGGCATCATGCTCGGGGCGTTCGGCCTGTATCTGGTTGATCGCCGTGTGTCGGGGGCCTCGCCGGAAATGCTCATCGGCACCGTCGAACATCCGGTGATTCCGCCACGGATCTGGTTGTTCGTGTTCGCCATCATTGCCCATAACATCCCGGAAGGCATGGCGGTCGGTGTCTCGGCGGGCGGTGGAATGCCGGACGCAGACAGTCTGGCCATGGGCATTGCCTTGCAGGATGTGCCCGAAGGGCTGGTGATTGCCCTGGTACTGGCTGGTGCCGGTATGTCGCGGGTCAAAGCGTTTTTGATTGGCGCAGCGTCAGGTCTGGTCGAACCAATGTTCGCGCTGCTCTGTGCGTGGCTGGTCAGTCTTGCCGAACTGTTGCTGCCCTTGGGATTGGCGTTGGCGGCGGGCGCCATGCTGCTGGTGGTGACTCACGAAGTCATCCCCGAGTCGCGACGCAATGGCCATGAGAAGCTGGCAAGCCTGGGGTTGCTGATCGGCTTCTGTCTGATGATGGTGATGGATACCGCGTTGGGCTGAACCGGGAGGAGGGAGCAAGCTCCCTCACTTCAAGTGTTTCAACCACCTTCGTCGAAGTAGTTGTTGATCAGTGTCACCAGCGCGTCCATGGCTTCCTGTTCCTGATGGCCTTCGGTACTCAGGTGGATTTTGGTGCCCTTGCCGGCTGCGAGCATCATCATCGCCATGATGCTTTTACCGTCAACCGTGGTTTCCGGGGTGCGGCCGACTCTGATCGTGCAATCGGGAAACTGGCCCGCCACTCCGACGAATTTTGCCGATGCGCGGGCGTGCAGGCCCAGCTTGTTGATGATTTCGATTTCACGAGCAGGCATCGCGGTGTGAATCCTTTAGCTGAGGTCGCGGTGGCGAACCTGGACGTTCTTCAGGGTCTTCTGCAGCGCCTGGCCAAGACGTTCGGTCAGGTAAACGGAACGGTGATGCCCGCCGGTGCAGCCGATGGCAATGGTGACGTAAGCGCGGTTACTCGCGGCAAAGCGCGGCAACCATTTCTGCAGGTACGTGTAAATATCCTGGTACATCTCCTCGACCTCCGGCTGCGCCGCCAGATACTCGGCGACCGGCTGATCGAGACCGGATTGCGCGCGCAGTTCAGGTTTCCAGTACGGGTTCGGCAGGCAGCGTACATCGAACACCAGATCCGCATCCACCGGCATGCCGCGTTTGAAACCGAAAGACTCCACCAGAAACGCGGTACCCGGCTCCGGCTGGTTCAACAGGCGCAGCTTGATGGTGTCGCGCAGTTGGTAGAGGTTCAGATTGGTGGTATTGACCTTCAGATCGGCCAGATCGGCAATCGGGCCCAGCAGGGCGGTTTCGTCGTCGATGGCTTCGGCCAGCGAGCGGTTGGCATTGCTGAGCGGGTGACGACGACGAGTTTCCGAAAAGCGTTTGAGCAACGTTTCGTCATCGGCGTCGAGGTACAGGACATCGCACTGGATGTGCCGGCTGCGCACTTCCTCGAGCAACTCTGGAAAACGTGACAGATGACTCGGCAGGTTGCGGGCGTCGATCGAGACGGCCACCAGCGGCTGGAGCATTTCGGTATGAACCAGCGCACGTTCGGCCAGATCCGGCAGAAGGCCTGCCGGCAGGTTATCGATGCAGTAGTAACCGTTGTCCTCAAGGACATCCAGGGCAGTACTTTTACCCGAGCCGGAACGGCCACTGACAATGATCAAGCGCATGGTTACGGCCTGTTCTGTTCTTCCAGTACAACCTGGTACAAGGCTTCGTTGCTTGGCGCGCTGCGCAGTCTGTCGCGCACGTCCTTGCGGTCGAGCATGCTGGCGATCTGGCGTAACAGCTCCAGGTGTGCATCGGTGGCGGCTTCCGGTACCAGCAGGACGAAGAGCAAGTCCACGGGCGCGCCGTCGATAGCGTCGAAATCGATAGGGGCATCAAGGTGCATCAGCGCACTGATCGGCGCTTCGCAGCCCTTGAGGCGGCAGTGGGGAATGGCGATGCCGTTGCCAAAACCGGTGGAGCCCAGTTTTTCACGGGCAATCAATGCCTCGAAGACATCTTGCATCTCCAGATCCGGAACTTCCCGGGCGATCAGGTTGGCAATTTGTTCCAGGGCTTTCTTTTTACTGCCGCCCGGCACGTTCACCAGGGAACGGCCGGGGGTCAGGATACTTTCAAGTCGGATCATGGGGGTGGGGGTTATCGACCGGTAGCGCCCTGAAGCAGGCTCTGGGTCTTTTCCTTATGCTTTTTGAGTTGTTTATCAAGCTTGTCGGTCAACGCGTCGATCGCAGCGTACATATCGGTATGTTCCGCGTTTGCGACGACCTCATTGCCGGGAATATGCAGCGTGGCTTCGATTTTCTGCTTCAGTTTTTCGACGCACATCGTGACTTGCACGTTGGTGATCTTGTCGAAATGCCCTTCGAGCTTCTTGAGCTTGAGCTCGATGTACTCGCGCAGAGGCTGGGTAACTTCCAGTTGGTGTCCACTGATGTTGACTTGCATACAGCTTCTCCTTCGTTGCCAGTGCATAAAGCGGCAGGCCGAAGAGCCTGCCACTGGAACGCTGTAACGTGGCTTACATCAACCGCTTGCGTTCGCTCGAAGGCGCGATCCCGAGGGATTCGCGGTACTTGGCGACGGTGCGGCGAGCCACCTGAATGCCTTGTGCCTCCAGTAAACCAGCGATCTTGCTGTCACTCAACGGCTTTTTCTGATTTTCCGCGGCAACCAGTTTCTTGATGATCGCGCGGATCGCCGTGGACGAGCATTCACCGCCCTCGGAGGTGCTCACATGGCTGGAGAAAAAGTATTTCAGTTCATATATGCCCCGTGGGGTATGCATGAATTTTTGCGTGGTTACGCGGGAAATCGTCGACTCGTGCATGCCAACCGCTTCTGCAATGTCGTGCAGGACCAGCGGCTTCATGGCTTCGTCGCCGTACTCCAGAAACCCGCGCTGGTGTTCGACGATCTGGGTGGCCACTTTCATCAGGGTTTCGTTGCGGCTCTGCAGGCTCTTGATGAACCAGCGGGCTTCCTGCAACTGGTTGCGCATGAAGGTGTTGTCGGCACTGGTGTCGGCGCGGCGCACAAAACCGGCGTATTGGGCGTTGACCCGCAGGCGTGGCACCGACTCCTGATTCAGCTCGACCAGCCAGCGCTCGTTGTCCTTGCGCACGATGACGTCAGGCACCACGTATTCGGCTTCGGTGGATTCGATCTGCGAACCGGGGCGCGGGTTCAGGCTCTGCACCAGTTCGATGACCTGGCGCAGCTCGTCTTCCTTGAGCTTCATGCGCCGCATCAACTGGCTGTAGTCGCGGCTACCGAGCAGGTCGATGTAATCGGTGACCAGGCGCTTGGCCTCGGCCAGCCAGGGGGTCTTGGCCGACAGCTGGCGCAATTGCAGCAGCAGGCATTCGCCCAGGTTACGTGCGCCGATGCCGGCCGGTTCGAATTGCTGGATGCGGTGCAGGACGGCTTCGATCTCGTCCAGCTCGATGTCGAGCTCCGGATCAAAGGCGTCGAGGATTTCTTCGAGGGTTTCGTCCAGGTAGCCCTGATTGTTGATGCAATCGATCAGGGTGACGGCGATCAGGCGATCGGTGTCGGACATCGGTGCCAGGTTCAACTGCCACAGCAGGTGGCTTTGCAGGCTCTCGCCGGCGGAGGTGCGGGTGGTGAAGTCCCACTCGTCATCGTCGCTGCTTGGCAGGCTGCTGGCGCTGGTCTGGTAGACGTCTTCCCAGGCGGTGTCCACCGGCAATTCGTTGGGGATTCGCTCGTTCCATTCGCCGTCTTCGAGGTTGTCGACTGTCGGCGCGGTCTCCTGATAGGAGGGTTCCTGGATCTCGGTGTTGGGCTTCTGTTCGGCGTTGTCGGCCATGGGATCGGAGTTGTCGAAGTCGTCGCCGTCTTCCTGGCGTTCGAGCATCGGATTGGATTCCAGAGCCTCCTGGATTTCCTGTTGCAGATCCAGGGTCGACAATTGGAGCAGGCGGATGGCCTGTTGCAGCTGCGGTGTCATCGTCAGCTGCTGGCCCATTCTCAAGACTAGCGATGGTTTCATGGCAGGGGCTTAACACCTTATTCGCCGGCGCTATGCGCCATCCACTACAGGGCGCCGGAGCGCCAAACTTAAGCAAATTATATGCCTGAAACTGTCGTGTTTGCCTAGAGCGCTGTAACAATAAAAGCGTATAAAAAGGCGCTTCAACGTTACAGCACCCGGACGGCTGGTGGGATGCTGTCGCGCTTACAGGCGGAACTCGTGACCCAGATAGACTTCCTTCACCAGATCGTTGGCGAGGATGGTCGCGGAGTCGCCTTCGGCGATCAACTGGCCGTCGTTGACGATGTAGGCGGTTTCGCAGATATCCAGCGTCTCACGGACGTTGTGGTCGGTGATCAGTACACCGATGCCCTTGGCCTTGAGGTGGTGGATGATCTGCTTGATGTCGCCGACCGAGATCGGGTCGACACCGGCGAACGGTTCGTCGAGCAGGATGAATTTCGGTGCCGTGGCCAGTGCGCGGGCGATTTCTACCCGGCGGCGCTCACCACCGGACAGGCTCATGCCGAGGTTGTCGCGGATGTGGCTGATGTGGAATTCCTGCAGCAGGCTTTCCAGCTCCTTGCGACGACCTGCCTTGTCGAGCTCCTGACGGGTCTCGAGGATGGCCATGATGTTGTCGGCCACCGACAGTTTGCGGAAGATCGACGCTTCTTGCGGCAGATAGCCGATACCGGCCTTCGCACGGCCATGCATCGGCTGGTGGCTGACGTCGAGGTCGTCGATCAGTACGCGACCCTGATCGGCCTGAACCAGGCCGACGATCATGTAGAAGCACGTGGTCTTGCCGGCGCCGTTCGGGCCGAGCAGGCCGACGATCTGACCGCTGTCGATCGACAGGCTGACGTCGCGCACGACCTGGCGGCTTTTATAGGCCTTGGCCAGGTGCTGAGCTTTCAGAGTTGCCATTACTGGGTTTTCTCGTCGGTTTTCTTCTTCGGCTGGATCACCATGTCGATGCGCGGACGCGCTTCGGTGACCTTGCTGCCAGTGGCTCGACCGGCGCTGGCCAGTTTCTTCACCGTGTCATAGACGATTTTTTCGCCCTGAGTGGTGTTGTTGTCCTTGTCGACGACTTTGGCCTTGTCGATCAGAACAACGCGGTTCTGCTGTGCGTGGTACTGAATGGTCACGCCCCAGCCCTGAACGGGTTTGGCATCACCGGCAGTCTGTAACTGTTCGAAGTAGGCGAGGTTGCCGACCGAGGTCACGACGTCGATGTCGCCGTTAGGCGCACGGGTCATGGTCACGGTGTTGCCTTTGACGATCATCGAACCCTGGGTGATGATCACGTCGCCTTTGTAGGTGGCAACGCCGTTCTTGTCGTCCAGTTGGGCATCGTCGGCCTGAATGCGGATTGGCTGCTCTTGATCGTTCGGCAGAGCCCAGGCGCTCACGCTTCCCAGTGCTGCGCCCAGACTGAGCAAAATAGGGAGGGTTTTAACGAGCCTCATACTGTCCTCTTACGTTCGATAGCAGGTGTATCCTGCTTTCCTTCAAATACGCTTTCATTCCTACGCCAGTCGATACACCGCCAGCGCCGTCGATTCTAACGGGTTGCTGGGTCTGCGCATATTGCTGCTGCGGGAACACCGTCATGCGAGTGGAGGTGATCAGGGTGTCGCGGTTCTTTTCGTCGGTGCGCTTGACGCGTACCGAGTCGATCAGCTCGACCTCGGTGCCACCGGAGTTCACTTCGCCGCGCTCACTGGTCACGTGCCATGGGAAATCGGTGCCACGGAACATGTTCAGATCAGGCTTGGTGACCAGTGTAATGTCGGTCGCCTTGACGTGCTCAGCCTTGTCGGACGTCATTTCGTACTGCACTTTGCCGTCTTCGAGGTACTGGATCGTGTGCGTATTGGTCGCGTACCAGTCGATCGGGCTTTCCTCTGCCGAAACCGGCGGTTTGTCGAGGAAGCGTTCCGGGCTGATGTTCCAGTAGCCGACCGCGCCGAATATCGCTGCGATACAACCGAACAACAAGATGTTGCGAAACTTTTTGCTAAACATGGTTGGACTCACAGATACGCATTGTTGGCGGCGTCGAGGCTGCCTTGGGCGCGCAGGATCAGTTCGCAGAATTCGCGGGCGGCACCTTCGCCGCCACGAGCCTGGGTGACGCCATGAGCGTGTTCGCGAACAAAAGGTGCGGCGTTGGCCACGGCCATGCCCAGGCCTACACGGCGGATCACCGGCAGATCCGGCAGGTCGTCGCCGAGGTAAGCCACTTGTTCATAGCTTAGGCCCAGTTGCTCCAGAAGACCGTCGAGAACGACCAGTTTGTCTTCACGGCCCTGAAACAGGTGCGGGATCCCCAGGTTCTTCGCCCGACGCTCGACCACCGGGGTCTTGCGACCGCTGATGATGGCGGTCTGTACGCCAGCGTTCATCAGCATCTTGATGCCCTGGCCATCCAGTGTATTGAAAGTCTTGAACTCGCTGCCGTCTTCAAGGAAGTACAGGCGCCCGTCGGTGAGGACACCGTCGACGTCGAAAACCGCCAGTTTGATGGCCTTGCCGCGTTGCAGCAGATCGTTGCTCATTTACATCACTCCTGCGCGCAGCAGGTCGGAGAGGTTGAAGGCGCCGATCGGGCGATCCTCTTCATCCACGACAACCAGCGCGTTGATTCGGTGGTCTTCCATGATTTTCAGGGCTTCGGCGGCAAGCATCTCGGCGCGGGCGGTCTTGCCGTGCACGGTCATCACCTGGTCGATGGTGGCGCTGTGGATATCAATGCTGCGATCAAGGGTGCGACGCAGGTCGCCGTCAGTGAAGATCCCGGCCAGCTTGCCGTCGGTTTCCAGGATGACGGTCATGCCCAGGCCCTTGCGGGTCATTTCCATCAACGCGTCCTTGAGCAGGGTGCCGCGCTGTACCTGCGGCAGTTCCTGGCCGGCGTGCATGACGTTTTCCACTTTCAGCAGCAGGCGTCGGCCCAGTGCGCCGCCGGGGTGGGAAAAGGCGAAGTCTTCGGCAGTGAAGCCGCGCGCTTCCAGCAGCGCCACGGCCAGGGCGTCGCCCATGACCAGTGCGGCGGTGGTCGAGGAGGTCGGCGCCAGGTTCAGCGGGCAGGCCTCGTGCTCGACGTGAACGTTGAGGTTGACCTCGGCGGCCTTGGCCAGCGGCGATTGCGGGTTGCCGGTGACGCTGATCAGCTGAATGCCCAGGCGCTTGATCAGAGGCAGCAGAGTGACGATTTCGTTGGTGGAACCGGAGTTCGACAGGGCCAGAATGACGTCATCGCGAGTGATCATGCCCATGTCGCCGTGGCTGGCCTCGGCCGGGTGCACGAAAAACGCCGGGGTGCCGGTGCTGGCCAGGGTCGCGGCAATCTTGTTGCCGATGTGCCCGGACTTGCCCATGCCGACCACGACAACACGGCCCTTGCTGGCCAGAATCATCTCGCAAGCGCGTACGAAATCGGCGTCGATATGGGGCAACAAGCCTTGTACGGCTTCCACTTCGAGGCGAATGGTGCGTTGTGCCGATTGAATCAGGTCGCTGGTTTGGCTCATGTCAGAAATCGTATAGCCCGATGAAAAGGCGGCGATTATAGCGGTTATGTTGAAAAGCCTCACGCAAGTTCGTCGTGCTTTGTCATTCCTGGTTACCAAAACTCTATAAATAACGCTTCCAGCCCTTCAACTCGCAGAATGCGGGCCGGTGCAGGCCTTGGGCGCTTGCCCTTTGCAGTGATATAGTTCGCCGCCAGTTCGGCCTGCCCGGGATGTAGGGGCTTTCCTCAGAAAGCCAGGCGTCCGAGTGAGAGGCTGCATCGCAAGGAGTTTAGATGAGTGCCGATAACGCCTACGCGGTCGAGCTGAAGGGAGTCTCCTTCAAGCGCGGTGCGCGGAGCATTTTCAATAACGTCGATATCCGCATCCCGCGCGGCAAGGTCACCGGCATCATGGGGCCTTCCGGGTGCGGCAAGACCACACTGTTGCGCCTGATGGGCGCCCAGTTGCGGCCATCCAAGGGCGAGGTCTGGGTCAACGGCCAGAACCTGCCGAAGCTGTCGCGCAGCGATCTGTTCGATGCGCGCAAGCACATGGGCGTGCTGTTTCAGAGTGGCGCCCTGTTCACCGATCTCGATGTGTTCGAGAACGTCGCCTTCCCGCTGCGTGTTCATACCGACCTGCCGGAGGAGATGATCCGTGACATCGTCCTGCTCAAATTGCAGGCAGTGGGGTTGCGCGGTGCGATCGAGCTGATGCCTGACGAGCTGTCCGGCGGCATGAAGCGCCGGGTCGCCCTGGCCCGGGCCATTGCCCTCGATCCGCAGATCCTCATGTACGACGAACCGTTCGTCGGCCAGGATCCGATCGCCATGGGTGTGCTGGTTCGCCTGATCCGTCTGCTCAACGATGCCTTGGGCATCACCAGCATCGTGGTATCCCACGACCTCGCCGAAACCGCGAGCATTGCTGACTACATCTATGTGGTCGGTGATGGCCAGGTATTGGGGCAGGGCACGCCGGACGAACTGATGGGCTCGGACGATCCGCGTATCCGCCAGTTCATGACCGGTGAACCCGACGGCCCGGTGCCGTATCACTTTCCAGCGCCGGATTACCGCGCAGATCTTCTGGGGAAGCGCCGCTGATGCGCAGAATTACATTAATGGAGCGTGTGCGTCGTTTCGGCCTCGCCGGAATCGACAGCGTCGCAGTGTTCGGGCGTTCGACCCTGTTCCTGTTTCATGCCCTGCTCGGGCGTGGCGGCATCGGCGGCGGGTTTGGCCTGCTGGTCAAGCAGTTGCATTCCGTCGGCGTGATGTCGCTGGTGATCATCGTGGTGTCCGGGATTTTCATCGGCATGGTGCTGGCGCTGCAGGGCTTCAATATCCTGTCGAGTTACGGCTCGGAACAGGCCGTCGGCCAGATGGTGGCGCTGACCCTGCTGCGTGAGCTGGGACCGGTGGTGACCGCGCTGTTGTTTGCCGGTCGTGCCGGCTCGGCGCTGACGGCGGAAATCGGCAACATGAAATCCACCGAACAGTTGTCCAGTCTGGAAATGATCGGGGTCGACCCGCTCAAGTACATCATTGCCCCGCGTCTGTGGGCAGGCTTCATTTCCCTGCCGGTGCTGGCGATGATCTTCAGCGTGGTCGGCATCTGGGGCGGTTCATGGGTCGCCGTCGACTGGCTGGGCGTCTACGAAGGTTCCTACTGGTCGAACATGCAGAACAGCGTGAGCTTCGGTGACGATGTGCTCAACGGCATCATCAAAAGTGCAGTATTCGCTTTTGTCGTCACCTGGATCGCCGTATTTCAAGGCTATGACTGCGAACCCACTTCCGAGGGGATCAGTCGTGCCACCACCAAGACCGTGGTTTACGCCTCGCTGGCAGTACTCGGCCTGGACTTTATTCTGACCGCTTTGATGTTTGGAGATTTCTGATGCAAAACCGCACCCTGGAAATCGGTGTCGGCCTGTTCCTGCTGGCAGGGATCCTGGCTTTGTTGCTGCTGGCCCTGCGGGTCAGTGGCCTGTCTCCGACTTCGACCACCGATACCTACAAGCTTTACGCGTATTTCGACAATATCGCCGGTTTGACGGTCAGAGCCAAAGTGACCATGGCGGGTGTGACCATCGGCAAGGTCACCGCGATCGATCTGGACCGCGACAGCTTCACCGGTCGGGTGACCCTGCAAGTGGATAAAAGCGTCGACAATCTGCCGACCGACTCCACAGCATCTATCCTGACAGCGGGTCTGCTGGGCGAGAAGTACATCGGTATCAGCGTGGGCGGCGAAGACACCCGCCTCAAGGATGGTGGAACCATCCACGACACGCAGTCGTCTTTGGTACTGGAAGACCTGATCGGTAAATTCCTGCTCAATACCGTTAGCAAAGACGCCAAATGAGGAGCTTTTGAATGATCTCTACCTTGCGACGTGGCCTGTTGGTGTTGCTTGCGGCACTGCCGCTGGTGGCTAACGCCGTGGCGGCACAATCGGCGCACGATCTGGTTCAGGACACCACGAACCGGATGCTCGCCGACCTGGCGGCCAATAAAGAGAAGTACAAGCAGGATCCGCAGGATTTCTACACCGCGTTGAACACCATCGTCGGGCCGGTCGTGGACGCCGAGGGCATTTCCAAGAGCATCATGACGGTCAAGTATTCGCGCAAGGCAACTCCGGCGCAGATGAAGACCTTCGAGGAAAACTTCAAGCGCGGTCTGTTCCAGTTCTACGGCAACGCCTTGCTCGAGTACAACAACCAGGGCATCACTGTCGATGCGCCCAAGGATGAATCGGGCGACCGCACCAGTGTCGGCATGACCGTCAAAGGCAACAATGGCGCGATCTACCCTGTGCAGTACACCCTGGAGAAGATCAACGGCGAGTGGAAACTGCGCAATGTGATCATCAACGGCATCAACATCGGCAAGCTGTTCCGTGACCAGTTCGCCGACGCGATGCAACGCAATGGCAACGATCTGGACAAGACCATCAACGGCTGGGCCGGGGAAGTCGCCAAGGCCAAACAGTCGGCCGAGCAGAACGAGAAGCCAGCCCAATGACCGAGTCGGCCATTCGTCTGGACGAAGCCAGTGAGCTGCAGCTCAGCGGCGTGCTGGATTACCGCACCGGCCCGGATCTTCGGGAACAGGGCCGGGCGCTGATCAAGTCGTGCACCGCCCCGGCGTTGGTGATCGATTGCTCGGCGGTGGAGAAGTCCAGCAGCGTCGGTCTGTCGCTGCTGCTGTGCTTCATTCGCGATGCAAAGGCCGCCGGCAAGGCGGTCAGCATCCGCGGGATGCCCGAAGACATGCGCGAAATTGCTCAGGTCAGCGAACTGACCGAGCTGTTGGCGCAACCCTGAACCCGCATCAATAGAGAAGCCCCCCGTCAGAGTCCTGCGCAGCGGGGTTCGCAGGCGCGGGGCTTTTTTGTATGATGTCCGACCCGTGCGCACAGGGCGCCGATTGAGGTTGAGCATGCAGGCCGTAGAAGTGAAGAGCTTCCTTGAAGGAAAGCTGCCAGGAACGCTGGTGGAAGTTGAAGGCGAAGGCTGCAACTTTCAGCTGAACGTGATTAGTGATGAACTGGCGGCGTTGAGCCCGGTCAAGCGTCAGCAAAGCATCTATGCCCATTTGAACCCTTGGATCGCCGATGGCAGCATCCACGCGGTCACTATGAAATTTTTCAGCAGCGCGGCCTGGGCCGAGCGCACCTGAGCCCTAGGGCGTCGAGATTCTTATGGATAAATTGATTATTACCGGTGGCGCTCGTCTTGATGGCGAGATCCGCATCTCCGGGGCGAAGAACTCCGCCCTGCCGATCCTGGCTGCCACCCTGCTGTGCGATGGCCCGGTTACCGTTGGCAACCTGCCGCACCTGCACGACATCACCACCATGATCGAGCTGTTCGGTCGCATGGGCATCGAGCCTGTGATCGACGAGAAGCTCAGCGTCGAAATCGACCCGCGCACCATCAAGACCCTGATCGCCCCGTACGAGCTGGTGAAAACCATGCGTGCCTCGATCCTGGTGCTGGGCCCGATGGTTGCGCGTTTCGGTGAAGCCGAAGTTGCACTGCCTGGCGGTTGCGCCATTGGCTCGCGTCCGGTCGACCTGCACATCCGTGGCCTGGAAGCCATGGGTGCGGTCATCGACGTCGAAGGCGGCTACATCAAGGCCAAGGCGCCTGAAGGCGGCTTGCGTGGCGCTCACTTCTTCTTTGATACCGTCAGCGTGACCGGTACCGAGAACATCATGATGGCCGCCGCTCTGGCCAAAGGCCGTAGCGTGTTGCAGAACGCCGCCCGTGAGCCGGAAGTGGTCGACCTGGCGAACTTCCTCAACGCCATGGGCGCCAAGGTATCCGGTGCCGGCACCGACACCATCACCATCGATGGCGTCGAGCGTCTGGGCTCGGCTTTCTACAAGGTCATGCCTGACCGCATCGAAACCGGCACCTACCTGGTGGCCGCTGCGGTCACCGGTGGCCGCGTGAAGGTCAAGGATACCGATCCGACCATTCTCGAAGCCGTTCTGGAAAAACTCCGTGAAGCCGGCGCAGAAATCACCTGTGGTGAAGACTGGATCGAGTTGAACATGCACGGCAAACGCCCGAAAGCGGTCAACGTGCGCACGGCACCGTACCCGGCGTTCCCGACCGACATGCAGGCGCAGTTCATCTCGCTCAACGCCATTGCCGAAGGCACCGGTGCCGTGATCGAGACGATCTTCGAAAACCGCTTCATGCACGTCTACGAACTGCATCGCATGGGCGCCAAGATCCAGGTCGAGGGCAACACGGCCATCGTGACCGGTACTGAAATCCTCAAGGGCGCGCCAGTCATGGCTACCGACCTGCGGGCTTCGGCCAGCCTCGTGATCTCGGCCCTGATGGCTGAAGGCGATACCCTGATCGACCGCATCTACCACATCGACCGTGGTTACGAGTGCATCGAGGAAAAACTGCAGATGCTGGGCGCCAGGATCCGTCGCGTTCCGGGCTAGTCGCTGCATCTGGACACAGGGAAGTGTCCGTTGAATTCGTTTTGATCGGGGGTGGCAACGCCCTCGATGTATGTCCGGCGCCGATTGCGACCGGACATGAGTACCTTGATAAGGACTGACGTTTCCCATGTTGACCATCGCACTGTCCAAGGGCCGCATCCTTGACGACACCCTGCCGCTTCTGGCCGAAGCGGGCATCGTGCCGACCGAGAATCCGGACAAGAGCCGCAAGCTGATCATCCCCACGACCCAGGAAGACGTTCGCCTGTTGATCGTGCGGGCCACCGACGTGCCGACCTATGTCGAGCATGGCGCGGCCGACCTCGGCGTTGCCGGTAAAGACGTGCTGATGGAATACACCGGCCAAGGCCTATACGAGCCGCTGGATCTGCAGATTGCCCAGTGCAAGCTGATGACCGCCGGCAAGGTCGGCGCGGTCGAGCCCAAGGGCCGCCTGCGCGTCGCCACCAAATTCGTCAACGTCGCCAAGCGTTACTACGCCGAGCAGGGCCGTCAGGTCGACATCATCAAGCTCTACGGCTCGATGGAGCTGGCGCCGCTGATCGGTCTGGCCGACAAGATCATCGACGTGGTCGACACCGGCAACACCCTGCGTGCCAACGGCCTGGAACCCCAGGAACTGATCGCCACGATCAGCTCGCGTCTGGTGGTGAACAAGGCTTCGATGAAAATGCAACACGCCCGAATCCAGGCGTTGATCGACACCCTGCGCAAGGCAGTGGAGTCTCGACACCGCGGCTGATGTACCTGCGCGACCTTAAGTCGCGCCCGTCTATCCGCCTCATAGCCAGAATCTCAGGTGCCCAAGCGGAAACGACTGCTAAGTTAGGGCGCCTGAGTTTTTGCCATTCCTATGAGGCTCTCGCTATGACCGCACCGACTGCAATTCGCCGACTCAACGCTGCTGACCCGGATTTCGCGCATCATCTGGATCATCTGCTGAGCTGGGAAAGTGTGTCTGACGACTCGGTCAATCAGCGGGTGCTGGACATCATCAAGGCTGTGCGCGAGCGCGGTGACGCGGCGCTGGTCGAGTTCACCCAGAAATTCGACGGCCTCGAAGTCGCCTCGATGGCGGACCTGATCCTGCCGCGCGAGCGTCTGGAACTGGCCCTGACCCGCATCACCGTGCCGCAGCGCGAAGCGCTGGAAAAAGCCGCCGCCCGCGTGCGCAGCTATCACGAAAAACAGAAGCAGGACTCCTGGAGCTACACCGAAGCCGACGGCACCGTGCTGGGTCAGAAGGTCACGCCACTGGATCGCGCCGGTCTGTACGTGCCGGGCGGCAAGGCGTCATATCCATCGTCGGTGTTGATGAACGCGATTCCGGCCAAGGTCGCCGGCGTGACCGAAGTGGTCATGGTGGTGCCGACCCCGCGCGGCGAAGTCAACGAACTGGTGCTGGCAGCCGCGTGCATCGCCGGTGTCGACCGGGTGTTCACCATCGGTGGCGCACAAGCCGTTGCCGCGTTGGCCTATGGCACTGAAAGCGTGCCGCAGGTGGACAAGGTTGTCGGTCCGGGCAACATTTACGTGGCGACCGCCAAGCGTCACGTGTTCGGTCAGGTCGGCATCGACATGATCGCCGGCCCGTCGGAAATCCTCGTGGTATGCGACGGCCAGACCGACCCGGACTGGATCGCCATGGACCTGTTCTCCCAGGCCGAGCACGACGAAGACGCCCAGGCGATCCTGGTCAGCCCGGACGCCGAGTTCCTCGACAAGGTCGCCGCGAGCATCGACAAACTGCTGCCGACCATGGATCGCGCAACCATCATCGAAACCTCGATCAACGGCCGTGGTGCCCTGATCCACGTGCGTGACATGACCCAGGCCATCGAAGTCGCCAACCGCATCGCCCCGGAACACCTTGAGCTGTCGGTCGCCGACCCGCAGGCCTGGCTGCCGCAGATTCGCCACGCCGGCGCGATCTTCATGGGCCGTCACACCTCCGAAGCGCTGGGCGACTACTGCGCGGGTCCGAACCACGTGCTGCCGACCTCCGGCACTGCGCGTTTTTCCTCGCCGCTGGGCGTGTACGACTTCCAGAAACGCTCGTCGATCATCTTCTGCTCCGAGGCCGGAGCTTCCGAGCTTGGCAAGACTGCATCGATCCTGGCTCGTGGCGAATCGCTGAGCGCCCACGCGCGCAGCGCCGAATACCGCATCAAAGACGAAGTGAAGGGGAACTGAACATGAGTAAATTCTGGAGCCCGTTCGTCAAGGATCTGGTGCCTTACGTGCCGGGCGAGCAGCCGAAGCTGACCCGTCTGGTCAAGCTCAACACCAACGAAAACCCGTACGGCCCGTCGCCGAAAGCTCTGGCGGCGATGCAGGCCGAACTCAACGACAACCTGCGCCTGTACCCGGATCCGAACAGCGATCGGCTGAAAAACGCCGTCGCCAGCTACTACGGCGTACAGAGCAATCAGGTGTTCCTCGGCAACGGATCGGACGAAGTGCTGGCGCACATCTTCCACGGTCTGCTGCAACACGATCAGCCGATCCTGTTCCCGGACATCAGCTACAGCTTCTATCCGGTTTACTGCGGCCTTTATGGCATCACGTTCGACGCGGTGCCGCTGGATGCGCAGTTCCAGATCAACCCGGCCGACTACGCCAAGTCGAACGGCGGGATCATCTTCCCTAATCCGAACGCACCGACCGGTTGCCTGCTGGCGCTGGAAGCGGTCGAGCAGATCCTCAAGGCCAGCCCGGATTCGGTGGTTGTGGTCGACGAGGCCTACATCGACTTTGGCGGTGAAACCGCGATCAGTCTGGTCGACCGTTACTCGAACCTGCTGGTGACCCAGACCCTGTCCAAGTCCCGCTCGCTGGCGGGCCTGCGGGTCGGTCTGGCGGTCGGGCATCCAGACCTGATCGAGGCGCTGGAGCGGATCAAGAACAGCTTCAACTCCTATCCGATCGATCGTATGGCCAACGTCGGCGCGGCGGCGGCGTTCGAGGATCGCGAGTACTTCGACAAGACCTGCGCACTGGTCATCGAGAGTCGCGAATGGGTGGTTACCCAGTTGCAGGCCAAGGGCTTTGAAGTGCTGCCGTCGGCGGCAAACTTCATCTTCGCCCGTCATCCGCAACACGATGCGGCAGGGCTGGCAGCCAAACTGCGTGAACAGGGCGTGATCGTGCGTCACTTCAAGCAGGAGCGGATTGCCCAGTTCCTGCGGATCTCGATCGGTACGCCAGAGCAGAATCAGGCGTTGATTGAGGGGTTCGGGCAGTTGTAATCGCTAAAGGAACACAGTTCCCATGCAAGTGGGAACTGTGTAGCCAAATGTCAGGCGGGATTGATGTTAGTGACGGAGAACGTTCCAGAAACTTTGTCATTATTATCAGTGATGAAGTCAAAACTCCCTTCAGCGATCTGAAGATATTTTGAGAAGGTTATCTTTAGCGTACCTTCTCGCGCGTAATAATTTTTTCCGCTTGCGTCGGTAAGCATCCAGGTCATATATGGCTCCTGAAAATCATTCTTGTACTTGGCGGAATTGGGCCCGTCCTTGACGGTGCCTGGATACCCGAATGCGATCAGGGATGTGGTATCCGTGTATCCCGCTATATAGCCACCCTTTTCTTCTCCGAAATCATGAAGATCTACCTTTTTGAATTTAACTTCTGTGCCTCCGTTCACGCTGACAACCACTTCGCCAGTGGTCTTGGAGGTTTGCAGATTTTTAAGGGCTTCTTGAATATCCATTATTGCCTCGCTCTTCCAGGAAGTTGTCGAGGTTCAAGCGTAAGACAATGTTCCAGAGAATGAACCTGTCAGATCTGGCAGGTGGAGACAACTTTCTGCTTTGTCTTTAATAGCAAGAAGTAATAAAGCAGATGTAAGGAAATGAATGTTGTATGAGCGAGTGATCCCGCTCACACAGTCAGTCTTCCTTACTCTTCTTTTTCTTTCAGCGGCGCCGGTGGCGGACGCAGACCGATTTCGGCGGTCAGCTTCAGCTCCTTGCCATTGCGCATCACTTGAATCGTGACCTTGTCGGTCGGCTTGATCCGCGCCACCTGGTTCATCGACTTGCGGCCATCGCCGGCCGGTTCGCCGTCGATGCTGAGGATCACATCACCCAGTTGCAGGCCGGCCTTCTGCGCCGGGCCGTCGCGGAAAATCCCCGCCACCACGATACCCGGACGTCCGGACAGGCCGAACGACTCGGCCAGTTCCTGGGTCAGCGGTTGCACTTCAATGCCCAGCCAGCCGCGAATTACCTGGCCGTGCTCGATGATCGATTTCATCACTTCCATCGCCAGTTTCACCGGGATCGCAAAACCGATGCCCTGGGAGCCGCCGGACTTGGAGAAGATCGCGGTGTTGATGCCGGTGAGGTTGCCGCTGGCGTCGACCAGTGCGCCGCCGGAGTTGCCCGGGTTGATCGCCGCGTCGGTCTGGATGAAGTCTTCGTAGTTGTTCAGGCCCAGCTGGTTGCGGCCGGTGGCGCTGATGATGCCCATGGTCACGGTCTGGCCGACGCCGAACGGGTTGCCGATGGCCAGTGCGACGTCGCCGATGCGGATGTTGTCGGAGCGGCCGACGGTGATCGACGGCAGGGTTTTCAGGTCGATCTTCAGGACTGCGAGGTCGGTTTCCGGATCGCTGCCGATCACTCGGGCCAGGGTTTCGCGACCATCCTTGAGCGCCACGACGATCTGGTCGGCACCGCTGGTGACGTGGTTGTTGGTCAGGATGTAGCCTTCCGGGCTCATGATCACCCCGGAGCCGAGGCTTGATTCCATGCGCTTCTGCTTCGGTGAATTGTCACCGAAGAAGCGGCGGAACTGCGGATCCTCGAACAGCGGATGGCTCGGCTTGTTGATGACTTTGGTGGTGTAGAGGTTGACCACCGAAGGCGCGGCGATGCTCACCGCGTCCGCATAGGACACCGGCCCCTGCTGCACGCTGGTGGTCTGCGGGGCCTGTTGCAGGTTGACGTCGAGGCTCGGAAGCCCGACCCACTGCGGGTAACGCTGAATAATCAACAGAGCGATAAGCACGCCGGCCAACAGCGGCCAGCCGAAAAAACGCAGCGCCTTGAGCATTAAGCACGTCCTGGAAAAGTTGCAGGCGGGGTCAGACCGCCCATAATGTCGCGCATTATACGAGGCCGCGCGTGCCTCTGAACGGGATATTTAGGAGTCTTTCATGGCCGTCGCCCTGAGCACCCTGGTCGAAGAAGCCGACCGTTACCTTGGCAGTGCGAAAATTGCCGATTATTGCCCCAATGGTCTGCAGGTCGAGGGCCGTCCGCAGGTGATGCGCATCGTCAGTGGTGTCACCGCCAGCCAGGCGTTGCTCGATGCCGCCGTCGAAGCCGAAGCCGATCTGGTGCTGGTGCATCACGGTTATTTCTGGAAGGGCGAGAACCCGTGCATCACCGGCATGAAGCAGCGCCGTTTGAAGACGCTGCTCAAGCACGATATCAGTCTGCTCGGTTATCACCTGCCTCTGGATCTGCATCCGGATGTCGGCAATAACGTGCAACTGGCCCGTCAACTGGACATCACCGTCGAAGGGCCGCTGGACCCGGACAACCTGAAGATCGTCGGTCTGGTCGGTTCGCTGAGCGAACCAATGACCCCGCGTGACTTCGCTCGCAAAGTGCAGGAAGTCATGGGCCGCGAACCGCTGCTGGTCGAAGGCAGTGCGATGATCCGTCGGATCGGCTGGTGCACCGGTGGCGGTCAGGGCTACATCGATAACGCCATCGCTGCCGGCGTCGATCTGTTCCTCAGCGGCGAAGCCTCCGAGCAGACGTTCCACAGCGCCCGGGAAAACGACATCAGCTTCATCGCCGCCGGCCACCACGCCACCGAACGCTATGGCGTGCAGGCGCTGGGCGATTATCTGGCGAAACGTTTTGCGCTGGAGCACATCTTTATCGACTGCCCGAATCCGATCTGAGCGCCCGAACGGGCAGGCATATTCATATACCCTTTCGATCTAGTTGGCGTCCTGATTAGAAGGGGGCGCTGTGCTAGGATTCCCCGCTCGAACACGGCCCGCTGGCCGTTCATAAGAAAGCTTTCGTGAGTAGCCATGGTCGACAAACTGACGCATCTGAAACAGCTGGAGGCGGAAAGCATCCACATCATCCGCGAGGTGGCCGCCGAGTTCGACAACCCGGTGATGCTGTACTCCATCGGTAAAGACTCCGCCGTGATGCTGCATCTGGCACGCAAGGCGTTCTTCCCGGGCAAACTGCCGTTTCCGGTGATGCACGTCGACACCCGCTGGAAATTCCAGGAAATGTACAAGTTCCGCGACAAGATGGTCGAAGAGCTTGGCCTGGACCTCATCACTCATATCAACCCCGATGGCGTGGCGCAGAACATCAACCCGTTCACCCACGGCAGCGCCAAGCACACCGACATCATGAAGACCGAGGGCCTGAAGCAGGCACTCGACAAGCATGGTTTCGACGCCGCTTTCGGCGGTGCCCGTCGCGATGAAGAGAAGTCCCGCGCCAAGGAGCGCGTCTACTCGTTCCGTGACAGCAAACATCGCTGGGACCCGAAGAACCAGCGTCCCGAGCTGTGGAACGTCTACAACGGCAAGGTCAACAAGGGCGAATCCATTCGTGTGTTCCCGCTGTCGAACTGGACCGAACTGGACATCTGGCAGTACATCTACCTCGAAGGCATCCCGATCGTACCGCTGTACTTCGCCGCCGAACGCGAAGTGATCGAGAAGAACGGCACGCTGATCATGATCGACGACGAGCGCATCCTCGAGCACCTGTCCGACGAGGACAAGGCGCGCATCGTCAAAAAGAAAGTGCGTTTCCGTACCCTTGGCTGCTACCCGTTGACGGGCGCGGTGGAGTCCGAGGCCGAAAGCCTGACGGACATCATTCAGGAAATGCTCCTGACGCGAACTTCCGAGCGCCAGGGCCGGGTCATCGACCACGATGGCGCAGGCTCGATGGAAGACAAGAAACGTCAGGGTTATTTCTAAGGGGTTGTCATGTCGCACGCATCTGATTTGATCAGCGAGGACATCCTCGCCTACCTGGGCCAGCACGAACGTAAAGAGCTGCTGCGCTTTTTGACCTGCGGTAACGTCGATGACGGCAAGAGCACCCTGATCGGGCGCCTGCTGCACGACTCGAAGATGATCTACGAAGATCACCTCGAAGCCATCACCCGCGACTCGAAGAAAGTCGGCACCACCGGTGACGACATCGACCTGGCATTGCTGGTCGACGGCCTGCAGGCCGAGCGCGAGCAGGGCATCACCATCGATGTCGCCTACCGCTATTTCTCTACCGCCAAGCGCAAATTCATCATCGCCGACACCCCCGGCCATGAGCAGTACACCCGCAACATGGCCACCGGTGCGTCCACCTGTGACTTGGCGATCATCCTGGTCGACGCCCGTTACGGCGTGCAGACCCAGACCCGCCGCCACAGCTTCATCGCCTCGTTGCTGGGCATCAAGCACATCGTTGTTGCCATCAACAAGATGGACCTCAAGGGCTTCGATCAGGGCGTGTTCGAGTCGATCAAGGCCGACTACCTGAAGTTCGCCGAAGGCTTGAAGATGAAGCCGACCAGCATGCACTTCGTGCCGATGTCCGCTCTGAAGGGCGACAACGTGGTGAACAAGTCCGAGCGCTCGCCGTGGTATACCGGCCAGTCGCTGATGGAAATCCTCGAGACCGTGGAAGTGGCGGGCGATCGCAACTTCACCGATCTGCGTTTCCCGGTGCAGTACGTCAACCGTCCGAACCTGAACTTCCGCGGTTTCGCCGGCACCCTGGCCAGCGGCATCGTCAAGAAGGGCGACGAAGTCGTGGTCCTGCCGTCGGGCAAGAGCAGCCGCGTGAAATCCATCGTCACTTTCGAAGGTGAGCTGGAACACGCAGGTCCTGGCCAAGCGGTAACGCTGACCATGGAAGACGAAATCGACATCTCCCGTGGCGACCTGCTGGTTCACGCCGACAACGTTCCGCCAGTGACCGACAGCTTCGAAGCGATGCTGGTGTGGATGGCTGAAGAGCCGATGCTGCCGGGCAAGAAATACGACATCAAGCGCGCCACCAGTTACGTGCCGGGCTCCATCGCCAGCATCGTCAACAAGGTCGACGTCAACACCCTCGAAGAAGGCCCGGCGAGCGCGTTGCAGCTCAACGAAATCGGCAAGGTGAAGATCGCGCTCGACGCGCCGATCGCCCTCGACGGTTACGACAGCAACCGCACCACCGGCGCGTTCATCGTCATCGACCGTTTGACCAACGGCACCGTCGGCGCCGGCATGATCGTCGCTCAGCCGGTGACCCACGGTACGGCTACGCATCACGGCAAGCTGGCCCATGTAGCGACCGAAGAACGCGCTCAGCGTTTCGGTCAGCAACCGGCTACCGTGCTGTTCAGCGGCCTGTCCGGCGCTGGCAAGAGCACCTTGGCATACGCGGTCGAGCGCAAGCTGTTTGATCTGGGTCGTGCGGTGTTTGTGCTGGATGGCCAGAACCTGCGTCACGATCTCAACAAGGGTCTGCCGCAGGATCGCGCCGGTCGCACCGAGAACTGGCGTCGTGCTGCACATGTGGCGCGTCAGTTCAACGAAGCGGGTCTGTTGACGCTTGCGTCGTTTGTGGCGCCGAGTGCTGAAGGCCGTGAACAGGCGAAGGATCTGATTGGCAAGGATCGTTTGCTGACGGTTTATGTTCAGGCTTCGCCGACTGTTTGCGCCGAGCGTGATCCGCAAGGTTTGTATGCTGCGGGTGGCGATAACATTCCGGGCGAATCCTTCCCTTATGACGTACCGCTGGATGCTGATCTGGTGATCGACACCCAGTCGCTGTCGCTGGATGAAAGCGTCAAGCAGGTGCTGGACCTGTTGCGTAAGCGTGGCGCGATTTAAGCGTTAGCTGCGAATGAAAAAGCCCGCCGATGAGTGATTATCGGTGGGCTTTTTTTGTTGTGTGAATATCCGTTTCTTCGGGTGTTGCGGATTATGGTTCCGCCCTTACGGCGGGTCACTTTGGCAAACGCCCCAAAGTAACCAAAGGTCTGGGCCCCGGCGTTCGGCCCCTCGCTGGGGCTCGGGGTTCCTTCGCTCCGGGATTCATCCGGGGGCATCGCCTACGGTTTGCTTCGCTGCACCTCCTCTCGATGCATGCGGCTGCGCCGCACGGTCGCTGCGCTCCCACCCCCGGATGATTCCCTCCACTCAGCCTTCCGATGGGGCCGGCACGTCAAAAGCGGTACTCGAGCTAACGCTCATTGTGTTGAGTGGTGAAGAGCAGGTGCGGGAAGGGGTGCTTTGCTCTTCCGGGGGAGCACCTGACAGCCAACCACCGTCAGGCGCTCCCACACGGAAGATCAGCGTCGGTTGGGATATTCGCGGTGCATCTGCTCGAGCAATGCATCCTTGTCTTGCCACAGTTGGTTGATCCAGCCCTGGAATTGCAGGCGGTATTCGCCGTCCTGGTCGTAGTTTTTGCCGATGAACTGCGGTGGGATTTTCAGTTCTTCGAAGTGCACCACTGCGTCTCGGACGTTGCCGCACAGCAGGTCCCAGAAGCCAGGGCGTCCGCCCGGGTAGTGGATGGTGACGTTGACGATTGATTCCAGTTGTTCGCCCATCGCGTCCAGTACGAAGGCAATGCCGCCGGCCTTGGGTTTGAGCAGGTACTTGAACGGTGATTGCTGCTGCGCGTGCTTGCCTTCGGTGAAGCGTGTGCCTTCGACGAAGTTGAAGATGCCTACCGGGTTGTCGCGGAATTTCGCGCAGGTCTTGCGGGTGGTTTCGAGGTCTTTGCCTTTCTTTTCCGGGTGTTTTTCCAGATAGGCTTTTGAATAGCGTTTCATGAACGGGAAGCCCAGTGTCCACCACGCCAGACCGATGACCGGGACCCAGATCAGTTCCTGCTTGAGGAAGAACTTCAGCGGCTGGATGCGCTGGTTGAGCACGTATTGCAGCACCAGGATGTCGACCCAGCTCTGGTGGTTGCTGGTGATCAGGTACGAGTGTTGATAGTCCAGGCCTTGCAGGCCGCTGAGGTGCCAGCGGGTGCGGCGGACCAGGTTCATCCAGCCTTTGTTGTTGCTGATCCAGGCTTCGTGGGTGTGGCTCATCAGCCAACGCGAGGCGCGGCGTGCGAGGTCGAACGGCAGCACTTTGATCAGCGCCACGAGAAACAGGAACGAGCACAGCAGGATCGTGTTCAGCGCCAGCAGCAGCGCGGCGATCACGCCGCGCAGAGGGGCAGGGAGAAAAGCCAGCATCGGGTCAGATATCCAGAGGTCGGTTGGCAGCCTGAATCGCGGTCAGGGCAATGGTGTAGACGATGTCGTCGACCTGCGCGCCGCGCGGCAGATCGTTCACCGGTTTGCGCAGGCCTTGCAGCATCGGGCCGAGGCTGACGCAATCGGCGCTGCGCTGCACGGCTTTGTGGGTGGTGTTGCCGGTGTTCAGGTCGGGGAACACGAACACCGTGGCGCGGCCGGCCACCTGGCTGTTCGGCGCCAGTTGCCGGGCCACGGTTTCGTTGGCGGCGGCGTCGTACTGCAACGGCCCGTCGATCAGCAGCGAGTGCTGTTGTTCATGGGCGAGCAGGGTGGCTTCGCGGACTTTCTCGACTTCTTCGCCGGTGGCGGATTCGCCGCTGGAGTAGCTGATCATCGCCACGCGCGGGGTGATGCCGAACGCGGCGGCCGAGTCGGCGCTTTGCAGGGCGATCTCCGCCAGTTCGCTGGCGCTCGGATGCGGGTTCATCACGCAGTCGCCGTAGACCAGCACTTCTTCGGGGAACAGCATGAAGAACACCGACGACACCAGTGTGCAGCCCGGAGCGGTCTTGATCAGTTGAAGCGCCGGACGGATGGTGTTGGCCGTGGTGTTGATGATGCCGGAGACCAGGCCGTCGACTTCATCCAGTGCCAGCATCATGGTGCCGATCACCACGGTGTCTTCGAGTTGCTGCTCGGCCATCGGCGCGTTGAGGCTTTTGCTCTTGCGCAGCGCGACCATCGGTTCGACGTAGCGCTCGCGGATCAGGTCCGGATCGAGGATTTCCAGCCCTGGCGGCAGCGCGATGCCCTGGGCCCGGGCCACGGCTTCGACGTCAGCCGGTTTGGCCAGCAACACGCAACGGGCGATCCCGCGTTCCTGACAGATTGCCGCCGCCTGCACGGTGAACGGCTCGCTGCCTTCGGGCAGGACGATGCGTTTGTTGGCGGCCTGCGCGCGTTGAATCAACTGATAGCGGAACACCGCCGGCGACAGGCGCATTTCCCGTGGCGTGCCACAGCGCTGGTGCAGCCAGTTGGCATCGAGGTGACTGGCGACGAAGTCGGTAATGATCTCCGCACGTTCGCGGTCATCGACGGGGATTTCCTTGTTCAGGCCGTTGAGCAGGTTGGCGGTGTCGTAGGAGCCGGTGCTCACCGACAGCACCGGCAGACCGGCCTGCAACGCGCCACGGCACAGGTCCATGATGCGCGGGTCGGGCAGGGTGTCGCTGGTCAGCAGCAGGCCGGCCAGCGGTACGCCATTGATGGCCGCGAGGCTGACGGCGAGGATGATGTCGTCGCGATCGCCGGGGGTCACCACCAGTACGCCGGGCTTGAGCAGATCTACGGTGTTGCGCATGGTGCGCGCGCAAATGATGGTCTTGGTCATGCGCCGGGTTTCGTAGTCGCCGGCGTTGAGCACCTGGGCGCCCATCAGGTCGGCGACGTCGCGGGTGCGCGGAGCGTTGAGTTCGGGCTGGAACGGAATGCAGCCGAGCAGACGGAAATCACCCGTGCGCAGCAAGGGCGAGTGCTCTTTCAGACGCGCGGCGAAGGCGTCCATGCTTTCGTCGGTCTTGACCTTGTTGAGGATCACGCCGAGGACTTTCGGGTCTTTCGGCCCGCCGAACAGTTGCGCCTGCAACTCGACGCGGCCTGACAGCTCGGTCAGCACTTCGTTTTCCGGGGCCGAGACCAGAATCACCTCGGCATCCAGGCTCTTGGCCAGGTGCAGGTTGACCCGCGCGGCGTAGCTGGCGCTGCGGGTTGGCACCATGCCTTCGACGACCAGCACGTCTTTGCCGATGGCGGCCTGCTGGTAGAGGGTGATGATTTCTTCGAGCAACTCGTCAAGCTGGCCGTCGCCGAGCATCCGCTCGACGTGGGCCAGGCCCAGTGGCTGCGGCGGTTTCAGGCCGTGGGTGCGGGCCACCAGTTCGGTGGAGCGCTCAGGGCCGGTATCGCCCGGATGCGGCTGGGCGATCGGTTTGAAGAAGCCGACTTTCAGCCCGGCCCGCTCCAGCGTACGCACCAGCCCGAGGCTGATGGAGGTCAGACCCACACCAAAGTCGGTGGGCGCGATAAAAAAAGTTTGCATGCGGATTCTCTAAGGGTGCATGGCAATGGCGATCGTCTCTGTGTGCCGATCTGCCGCAATTCAGTCGCCAAGGTTATCGCTAACCGAGCCTTGAGCGCACCAACCGCAAGCAAAGGGTTGGCCTATTTTTTCAATACGTTGCGCGGCGTCCAGCACCCACGCCCGGGACTGCCAGGGCGGGAGGTGGCGCAGGTGCTGGGTGTGGCCGCAGGACAGCTCGGCGACCCAGTGGCCGTCCTCGTCCTGATGGAATCCGCTGACGGTCACGGGCGCCAATCGATCCCGTCTGTCCGGGTTCTGTTCGCTTTCGGGCAAATCCTTGTTTAGACTTGTCCGTTCTTCATTCTTATGCAAAAGGTCTCGCCCCATGCTGATCGCCGCCAATAAGGCTGTCTCCATCGACTATACCCTGACCAACGACGCTGGTGAGGTCATCGACAGCTCCGCCGGCGGCGCTCCGCTGGTCTACCTGCATGGCGCAGGCAACATCATCCCGGGCCTGGAAAAAGCCCTGGAAGGTAAAGAAGTCGGCAACGATCTGGAAGTGTCCGTCGAGCCGGAAGATGCCTACGGCGAATACGCCGCCGAACTGGTCAGCACCCTGAGCCGCAGCATGTTCGAAGGCGTTGACGAGCTGGAAGTCGGCATGCAGTTCCACGCTTCGGCGCCGGACGGCCAGATGCAGATCGTCACCATTCGTGACCTGGACGGCGACGACGTGACTGTCGACGGCAACCACCCGCTGGCCGGTCAGCGCCTGAACTTCAAGGTGAAGGTCGTTGCCATCCGTGATGCCAGCCAGGAAGAAATCGCTCATGGTCACGTCCATGGCGAAGGTGGCCATCACCACTGATTTTCTGCGCTAAGCTTTCGAGTACTGGAGAGGCGCCCGAGGGCGCCTTTTTAGTCCGCGGCTGTCCTTGGTGGTCTCGCCAAGTGGCTGTTTCGAGTAGAAAACGGGAATCTGGAGTTCGTCATGAGTGCTTTTCACGACCTTAAGTTGACAGCCCTGGATGGCCAGGAGCTACCGCTGGCACCCTTCAAGGGCCAAGTCGTGCTGGTGGTCAACGTCGCCTCCAAATGCGGCTTGACCCCACAGTACGCGGCGCTGGAAAACCTTTATCAGCAATACAAAGGCAAAGGCTTCAGTGTGCTGGGCCTGCCGTGCAACCAGTTTGCCGGCCAGGAACCGGGCAGTGAGCAGGAGATCCAGGAATTCTGCAGCCTCAACTATGGCGTGAGTTTTCCGTTGTCGAAAAAGCTCGAAGTCAACGGTCACGACCGTCATCAGCTCTACCGTCTGCTGGCGGGCGAGGGCGCGGAGTTTCCCGGTGACATCACCTGGAATTTCGAGAAATTCCTGCTCGGCAAGGACGGCCGGGTACTGGCACGGTTCTCGCCACGCACGGCGCCGGATGATCCTTCGGTGATCACGGCGATTGAAAAAGCCCTGAGCTGAAACACAAAAATCGCAGCCCTCGAGCTGCGATTTTTTTCGCCTGCCTTTTGACCCTTAATCATTCAGATCAATAGTGCTATCGGTTGGTTGGAACTGCGCATATTATCGCCGTCATATGATTCGCATGACCGTCGATCAATTTTTCGTGGAGCCTCCCATGCCCGTGCAAGCCCTGTTCAAACCGTTCCAGCTCGGTGCCCTCGAACTGCCAACCCGCGTGGTCATGGCGCCCATGACCCGCTCGTTTTCTCCAGGCGGTGTGCCCAATTCCAAAGTGATCGAGTACTACCGTCGTCGTGCGGCGGCCGGTGTCGGCCTGATCATCACCGAAGGCACCACCGTCGGCCATCAGGCTTCCAACGGTTACCCGAACGTGCCGCACTTCTACGGTGAAGCCGCGCTGGCCGGTTGGGAAAAAGTCGTGGACGCGGTTCACGCCGAAGGCGGCAAGATCGTTCCGCAACTGTGGCACGTCGGCAATGTGCGCCGTCTGGGTACCGAACCGGACGCGAGCGTGCCGGGTTACGGCCCGTCGGAAAAACTCAAGGACGGTCAGGTCGTGGTGCACGGCATGACCAAACAGGACATTCAGGACGTGATCGCAGCCTTCGCCCAAGCGGCGAAAGATGCCCAGAGCATCGGCATGGACGGCGTGGAAATCCACGGCGCCCACGGTTACCTGATCGACCAGTTTTTCTGGGAAGGCAGCAACCAGCGCACCGACGAATACGGTGGCAGCCTGGCCAACCGTTCGCGTTTCGCCATCGAGCTGATTCAGGCCGTACGCGCAGCGGTGGGCGAAGGCTTCCCGATCATCTTCCGCTTCTCGCAGTGGAAACAGCAGGACTACACCGCGCGTCTGGTGCAAACCGCCGAAGCGCTGGGCGAATTCCTCAAGCCGCTGTCCGACGCCGGCGTGGACATTTTCCACTGCTCGACGCGCCGTTTCTGGGAGCCGGAATTCGACGGTTCCGACCTGAACCTGGCCGGCTGGACACGCAAGCTGACCGGCAAACCAACCATCACCGTCGGCAGTGTTGGCCTCGACGGCGAGTTCCTGCAGTTCATGGTCAACACCGACAAGGTCGCGCAACCGGCCAGTCTGGAAAAACTGCTGGAGCGACTGAACAACGATGAGTTTGATCTGGTGGCGGTGGGGCGTGCGCTGCTGGTGGATCCGGACTGGGCGCAGAAAGTGCGCGAAGGCCGCGAGCAGGACATTCTGCCGTTCAGCCGTGAGGCGTTGATGACGCTGGTTTGATCGTTGTGGGAGGCTTGTCGCGCAGGTCGCGGCAAGCCCCCAGCAAATGGTTTTCAAACTGTTCGACGATAGCCGCCCAACCCTGGCGGCTGGCGTGTTGGCGTGCATTCAGGCGTACGCAGCGCAACCTTTCGTCTTCTTCCAGCAGCCACGCTGCTGCCTCGCAGAACGCCTCTTCATCCCCGGGCATCGCCAGCACGCCGTTGTAGCCATGGCGAATATGCTGGGCCGCCGCGGCCTGGTCGTAAGCCACCACCCCCAGGCCTGAGGCCAGCGCTTCCAGCACGACGTTGCCAAAGGTTTCGGTCAGGCTCGGAAACAGAAACACATCCCCCGATGCGTAGTGCGCCGCCAGTGCTTCGCCACGTTGCGAGCCGCAGAAAATCGCCTCGGGCAGTTCCTTTTCCAATGCCATTCGTTGCGGCCCGTCGCCGATCACGATCAGCTTCAGATTACGTTGTGGGTAAGTGCCGGCGAGCTTTTCGAAACTGCGCTTGAGCAGACCGAGGTTCTTCTCCGGCGCCAGGCGTCCTACGTGAATGACCGCAATGTCCTGCTCGCCAAGCCCCCATTGCTCACGCAAGGCATTCAGGCGCTTGGCTGGGTGAAACAACTGACTGTCGACACCCCGGGACAGTAGCGCGAGGCGTTCGAAGTGGCGACGCTCCAGCTCCAGGCGCTGGCTGACGCTCGGCACCAGGGTCAGGGCCGAACGATTGTGAAACCAGCGCAGATAGTGGGTGAGCACGCGGGTCAGCAAACCCAGCCCGTACTGGTGGGTGTATTGCTGGAAATTGGTGTGAAAGCCGCTGACCACGGCAATACCGAGTCGGCGTGCCGCGCGCAGTGCCGACAGCCCGAGCGGGCCTTCGGTGGCGATATAGAGCACGTCCGGGCGCTGGCGCGTCCAGCGTCGCAACAGTTTGTGCATCGACGACTGCCCCCATTGCAGCCCCGGATAACCCGGCAACGGCCAGCCTCGGCACAGCAGCAGCGAGTCATCTTCACTTCGCTGCGGATCGTCAGCCTGACGCGGTCGCACCAGTTCCACCCGATGCCCGCGTGCGCGCAAACCGTCGCACAAGCGGCCAAGGGTATTGGCCACGCCGTTGATTTCCGGTGGGAAGGTTTCGCTGATGAGGGTGATATGTAGAGCTGTCGTCATGGCCTCAGTGTCGGCTGAGGCCATGTCGTGGTTGTGACGTTCGGATGATGGATTTGTGACGTGGCCTCAGCGTTGCGTCACCAGATTCTCGGCCCCGCGCTCACGCACCCAGAACAGTGTCGCGCCAGCCACGGCCGCCGGCATCATCAGGATGTTCACCACCGGAATCAGCAGCACCAGATAGACGATCCCGCCAAAGCTCATGCTCTGCCAGCGCTTCTGGCGCAGCCAGGCGAGCATTTCGTTCCAGCCGAGTTTGTGGTTGTCCGCCGGGTAGTCGATGTACTGGATTGCCATCATCCACACCCCGAACAGCAACCACAGCGGCGCGGCGACGATGTTCACCACCGGGATGAACGAGAGAATGAACAGGCCGATGGCGCGGGGCAGGAAGTAACCGAGTTTGCGCATTTCCCGGGCGAGGGTGCGCGGGATCATGGCGATCAGTTCGCCCCAACTGAAGGCCGGGAAGTCGTCGGTGCCGCGCACCACCACTTCAACCTTTTCCGCGAGGAAACCGTTGAACGGTGCGGCGATCACGTTGGCCAGCATGGTGAAGGTGAAGAACACCATCAACGCCACCAGCACCACGAACAGCGGCCACAGGATGTAGCTGAGGAAACTCAGCCATTCGGGCAGCGACGGCATCAGCGTGTCGACCCACAGGCTGAACTGGTGACCGGCCAGATAGATCAATCCGACGAACAGCACCAGATTGATGGCCAGCGGCAGCAGCACGAACAGGCGCAGGCCAGGGCTCAAGACCAGTTTGAGGCCCTCGCGCAGGTATTGCGGGCCGGACAGAACAGGGGCGGGCATAAGGTGCTCCGAGCAAGGGAAAACGCGCCGACCTTACCGACTTTGCAGAACCTGTGAAAGCGCGGCAGCGGGATCGACATTCACTGTAACAAAGACGTCCATCTCGTCAGTGTGTCGGCATAGAGACCACCTATGAGCTGGATTGTTAAACCGTATTTCCTTAATCTTGCCCCCCTCGATACGCTGCACCCAACTTTTTACAGGACTGTCGAGCTCACGCCTTCCCCAAGGTTATCCACAGTCCTTTTTTATTCCCGCCGGCAGTCCGGCGTCCGGCCAGGTGTCTTGGTCGGTCAACAGGAGCAGGTTCATGTCTGAAGTCCGTCATTCGCGAGTGATCATCCTCGGTTCCGGCCCTGCCGGTTACAGCGCTGCTGTCTACGCCGCCCGTGCCAACCTCAAGCCGCTGCTGATCACCGGCATGCAGGCCGGCGGTCAACTGACCACCACCACCGAAGTCGACAACTGGCCGGGCGACGTCCACGGCCTGACCGGCCCGGTGCTGATGGAGCGCATGCGTGAGCACGCCGAGCGTTTTGAAACCGAGATCGTCTTCGATCACATCAATGCTGTGGACTTCGCTTCCAAGCCATACAGCCTGACCGGCGACAGCGGCACCTACACCTGCGACGCCCTGATCATCGCCACCGGCGCCAGCGCTCGTTACCTTGGCCTGCCGTCGGAAGAGGCGTTCATGGGTAAAGGCGTTTCGGCCTGCGCGACCTGCGACGGTTTCTTCTATCGCAACAAGCCGGTGGCCGTGGTCGGTGGCGGCAACACCGCTGTGGAAGAAGCGCTTTACCTGGCGAACATCGCCAGCAAGGTCACCCTGATTCACCGTCGCGAAACCTTCCGCGCCGAGAAGATCCTGATCGACAAGCTCAACGCCCGTGTGGCCGAAGGCAAGATCGAGCTGAAGCTGAACGCGACCCTGGACGAAGTGCTGGGCGACAACATGGGCGTGACCGGTGCCCGTCTGAAGAACAACGACGGCAGCTTCGACGAAATCAAGGTCGACGGCGTGTTCATCGCGATCGGCCACACCCCGAACACCTCGCTGTTCGAAGGTCAGCTGGAATTGAAAGACGGCTACTTGGTCGTTCAGGGTGGCCGTGAAGGTAACGCCACCGCGACCAGCGTCGAAGGCATCTTCGCTGCCGGCGACGTGGCCGACCACGTTTACCGTCAGGCCATCACCTCGGCCGGCGCCGGCTGCATGGCGGCACTGGACACCGAGCGTTACCTGGACGATCTGCAGAACGTTTCGTTCTAAGAGCGCAGACAACACGACAATGATCGTTCCCACGCTCTGCGTGGGAATGCCTCATCTGGACGCTCTGCGTCCTTGGGACGCGGAGCGTCCCCGGCTGCATTCCCACGCAGAGCGTGGGAACGATCTGACGAAAAAACCGGCCAATTGGCCGGTTTTTTCATGCCTGCGATTCGCTCGGAATCAGCGGCGGGTCAGCGGTTGCGCTTCGAACTTCACGCCCGCCAGACCGTGCTGGATCAGCGCACGGATATTGCCGTGGTCGCTGCCTTCAGGCGTTGCCACGACCGAACGGTAGTGTTCGCCGAACGCCAGCAGTGCTTCTTCATCGCTCAAGCCTTCCAGCAGCGCCAGACCCAAAGTCTTGCACGAACCTTCGTTCTGCCCGGCCGCGTTTTCCACGCCACCATTGTTGAACGCCTGAGGCTGGTAGTCGTAACCGGCGGCGATGAAGGCCAGGGTGTCGGCAAAAATGTGTTCGCCGCTCTTGAGGCTGGCGCGCAGGGTGTTCAGATCACTCATGACTTACGACTCCTTCTCAACAGTTACATGTGATATTCACAAATATATTCAATAACTTACACATGGTAACTTTTTCGTGCCAGATGCGCGCCGGGTAATCGCACGGACGTGAAACTTATCCCTATGCCTTGCTGGCAAGCACGGTGTCGCGACAGCCATGTGCGCGATTGAGCTGCACCTCGATGTGATCGAACCGGTTTCCAGACAGTAGCGCCACCAGAGAACTTGCGCTGAAGTTCTGCCCGCCCTCGGTCAGGATCTGTACATAGAGACTCATGAGCGCCGGCAGAATCGGCCCGGCCAGATCATCGTCCAACAAGGTTTCACTGACCGCCAGACATCCTCCTGGCCTGAGGTAATGGTGAGTATTGGCCAGCAGCTTGACCTGGTAATCATGACTCCAGTCCCCCAATACAGCGGAGATCAGCACCACATCGAAGTCAGCCTCGGTCAACGGCAGGCGATCGAAGATATCCCCTGACAGGCATGAAATTCGATCGCTCAATCCCTTGCGCTCGACTTCGGCGCGAGCGAAACGCGTGGCTTTTTCCAGATCAATCATTGTGATCTGCGCCTGAGGGATCGCCTGCGCAATTTCAATGGACACCTGCCCACCGCCGCCGCCCAGATCAAGTATGCGTAACGGGGTCGCAGAACCGACTCTCGCGTTCAGCGCATCGGCAATACGAGTCCCTGCGCCAGTGCTGAACGTGTTCATGGCCGTCATGAACACATTGAAGTCTTTCTCGCTTTTATCCAGCTCGGCATAGAACTCATTGGTATCGCCGTGCGCCGAGGACAGGTGCAGACGATCGGAGATCGGTTTGCCGCTTTTAAGCGACTCGGCAAGCTGACCGAACAACGGATAGACATGACGGCTGTGGTGCTCGACCGCCGAACACATATTGTTCGTACTATGGCGGGAGAGCAGTTTCTGCGCATCGCTTGAGTTGAAGAACTTTTCATCTCGCTGAATGATCAGTCCCACCGACAAACCGAAGGACACCAGTTTCTGGACTTGCGCCGCACTTAGCTGGCACGCGTCGGCCAATTCGCTGATTGCCGTTCCTGATGTCTCATCCAGATGACTGAACAGATTCACCTCGATACAACCGAATAACGAGGCAGACAGCATATAGCCATTAACCAGGGTGTGAACCAATGCTTCGGAACTTGGCAATTTACCGCGAAAATCAATCGTTCCCTGATTCTGCATATCTATGATCCCAGTATTGAGTTGATGTAAGCCAAAGTCTTGGCCGGTGCGTACTTGAAAGCGGCTCCTTCGCCGAAAGCCAATACATGTGTGTGGGCCGGCAATGCGGTTTGCGCCTCGGGTGGCAGTGAGGCGAAGGCGTCTGCCGAGCGGGTGGTTCGTACTTCGGAGAATGAAAGCGGCAAGGGTGCGAACCGCTGCAAATGTGCCAGGGCCTTGTTCAGATGAGCGTCGGCGCGGTCAGGCAGATGGTTTGGCGCAACGTCCCAATCCGGCTGAGGAACGCCAAATAGAATCTCGCCGCATGCGGTCGGACGAGCATGGAAGCCACTGTCGTGTTCGACCACAAAGGGCAGATGCGACAGGTTATGGCCTGCAAGCCGATGAACAGTGATGGTTCGATTGCGCACTACAGCCGGCAGTCCCAAGCGTTCGAGCAGGCTCGGCGTCCAGTAACCGGTGGCAAAGATCACCCCATGCGCCACGTAACGCCCCGCTTGCGTCAACAAGTGCCGTGCACCGGCACTTTGCTCCAGAGCCAGAACCGGATGGCCGAACCGGAAGGTCACCCCAAGTCGCTCACATGCTGAACGCAGTGCATGCC
The DNA here is from genome assembly GCF_002113205.1 of Pseudomonas sp. B16(2017). Classification (NCBI taxonomy): domain Bacteria; kingdom Pseudomonadati; phylum Pseudomonadota; class Gammaproteobacteria; order Pseudomonadales; family Pseudomonadaceae; genus Pseudomonas; species Pseudomonas sp. B16(2017). Next base: position 205,543 of record NZ_NEKA01000005.1, read on the forward strand.
ATGTGAGCAGGGGATCTCTGAAACCGGCGTGTTCATCTTCCACGGCGTAATCCACAGCCCCCCATTCGATATGCGGTCTGCGGGCTTGAAGTTGCGCACGTGAAAGAACCTGCAGGCCCCTCGGACTGGCCCCGTCCAGCAAAACCTCAGCTGCCGCACCGAAGCAGTAATAACTCGGGCAGGGACGGAAATCGCCAGCCAGGCCCAGTTCCGAGTAAAAACCGTGGCTTTCTACAACCTGGGCGCTGACAACAGGGTCAGGGTCGAAAAAACGTATCCCGGCCCCGGATGCAGTCGAAGCGTTTGTCACCTGGGACATCTGCTCGATGACACACACACGCAGCTTGCGTCGGGCCAGGTGCAGTGCGGTGCACAGACCAATGAGCCCGGCACCGACGACGAGCCAGTCGTAGTGGCTGGATACCTGGCGTGAGCTCATCAGCGACCCAGCTCGCCAATCACTTGCGGCATTATGCAGCCCAAGTGCAGACGCAGCAGCGCCACGGCTTCGGTCTCCAGGTACATGCTGGTGCGTCGCTCGCCGTGATCGGCCGAGTCCTCGAAGTCGTCGGCGGTCATCCGCTGGAAGCGGCTTACCACATCAAGCAGTTGCTTGACCGAGCTGGCGTACTGTTTGACGGCATAGCCGTTGGGTACACCAAGGGCGTTGCCCAAATGGATCTTGTGCCGATTGAAAAACGTGTCGTATTCCTGGTGCAACCGAGTCCAGGAACCGGGCTGGGGGACGACTCCCGCGAATTGCCCCTCAAGTCGCTGCCGATGAGTCGCGAACAACCGTGCCAGATCAGCCAGAGTGCTTTGACGAAAGCTTTCAAATTCACTGCGATCATAGTTTTCACGGTTGACGTCGGGTCTTTTCAGCGACAGGTAAAAGCGATACCAGTCAGCAACGGCCGGTGAGGTAAATACATCGTTGGCCCAGATCGCGTGGTTGCGACTGGTGGAGAATTTCAACTGATCCAACAGCAGAAACTCATTGACCACGAACGTCATCTTCAACGCCCGTACGCCCAGTGCGGCAAATAACTGTGGGTACAGATGGGCGTAATAGAACGAGTTGTCGAAACCCATCAGGTGAATGATTTCGAAGTCTGCGGCGTTCAAGCGTTCGATTGCCCGCCCGACATCACTGATTTCCTCGCCAAATACACTCTTGTAAATGGCGGCCAGGTAGCCGGCAGCCATTTCGATCCAGGCCAGATAGGATTGCCCCCTCAATTCCGGATGTCTTGATGGCACGCCCCATTCGCTGTGGAACGTCACCACATAATCTTCTTGCTTGAGCGCTTGTTGCTTGAGCAAGTACTTCTCGAGTTTAGGTGGCGCAGTGACCTGAAAACCGGCGTGTACAAAATCGGCAGCGCATCGGCCCAGATCCAGTACACCCTTTTTACCTTGCCGCAGCGTCGGCGCCGAACCGCACAGGTTGCAGGACACATCATGCAGGTTGTAGCTGTTATTGGGACTGCCGCAGTCTTCGCACACGCACCCGTTGGAGGGCGCCTGACAGGTGGGACAACCGCCCCGGGCAAAGGCGTCAAATACTTCGATCCGGCAATCGGCACACCATGCGATGTCCTGCGGTTTGATCTGCAGAATGTCTTTGGCCAGCAGGCGCTGAATAAAGTCGTGGACGAATTCGAGGTGAAAATGACTGTCGCAATCATGCACGTCGTCGTAATCGATACCGGCATTGTCAAAGGTGCTCAGGATCGATCGACTGAAATGTTCATAGACTTCGCGGGCAGGAACGTCCTGTTGCCGAGCCTTCAGGTCGACATAGGACTGATGCTTGTCCAGACCGACAATCAGGCTGGCCGGAGTGCCTTGACTCTGTAGATAGCGCTTGATGATATCGGCACAGATATAGGGCCCGGAAATATGCCCCAGGTGCAGATTGCCGTTAGGTGTCGGTGGCGGAGTAAACAGGATCTGGCGAGTGGTCCGGGGTTCGGGTTGTGATTCTGCGTCTTCCCACCAGATACTCATGAACTCGACTGGCGACTCAGGATGAGCCTCGATGTAGTGTTCGCTGAAAGGCTTGATGTAAATAACATCCCCGGCCGAGATATCGCTGCGAGTGTTGTCCTGAACAAACGCTCCATGACCGGATACGATGATGAACGTTTCATGTTCGTGATGCAGATGCGGTTGGCTTAGTGTCCCGGCTTCAACGGTGACACAGGCAGAACCGAAGGGTGTACGCAGCGACGGCTCAGGATAGAGACGCTTGATCAGTGCATTGTATTCATGACTGGATTTGAACTGTTGGTGCTTTCTGACGACTTCCATGCTTGTCTCCCCAACTTGCAAAATGCTAATCACCGGGCACACGAATCCCCGGATGCAGACTTGTGTCTGCACCCTTCATCCGTTCTTATTTTTTTAAATCGTTTCTAGCGAAAGTAACTCGTCGAAAGTCTGACGACGACGGATAACCCTGACCGAGTCGCCATCCAGGAGTAACTCCGGGATTAACGGTCGGGTGTTGTAACTGGATGACATGCTTGCACCGTAGGCGCCGCAATCATGGAAAACCAGCAAGTCATCCACCTGTAGATCCGGCAGCAATTGGTGATCGATTTCGCCGTTGCTCTGCTGAGTGAATACATCCCCAGCCTCGCACAACGAACCCGCCACCACGGTATTGCGCCACGTCCCCCGATCCAGCACCGGGATTTTCTGAATGGCAGTGATCTGGTGAAAACTGCCATACATGGCTGGCCGCATCAGATCGTTGAAGCCGGAGTTCACCAGCACGAAATGATTTGGCCCGACATCCTTCTTAGCTCTGACCTGAGTGACCAGGCACCCGGATTCAGCGACCAGAAGGCGCCCTGGTTCGATCTCCAGCGTCACCGAATGCCCGAGATGTGCTTCGATCTGGCGACGCGCCAGATCCCAGATCCGGAAGTACTCGTCGATGTCGATCTGCGGGTCATTGTCGCGATAGGCGATCGGCAATCCGCCCCCCGCCGAGATCGCCGAAATATCGAACGGGCAACGCAATACGTGCTCGACCATGCTTGCGCAGACACGTTGCAGATGCTCGTAATCGACGCCGGAGCCAATGTGCATGTGCAGACCCACCAACTCCAGGCCATAGGTTTCGATCAGTTGGTAGCATTCAGCCAGGTTTTCATGCCAGTTGCCGTGCTTGCTGCTTGGCCCCCCGGTATTGGTTTTGCGGCTATGGCCGTGACCGAATCCCGGGTTAATCCGCAACCAGACTTTATGCCCGGGACTTGCCTTGCCCAGTTGCTCCAGCATTTGCGGTGAGCCGGCGTTGACCGGAATGTTCAGTTCGATCACCCGCTCCAGCGTCGCTTCGTCCAGGACATCACAGGTGTAAACGATTTGGGCATGCCCTTCATCGTTGCGAAATCCGGCTCTGTGAGCGCGTTCAATTTCGCCCAGTGACACTGCGTCGACCATAGCGCCCAGACTTTTCATCAACTTGAGTATTTGAAGGTTCGGATTGGCTTTCTGTGCATAGCGAATCACGTCGAATGCGCGCAACTGTGCGGTCCGGCGTCGAATGGAATCGGCGTCATAGAGCCAGAACGGCGTACCGAACTCGTGCGCCAGTTGGTTGATCAGTGAATCGTTGAAGTTGTTCACAATGAGGTATCCGTTCAAGGAGTCGGAGGGTTGAGTTCGTACCAGACATAAGACTTTCGGGACGGTTCGAGCACATTCCATTCGCCCTTGTAACCGGCGGGAAAGACCAGTTGCATACCGGGTAAAAACATGAGCTGGGAGCCATGCTCGTCTTCGATCATGATCCGCCCCTCCAGCAGGCTGGCGAATTCATGCCCGGTGAAATTCACCGTAAAACTGCCCACGCTGCATTCCCAGATCCCGACCGAGAACAAGCGGTCAGCGCTCTCGAACTGTTTGTGAAAAGTTTGCACCGGACGACCCTGCGTGCACTTTTCAGGTGGTGTTGCGTACTCGATCAATTCCATGGCCGGATTGGCTAGCGAGCGAACGTGGCGATTGTCAAACATGCTTTTATCTCGCGAAGGCGTTGGCAGAGCCGGCTCAGTTTTGTTCGATTTCAAACAGGTCGGCTGAGAGCCTGGCGGTTTGAAACATGAAGTCGGGCGTGTCCTGATGCTCGATCGGCCAGAACCATTCCACATGCCCTTCCCGGGTTTCGAAGTTCTGTGCGTCCCGGTCGGAAAAATCTCCCACGCCTTTATAAAGGCTGAGTTCGTGCACACCCTCGGGCAGTGCAACGGGATTGATACGGGTGATTCTTCCAGGTGCCGCTTTCAGGAAAGCGACGGCCGCCGTTCCGCGATGCTTGATCAGGGGCATGTCGTCCCAGATATCGCAATAGCTCTTGGCATGCAGGGCATAAAGGTCGACACCCAGCGAGCGATAAACCAGGTCGATGATGCGGTCGCCTGCGGGCCGGGCACCGACCTCGATAATGAAAGGCACACCGTTGACGATCTTGATCTCGACGTGTGATACGCCACGTTCGATACCCAGCGCCCGACATGCCTTTTCGGCGGTTACGCACAAGGCGTGGTAGTCCGTCCCGGCATAGGGAACGATGTGACCCATTTCAGCAAAAAAAGGACGGGGCGACAGTTGCTTGTGGGTGACGGCCGCCGCCTTGCACTCTCCAGGTCTGCAATAAACTTCGACGGAGACTTCAAGCTCGCTGTCGAGAAAGGCTTCCAGATGAATCCGCTCAGGATCGATGTAAAGAATGTCCTTGTACTTGTGCAACAACTTCGCAGCGTCATCAATCGCCACCTGCAACTCCTGCGGGTTGCTCACCAGACGCACGCCGCCACTGCCACCAAAGACACTGGGTTTGAAAATGACCTTTTCCTGATCTTTGAAGATGTAACTGGCGACACTCTCATTGACGGCCAGGGTCGGCGCGACGTTCAGCCCGGCCCCGCTCAGCTCAGTCTTCATCAGTAACTTGTCGCGGCAGCGCAGAATGACCTCGTCACTGTGGAACGGTATTGCGTATTGTCTTGCTATCGCAGCGCCAGCCTCCAGAACGAAATCATTGACCGGAATGACCGCTGCCGGTGTGAGGCCGGTCTTGCGTTCGTAGTCTTTGACCGCCTCAAGCGCGCGCACCGGATCCAGCAGGTACGGGCTGACGATGTAGTCATCGGCCAGGCTGGCTGCCGGCCTGCGCCGCTGGGCCAGGACCTCGCCTGGATAGGCCAGCACCACAACGGCCATACCCAGCGCACGCGCGGTACACAACACGGCCCGCTCCCTCATGGGTAAGTCGGCGCCGATCAACAAGGCGTAGCGATTGGATAAGGTCATATCGAATCCTCAAACTTTTACGTAGTTAGGGTGCGGCCTTTATCAGGCGCTGGCAGATGCAGTGTTCGCTTGCCCTTTGGCGAAACGAGTCGCTGAGGTCTGCAGCAGGAGCGCGATGGACAATGTGATCATCAGGAACGGCACAAACCAGGCCGTTTCGATCATTGCCAGTTGCAGGCTAAGAATCAGCAACAACACCGGCGTAGCCAGCGCATTCGCTCTGCTGACACAAAGGCCGACGGCGGCCTCGCTGTAGCGATAGGCGATCGCAGCGCGGATATGCACCCGGGCGCCGCCAAACGCCATGCCTAGAATCAGCAGACTCAGGGCCTTGAGCACAAGTGTGTCAGGCACCAGGAACCACACCAGAGCGGCGGTGATGGCAAGTGCAATCAGGCCGGACAGGAAGACCAAGAGGTTACGGCCGGTATTGCCCAGAATGATCAGCACACCGATTAACGCCATGCCCATGCCGAATACGGCGTCCAGCACACCTAACTCAAACAGCGCCCAGCCATGGCTCGACACGTACACCGGAAGCATGAAATTGAATGCTCCGAGGATGGGCCAGATCAACACCATTGGAATGAACAGGGTCAGTGGAAGCTTCGCCGGCGCTGTCAGGGCACTGCCTTCCCGGGCTTCAATCACGGCGGCGCCGTTTCGGGTGTAGCAGACCACTGCGACGAGCAAGAAGCTGACGCCCAGAAGAATGGAAAACCCCATGCCGGTCAGAATCGGCATCAGTCCGGCCGCCAGCAACGGTCCAATCATCAGCGCCGCCTGGCTGGTGGCGGTGGTCGCACCGCTGATGCGTCTGACTGTCGCTACATCCATACCGCGCTGAACCTGGGTAAACCACATATCCAGGCTGGCCTCCAGCAACATGAATATCAGCCACACAAACAGATTGGTGATCAACAGCCCGACCGTGATATCACGGCACACCCCGGCGACCAGGCTCAGACCTGCGAGACAGACCAGGAACCAACTGCTCATCTGGCGTCCGTTCATTCGGGTCGACAGGCGTTTGATCATCATCGGCGTAACAAACGCCGGAATGAAGGAGCAGAAAATCGCGAGTGCCAGCGGCAAGTAGCCGCCTTCATCCTGATTGAGAATGGTCCATGTCAGGGAAACCAGCAGTGCACCGGAAAACAACCGGTAAACCGTGGAACAGATTAAAAAAACGATCAGCTCTCTGCGTGTTTTCATGTCGTCAATGCTCCCTGCAAGACTTCGTTATTCAGAGTGTTGACGATCTCCCCACCCACTTCATGGGACCGCCGTGAAATAACCGAAAGCAATGTATCGCTCAGGCCATGCGTATGTTCCGACATGCCCTGGATAAAAATGTTGGGTTTGAAGTTGTCATTCATCTGCAACGCGTAATGACGGCTCAAACGCGGCATGTGTGCAGGCTCTGCCCAATAAGACTTGAGGGAGTCCAGCAGCGCCAGGTTGTTCCGACGGCTGTAGCCGGTTGCGCAGATGACGACGTCCACTTCAAGTTCCTGATGCTCGCCGTCTAGCGTCGAGACCAATGTGACGGACAACGCATTATTGCGCTCGACTACCTCGGTGAGTCGTTTGAACTTGAGCATTCCGAAGCGATCGACGTTCTCGCCAATCGTGGCTTCGTATTCTTCGCGATAAAGGCTTTGAATAATTGCCAGATCGGCCACCGAATAGTTGGTGTCGAAGTGTTTTCGAATCAGTGCCTGGCGATTGTCCGGATCCAGATAATAAATCCGGTCGATCATTTCGTTATCAAATACTTCATTTACATATTCACTGTCATCGGCTTGCTTGAACCCGATACCACTGCTGGCCACTCGAACATCTGCATGACGATAATGGCCTATCAGGTGCTGATAGATCTCCGCCGCGCTCTGTCCGGAGCCCACGACCAGAAAACGATAGCGTTTGTTCTCGTCGTATTCAGGCAGTTTTTCCAGCAACTGCGAAGAGTGGAAGACATGGGGACTGGCGCACGCCACAGGCATTGCCGGTTCACCGCCAATTGCGATGGCGAGGTTTTGTGTCCTGACGACCTGTGTGTTGCCCGTCAGCGTGTCATTGACGGTTACATCAAGAGCTACGACTTGATCACCTTCTTTAACCGGTAAAACAGATTGAACCCATGATGAGTAACGCGTTACATGATTGAAGTGACCGGCGACCCAGCGCAGGTAATCATCAAATTCCTTGCGACTGGGATTGAAGTCTCGCAGGTTGGCGAAAGAACCCAGTCGGCGATGTTCATGCAAGTAGTTCACAAATGTGAAATGACTTTTTGGATTGCGCAAGAAACAAAGATCTTTCATGAAAGAAATTTGCATTTTGGCACTGGGTAGCATCATCGGATGGTGCCAGCCATGTTTGTTCTTGGCTTCAAAGAACATGATTTTTTTGCCTTCAGTCTCTTCTTTGTAATCTTCATAAAGCGAGACTGCCAAGCCAATATGCGAAGGACCAAAACCAACGCCAACCAAATCATGCATGTCCATAAGTTGACCCCTCACCTGGGTCGATTCCGGTTAATCCGTTGGTAAACCTGATCCGCCTCTTGCTCGCACGCGCCGGCTTCCGATGATCATGTCGGCACCGCTGAATAACGGGCAGTTGATCTCGGATCTGAAGGGCGCAGTGGCAGAGGTTTATTTTGTCGGGCCATTGTAGTTATATGGCCACTACATTCAAAATATCATTTCTTCTGAGGGGGCTTTCATTTCTGATATGCCCTGAGCAAGCTCCAAACAGCCACGCTTGCTATGCTCGCTGGCGCTTTTCAATGAATTCAGGCGGTATCTGTCTGGGGGTAGAGTGAGATTCAGTTTCAGGCAAGTCGAAATATTCTGGGCGGTCATGACCACCGGCAGCGTGACCAAGGCGGCGGCGTTGCTCAAAACCTCACAGCCGACCGTCAGCCGTGAAATCGCACGGTTCGAGCATGTCCTGGGGCTCAAACTGTTTGAACGAACACAAGCGCGCTTGCAGCCGACTACTCAGGGACTGAGTTTGTTCGAGGAGGTAAAAACCTCCTATTACGGGCTCGAACGCATCCACAATGCGGCGCAGTCGATCAAGAATTTCCAGAGCAGTCTCACGATCGCATGCCTGCCTGCTTTTTCGCAGAGCCTGTTGCCTTATGTGTGTGGTCGGTTCATCAACGCGTTCCCGGAGGTGAACATCAACATCACCCCGCAGGAATCCCCGTTGCTTGAGGAATGGATGACAGCCCAGCGGTATGATCTGGGACTGACTGAAAACAGTGAAACGCCGCCAGGTACTCGGTGTGAAAACATCTTTACCGGCGATGAAGTGTGCGTGCTGCCACTCAGTCATCCGCTGTGCGACAAAAAGGTGATTACGCCTTTGGATATGGCCGGTATCAACATGGTCAGCCTATCGGGTCAGGACCCCTACCGGATCATCTTCGACAAGATACTTGCCGACGCCCAGGTCAAGACGCGCACGGTCATAGAAACCCACAGCGCAGCAGCCGTCTGCTTCTTCGTTCAGCAAAACGTAGGGGTCGGTATCATCAATCCGCTGACGGCCTTGAGTTTTGCCGATCAGGGTGTGTGCTTGCGGCGGTTTTCGATCTCGATACCGTTTTCCGTCAACCTCATCCGACCGCTGTACCGGCCACAGACGCCAGTTGCTAACGCCTTCATTGATGAGATGAAGTTGAGATCCGGTGAGTTGCACCAACAGCTTCACACTTTGCTGGGGTAGCAACGAAGTGGAAGCTGTCTGATTCCCTGTTCGTCAGGCATGCCTGTTTTTGATACCTGGCAAGCGCCTAACCGTTGGGTCTTCCCTTGGCGAACGCCGCTTGTTGTTCGGCGCTGGCTTCTTGCTGATATTGGGCTTTCCACTCGGCGTACGGCATGCCGTAAACCACTTCACGGGCATCGTCGAGGCTGATCTCGATCTGGCGTTGGTCGGCTTCCGCCTTGTACCACTTGGACAGGCAGTTGCGGCAGAACCCGGCGAGGTTCATCAGGTCGATGTTCTGCACGTCCTTGCGGCTGTCCAGGTGGGCGACCAGCCGGCGGAAGGCGGCGGCTTCGAGTTCGAGGCGTTGTTGCTCGGTCATGATGGGCTCTGTGCAGTCAAATCGTGGCGCGGATGATAAAAGTCTGACGCCCGGAGCGCCAGACACGTTCAGCGGCTGGCGGCGAGGGTGATCGACACCGACTCGGCAAAACGCAAGGCATGCGGTTTGTCGACTTCGACTTCCGCGTACAGCACCGATTCGTTGGCCATCACCAGATCCAGCAGCTCCTGGGTCAGGCGTTCGAGCAGCGCGAAGCGGTTGCCTTCCACGTGGGCGATGATCGCCTTGGTGATGGTGCGGTAGTTCAGCGCGTGGTCGATGTCGTTGTCACGCACCGCTTCCTGCGCGGCGTACAGGATGGTCAGGTTGATCAGCACATCCTGCTTGTTGAGGATTTCGTCCTCGTTGATCCCGATAAAGGTGCGCAGGCGCAGATCCTTGACCCGGATGCGCGCCATTCCCGGTTGAAGTTGTGGCATTTATTTGCTCCGTCCAATCAATTGCAGGAACTCCTGGCGGGTGTTGCTCGACTCGCGGAAGGCGCCGAGCATGACCGAGGTGTTCATGGTCGAATTCTGTTTCTCGACACCGCGCATCATCATGCACATGTGCCGGGCTTCGATGACCACCGCGACACCGGCGGCATCGGTGACTTGCTGGACCGCCTCGGCGATCTGGCGGGTGAGGTTTTCCTGGATCTGCAGGCGGCGGGCGAACATGTCCACCAGTCGCGCGATCTTCGACAGCCCCAGCACCTTGCCCGTCGGAATATAAGCCACATGGGCCTTGCCGATGAAGGGCAGCAGGTGATGTTCGCACAACGAATAGAGCTCGATGTCGGCGACGATGATCATCTCGTCGGTGTCGGAGGCAAACAACGCGCCATTGACGATCTCTTCAACGCTCTGTTCGTAGCCGTGACACAGATACTGCATGGCCTTGGCCGCCCGCGCCGGTGTGTCGAGCAGTCCTTCGCGGTCAGGGTTTTCACCGAGGCCGATCAGGATCTCGCGGTAATTCTCGGGCAGGGAACGGGTCATGGAGCATCCTCGCGGGGGCGTATTACTTGACGTGCCGCCCGCCGTTGACGGTCAGGGTCGTGCCGGTGACATACGGGTTGTCGAGCAGGTAACGCAGGCTCTGATAGATCACTTCGCTGCCGGGTTCGATGCCCAGCGCGGACTTGGCCAGCGCCTTGGCGCGGTACGCTGCGTCGTCGTCGGGATTGAACAATAGCAGGGCTGGCGCGATGCCGTTGACCTTGATTGACGGCGCGTAGCGCGCAGCGAAGGACAACGTGAGACTGTCGAGTCCGGCCTTGCTGGCGCAATAGCCGATGTGTTTGCTGCTGCCCTTGCGCGTGACGTCATCGCTGATGTGGATGATGTCGGCAGGGCTCGAACGTTGCAGCAGTTCGGCGCAATGCAGGTTGATCAGGTAGGGCGCCAGCATATGAATGTTGAACATCCGGCTGAAGGCTTCGGCTTCGCCGTCACCGGTTTCCGCCAACCATTCCGAGGCGTTGTGGACGATGGCGCGCAGGCTGTCGGTGTGAGTCTTCAGTTCGGTGATGAACGCGAGGATCGAAGCTTCACTGGAAAAATCCGCATGCAACCCGATGGCACCAAGATCTCGAAGCACCTTCACCCCCGGCCGATCGCTGCGATAGGTGAAGATCACCCGATGGCCATCTTCCAGCAGACGCTGCGCACAATGCAGGCCGACCCGCTGGCCGGCGCCGGTGATAAGGATGGGAGCGGTGGGAGAAGTCATGTACGGCTCGCGTCGAAGTCAGAGCAAAAACTATAACAGCGACGCGAGCGACGGCTTCAGCGATTTTGTGTGGAGGGTGCGGCAGGCAGCGGGCGTGCAGACGACGGGTTGAGCCAGCCGGCCAGCAGTCGGGTTGACAGCGGAATGAAGAAGTAAACCATCAACGGGGTCAGGCACAGCGTGCTGATGAAGACTCTCGGCAACAGGCTCATTTCAGCGAGCAGCGGGCCCAGCACGAAGTTGAACAGCAGCGACACCGGGAAGAACGCCAGCCAGATCGCCACGGTCTGTTTCCAGCGCGGCGGGCGATGACCGGCAGCACCGAACCAGCCTTCGATCCCGCTGACCCGATGTTCCGTCGGGTGGGCAAACAGATCGCTGCCACGGGCCAGCCATGCGGTGCGCGAAGCCGAGTGTTCCCAGGCGTGCAGGGTCTGTTCGTCGACGAAGCGGAAAATGATCTGGAATTCATCGTCGCCGGGAGGCGGGGCCAGTACGCCGGAGCCGAGATAACCGGGGAAGTCGGTGGCCAGTTGTTCGCCTTCTCGCAACCAGGCGATCAGGTCCTGATAACGACCATTGGCGACACGACGCGCGACCATCAGCGTGACGGGGGAAGTAGACATTGTGTATCTCCGTATTGCAGGTGCGTCGCTCCGGGTAGGAGTTTCGCCTGACGCAGCGCCGGGGTAGAGGGCTGCGTTTTTTGACAAGCAAGGATTATTCCTCATTTTCGTGTCGAACCAGAGACTTTCGTCCCATTTGATTGCTTGAAACCTCATAGGGCATCAGGAGTAGAATGGATCCAACTTTGCCAACAAGGACGTGTCCGCACAAATGCCTGTCATTACAGACGTTCGTCCTGCTTCGCAGGCATCCGTAGCGCTGGATCGCGAGGAGCTTTTTCCTATACGTGAAGTGGCGCGCCTGACCGGCGTGAACCCGGTGACGTTGCGCGCATGGGAGCGACGATACGGATTGATCCAGCCAACGCGCACCGAGAGTGGGCATCGCCTGTATTCGATGACCGATATCGAGCGCGTTCGCAGCATCGTCGACTGGATCGATCGGGGCGTTTCGGTGAGCAAGGTCGGCAAGATCCTGGCCAAGACCGAGTCAATGAAAATGCTGGCTCACTTCATTCCCGATGATCTGGTGCAGGCGGACTACCTCCAGTGGCAGGAACAGGTCCGGCAGGCAGTCAGTTCGTTCGACGATCAGTTGCTTGATCGGGTCTACGGTCAGATTTTCTCCACCTATGCCTTGCCTGTCGTGTTTCAAGACATCCTGATGCCACTGTGGCTGCAAATGCTCCAGCGTCAGGATGCGTTCGGACAAACCAGCGAGTGGCTGTTCTTCGATGGTTTTCTGCGAGCGAAAGTGCTGCAGCGCATCGTCGCGCTGCGGGGCTCGCAACCGCGCAAGGTGATCGTCAGCGCGCTGGCCGGTCAGTGTCGCGAGCTTGAGTTGTTGGTGGCAGCGCTGTTTCTCAGCGGCAATGACGCGGGGGTTCGTGTGCTCACCACCGGTCAACCGTTCGATGAGCTGACACTGGTGTGCGAGAAGATCAAGCCCGAGGCGCTGGTGCTGTTTTCCAATCACGCCCCGGCACCCGAGCTGCCACGTCGACTGAATCGTCTGGCGCTGAGTCTTGATTGTCAGTTGATGCTGGCGGGGGATGCGGCCGATCTGGCACAGGACAGCCTGGCGGGATCATCGGTCGGCTGTCTGGGCAATGAAGGTTCGACCATGCGCCAGCGCATGAATCAGTTCCTCGCAGGGACGCTGGATACCTGAGAATCAGGTGTGCAGGGCAGGGTGGGTCAGACGATGCTGTTGCAGGATGAACTGGCGCAGGCGCTCGGTTTCGTCGGCATCGCTCTGGCTTAACTCGTAAGCATAAAAGCCGTTTTCGGTTTCCCGCTCGAACGTGCCGCGCAGGGAAATCCGCTCATAGCCCGATGGGCTGAACCACAACGCAAAGTGCTTCGGCGGTTTGGTTTTGTTGCGCACTTCCAGCAACACACCCTTGTGCGAAACCTCGTGAACCCACAACGTTCCCGGCTGGCCCTTGGCATTTTCCAGTGCCACCGGCTCTTCCAGGGTCAGGCGCCATGGGCGCACCATCGGCCCGTCTTCGTAGATGCTCGGCACCCCAAGACGCAGATGCAGAGCGTGGAACTCGTCTTCCACCAGATGCAGCGGGAAAGTCATCTGCTGATTTTCGAAGTTGGCCTGGATGGTGACTTGCTCATGGGCCGCCAGACGCGTGAGCAAATCACGGATCTGTGAACCACCATTGACCAGCAGGCTCGACGTCGCATCCCGTACATTGAGTTGCGGGTTGTGTTGCATGGTCTGGATGAAATCCAGCTCATCCTGGGTCAGGAGGGCGTCACGCTGCATGGCTAACTCGAAATGAATAATTACAAAGTCATTGGTGATTGTAGTTAATGACAATTAGTTCGTTGTTTTGTTTTCGCCGTTCGTCGCTTTCAAGGCAGCAATTTCTGCTTCCAGTGCCGCAACCTGGGCTTCCAGTTGCGCCACCCGCTGCTGCGCCTTGACCTGAACCGTAACGTCCTTTTGCACACCTACGAAGTAGGTCTGCCCGTCGTCGGCATTTTTTACCGTCGAAAGAGACAGTTCGTTCCAGAAGGGCGTGCCGTCCTTGCGATAGTTGCGCAGGATTTCCCGGCATGAACCACCGTTTTTCAAAACATCGCGAATCAGTTCCAGACTGGCCTGGTCGCGATCCCCGGCCTGCAGAAAACGGCAGTCCTGATAGAGAATTTCTTCGCTGGTGTAGCCGGTCAGTTTTTCGAAAGCCGGATTCACGTAGATCAGGATGTTGTCCTGATCGCCTTCTTTTTCTGCTACCACGATCCCGTCGTTCGACGCGTTGATCACCATTTTCAGCAGGCTGGCATTGATCATCTTTGAGTCCTTTCAAGGTTGTCAGTGGCTGGCATTCTAAAAGATCGTCCAGCGCTGTCTACTGGCCATCAGCCCTTATCGAGAGCCAATCGCAGCAGGGCGCCGCTGGCTGTTACTATCGCCGCTCTTTTTTTCAGTTTCAGGATCAGATTGATGAAAGTCGCCATCCTCTCCGGCTCGGTGTACGGCACGGCCGAAGAAGTCGCTCGCCACGCTCAGAGCCTGTTGAACGCCGCCGGTTTTGAAACCTTCTACAATTCCCGCGCCAGCCTCGCCGATCTCCAGGCGTTTGGCCCTGAAGCCTTGCTGGGCGTGACCTCGACCACCGGCATGGGCGAACTGCCGGACAACCTGCAACCGTTGTATTCGGCCATTCGTGATCAACTGCCGGCAGCCTGGCGTGGTTTGCCCGGCGGGGTGATCGCACTGGGTGACGCCAGCTACGGCGACACCTTCTGCGGCGGCGGCGAGCAACTGCGCGAATTGTTCGGCGAGCTGGGCGTGCGCGAAGTGCAGGACATGCTGCGCATCGACGCCAGCGAAAGCGTCACCCCGGAAACCGACGCCGAGCCTTGGCTGGAACAGTTGATCGCCACGCTCAAGGGCTGATCCCGCGTTCACGCAACAGCGCCAGCCAGGCCTGCGCAGCCTTCGACAGATAGGCGCCCCGGCGCCAGATGAAAGCGATGTCCCAGCGCAAGTAGTCCGGCGCATTCAGGGTCAGGCGCACCACGCCTGGCCGCACCAGACCGCGTGCCACCACGCTGGGCAGCAGCACCACGCCTTGTCCGGCGGCGACCAGCGCCGCGAGAAAATCCGCCTGCCCACTGCGTCCGCCTTCCCTCGGGGTGAAGCCCATCTGCTGGCAGGCCTGAAGCAAACGATCATTGAGCACAAAACTGCGCTGATACAAAAGAAACGGCGTCTCGGCCAATTCTTCCAGACCAATTTCACCTCTCGCCGCCAGTGGGTGATCCACCGGTAACAGCGCATCCAGCGGTTCATCGCAGAATGGCTGAAAGTCGAATTGCGGATCCTTCGGCAGCAGACTGCCACCCAACTCCAGCTCGCCGCTGAGCACCGCCTGTTCGATATTGCGGCTGCCACCCTCAAGCAACTGCACGCTGATGTTCGGATAGCGCCGTCGGTATTCGGCAAACAGCCCGGCAAACAATGCATCGCTGCCCAGCAAGGGCAACCCGAGACGTAACTCGCCGCGTGCCAATTGGCTGAGGTCATCCAGTTCGCTGAGCAATTCATTGCGCAACCGCAGCATGCCTTCGGCCCGGTGCAGCACCACGCTGCCGGCGGCAGTCAGGCGTATCTGTGAACCCAGTCGTTCGAGCAACGGGGTGCCGAGGCTCTGTTCGAGCTGGGCGATCTGCTTGCTCACGGCGGACTGACTGATGTGCAGGGTTTTTGCAGCTTGGGTGAAACCGCCCTGATGCATGACTTCGACGAAACTTCTGAGTTGTTTGAATTCCATGGCGTGATTCCAGATTGGAATGGCTTTGAGTCTAACAATTCGCTTCGGAGATGGCAGCCGGGTTCGTAAGATAGCCACCTGAAAGGAGCCCATCGATGAAAGCCTCGACCCTCAAATACCTCTCTCGCCTGCTGGCCGAACTGGCCGTGCTGCTCGCTCTTTACCTGCTCGGCTGCCAGATCGCAGCGTGGCTGGCCTGGCCGATTCCCGGCGGCGTGGTCGGCATGGCGCTGTTGCTGCTGGGTTTTGCGTTCGGCTGGGTCAAACCGGCGGCGCTGCAAATGGGCGCAGGCTTGTTGATGGCCGAGATGCTGCTGTTCTTCATTCCGGCGCTGATGAGCCTGCTGGATTACGGCGCGTTGCTGCGCGACGACGGCTGGCGGATCTTGTTGGTGATCGCAGCCAGTACGCTGATGGTGATGCTGGTGACCGCGTTCACCGTGGAGCTGGCCGTGCGCCTGAGGCGGTCCCATGAAGCTTGAGCTGATGCCGATGTTTTGGCTGGCGTTCACCTTGCTGGCCTATTTGTTCAGTCGCTGGCTGTATCGGCGGACCGGACGTTACGTGCTGTCGCCACTGATTCTGGTTCCCGCGTTGCTGCTCGCGCTTGCCGTGCCGTTGCACACCGCTTACGCCGAGTATTCGAGCAACACCCATTGGCTGATGCTGGTACTCGGGCCGGTCACCGTGGCGTTTGCGGTGCCGATCTGGCAACAGCGGCGATTGCTGGTGCGGCATTGGTCGGCGTTGCTGCTGGGCATGCTGGCCGGCAGTGCGGCATCGATTGCCACGTCGTTCGGCCTCGCGAAAGCGCTGGCGCTGGACAGTTCGGTGACGCTGTCGCTGGTGCCGCGCTCGATCACCACACCGTTCGCCATGCCGCTGGCGCAGGACCTCGGTGGCGTGCCTGAGCTGACAGCGGTGTTCGTGATGTTCACCGGGGTGTTCGGCGCGATGCTCGGCGGTGTGTTGCTCAAGTGGCTGCCGTTGCGCAGCGCCCTGGCGCGCGGTGCATTGTTCGGCGTGGGTGCTCATGGTGCGGGCGTCAGCCGCGCCCATGAAGTGGGCGGCGAAGAGGGCTCGGTCGCGGGGCTGGTGATGGTGCTCACCGGGTTGCTCAATCTGTTCGCCGCGCCTTTGTTGGCGTCGTTGCTTTGACATGGATCCAAGCAAATTGCGTCGCTGACTCGTTCAGTCATCAAGCTGGCTGCCAATGCAACTACGCGACCGTCCGAGGCTGACTAGACTGCTGACACACGCAAAAACAATAAGAACGCAGAGGTGCATACAGTGAGCGTAGCCCCCGTCCCTTCGTCCGTGAACGTCAAAGATCAGGTCAGTGCCGCGGAATGGCAGACCCGGGTCGATCTGGCCGCCTGTTATCGTCTGGTCGCCCTGCATGGCTGGGACGATCTGATCTTCACTCACATTTCCGCCAAGGTGCCCGGCACCGAAGATTTCCTGATCAACCCGTTCGGCCTGATGTTCCATGAGATCACCGCGTCCAGTCTGGTGAAGGTCGACCAGGCCGGCAACAAGCTCATGGACAGCCCCTACGAAATCAATCCCGCCGGCTACACCATCCACAGTGCCGTGCACGAAGTGCGGCACGACGTGGCCTGCGTGCTGCACACCCACACCGCTTCCGGTGTTGCGGTATCGGCGCAGAAGCAGGGCGTGTTGCCGATCAGCCAGCAATCGCTGTTCGTGCTGTCGAGCCTGGCCTTTCACGCCTACGAAGGTGTGGCGCTCAACCATGAAGAGAAAGCGCGGTTGCAGGCGGATCTCGGCGACAACAATTTCCTGATGCTGCACAACCACGGTCTGCTGACCTGTGGCGGCACCATCGCCGACACGTTCCTGATGATGTTCACCTTCCAGCGCGCTTGCGATATCCAGGTCATGGCGCAGACCGGCGGTGCCGAACTGATCGCCATCGAACCGCAGATTCTGGCAGGCGCCAAGGCGATGATTGCCGGCGTCACCAAAAGTGCCCAAGGCATGGGTGGCGCGCTGGCCTGGCCGGCGCTGCTGCGCAAACTCGATAAACAAGACCCGGGGTATAGACTCTAATGCCTCTCGCCGAGATCCCTCTGAGTGTCTGGCGCAAACGCGGCCAGACGTTTGTCTTCCGTGGTCAGCCGATCCGCTACTGGACAGCCGGGCAGGGCGAACCGCTGCTGTTGATCCATGGCTTTCCGACGGCCAGTTGGGACTGGCATTACCTGTGGCAGCCGCTGTCCCAGCGCTACCGGGTGATTGCCTGCGACATGCTCGGCTTCGGCGACTCGGCAAAGCCGCTGAATCACATTTACAGCCTGCTGGAGCAGGCCGATCTGCAACAGGCCTTGCTGGCGCATCTGTCGGTCGAACAACCGGTGCACATTCTGGCCCACGACTACGGCGACAGTGTTGCTCAGGAGTTGCTGGCCCGGCATTACGAAGATCTGATCGAGGTCGCCAGTTGCGTGTTTCTCAACGGTGGTCTGTTCCCGGAAACCCATCGACCGCTGCTGGCGCAAAAACTGCTGCTCAGCCCATTGGGCTGGATGATCGGCCGGGCCTTCACCCGTGATGCGCTGGTCAAGAGCTTCCAGCAGATTTTCGGCCCGGACACCCGGCCCAGCGAAAGCGAAATGGATGATTTCTGGAGCCTGATCGAATGCAATCGCGGGCAACGCGTCATGCACAAGCTGATTCACTACATTCCCGAGCGCCGGGTTCAGCGTGATCGCTGGGTCGCGGCGATGCAGCGCGGCGAGGTGCCGCTGCGGGTGATCGATGGCGAAGTCGATCCGATTTCCGGGGCGCACATGGTCGAGCGTTATCGCGAGCTGATCCCCGACGCCGACACCGTGCTGTTGCCAGGCATCGGCCATTACCCGCAAAGCGAAGCGCCAGTGCAGGTGCTCAAGCACTACCTCGAATTTCGCGATCACTTCGTGTTGCCGCCGCGCAAGGTGGCGTGCTCCTGACTTGGTGCCCGAGGCGCCTGACGCCTCGGCACGTTTCATCATCCCCCAGCCTTATCGCGCACCATTCAGCCTCAGCCGTGTTCGTTGTGACCGCACGCCCTGTGCCTGACACTCAGGGACACTGTCCCTCAGGTCTGCTGGAGTTGCCCCGATGAATGATTCTGTGCGTTTCGAAGATAAAGTCGTGATCGTCACCGGTGCCGGTGGTGGCCTGGGACGCGCTCACGCTTTGCTGTTCGCCAAACAGGGCGCCAAAGTGCTGGTCAACGACCTCGGCGGCTCGACCCAGGGTGAAGGCGCCAACGCTTCAGCCGCTGATCGTGTGGTGGCGGAAATCCGCGAGGCCGGCGGTATCGCCGAGGCCAACCATGATTCGGTCACCGACGGCGACAAACTGGTGCAGAACGCTCTCGACGTGTTCGGCCGTATCGATGTGGTGGTCAACAACGCCGGGATTCTGCGCGACAAGACTTTCCACAAAATGGAAGACGCCGACTGGGATCTGGTCTATCGCGTCCACGTCGAAGGCGCCTACAAGGTGACCCGCGCCGCGTGGCCGCACCTGCGTGAGCAAAATTACGGCCGGGTGATCTTCACCGCCTCGACTTCGGGCATCTACGGCAACTTCGGCCAGTCCAACTACGGCATGGCCAAACTCGGTCTCTACGGTCTGACCCGCACCCTGGCCATCGAAGGTCGCAAGAACAACATCCTGGTCAACGCCATCGCACCCACCGGCGGCACCCGCATGACCGAAGGCCTGATCCCGCCGCAAGTGTTCGAACAACTCAAACCGGAACTGGTCAGCCCGCTGGTGGTGTACCTGGCCAGCGAACAATGCCAGGAAACTTCGGGCCTGTTCGAAGTCGGCGGCGGCTGGATGGGCAAGGTGCGCTGGGAGCGCAGCCTGGGTGCCGGGTTCGATCCTCGTGTCGGGTTTTCCCCGGAAGACGTTGCGGCGCACTGGCAGCAGATCTGTGATTTCGAAGGCGCGGCGCATCCGAAGGACAACATCGAGGCGCTGAAGGAGATGATGGGGAATTTGCAGAAGTATTCGTTGTAACCCGAAGTGGCCACCAGGTGAGAGCCTGGTGGCCGATTTGCCGATCAGGTGTATCTGTTTTCGATCATGAATTTTGGAGGGGACCAGTTCGGGCCTTTGATCGCCAGACCACCCTCATCAATAGCCAGTACACCGGCGGCGAAGAGTCGAGAGTAAGCGTTTTCCAACGCACCGTACCCTTTGAGAATCTCCGGGTTGTAACGCCTGATCATCATGTCCAGAAGCGGATTTGGCCTGGTCAATGCGAACACAGTAACGATGTCATCCAGCGATTCGTTTTTGACAATCTGTTCAACCACGCTCATTTCCACATCTCCTTTAACAGCCGCTGGTAATCGCGCTCATCCTGTTCTGCGTCTGCGGCCAGTGCTTCCGGTGTGTAAAGCAGTGAAGCATCATCCGCCAGTTGAAAGTCTTCCAATGTTGCCGTGTGCACATTGTTCCACACCGGTGACTCCGGATCAGGTCGCTCGGTATCGCCGTAGCCCAAGGCTCTGAATCTTTCGAACTCTCTCAGCTCATGAGTGTAGAAGCGCTTGTCTGTATCCGTTGCTTCAAGTTCGCCACGAACAATTCTCTCCAGGCGATCAAGCATTACTTTATTGGCGGCTGATGCCGAGAACCTGGAAATATGCAGTTTCACGATAATTTCCCCTTCTGATGTAGCCGTCGCTGTCGCCCAACCCAGTTCCTGAATCGGGCCACCCGTTTCATTCGGGTTGAATGCTCGGCCGCTGTGTTCGCCGTCTTCACTCCCTCCCTCATACGGACTGCTGATCACCACATACAGCGGCGCAACCCCCGAATCATCCGGAAAGACAATGATGAAGCGCTCCCATTCCTCCTCCAGGCTCGGGTGGAGGTCGAGCCTTCCCTCGATCGGCATGATCGGCGCGCCGCTGTATGTCGGCGGATCGGTATCGGCACTCGGGAGCAGCGTGGAGCTGTCGCCCGGGCTGATGGCCGGGGTCCAGGTCAGAATGTCGTTGGGCAAGTCGGGCAGGACGGTCTCGTAAACCCCGTTGAGCAAATCGAAGGTCGCGCGCAGCACCGGAACATCGCTGCGTACCTGAAAGTCGTCAGCGCTGACCACGAAGACTTCGGCGCCGGCGCCCATCCTTCTTGTCCCCAGTCCGACCGGTATCTGCAATGTGCCCTGGCGCTGCGCGATCTCGCGTAATGCCTGCGGCGTGGCAGAAGACAGCTCGGCCAGCGGCACGCTGACGCTGAAACGCTCACCGTTGCCCAGACGTGAAGGCGCCAGCAAAGCCGCGAAACCGACCGCAACCGGTGCCAGCAGCGAGGCGCCCAAGGCGTTGAGGCCGACGACCGCCGAGCGCAGGACCGTGAGGATCGCCGTGGCTGTCGACGGGTTCAGGCGCGCTGCGTTCGAGGCGAATGCGATCACCGGCCCGGCGCTGGCCGCCGCGCCAAAAGCCGGATAAACCCGCTGGCCTGCATCCGCTCGTGCCTGGTCACGGGCCTGGCGTGCAGCCTCTGTCTGGCGCTGCAGATCGGCAAGGGCCTTCAGGCGCGCCTGTTCAACCGCAAGCTGGCGTGCAGCGGCTTCGGCGGCAATCCGCGCCTGTTCCGCAGCCTTGCGTTGCGCCTCGGCCAGCGCCGCCAACCGCGCTTGCTCGCGGGCCTGGACTTCTTGCTGTTCCTGTTGGCGCCGCGCCGTCTCGGCCAAGGCTTTCTGGCGTTGCTGTTCTGCGGCAATCCGCGCCTGCTCGGCGGCACGGCGTGCGGTTTCTGCGGCCTGGGCCTGCGCGGCGTCATTGGCCTGTACCGCCGCCAGCCAGTTGTGCACGTTGACGTGTTGTTGATGCAGCGTCGCCAGCGTTTGTGTCAGCAATCTGACTTCCATTGCCGCGCGATAGGATTGCTTCCACAGGTTCATCCCCGGGCCGTTGGGACTCAGCACCTTGTCCACGGCGTAGGCCCGGGACAGGAACTGGTAGACCGTCTTGTCGGTGGGATCGCTGCCGTAGAAACCATGGGACAGTTGGGTCTGCTGTTGCAGTTGCATGTTCTTGCGCTGGATCAGCCGGTTGCGCACGCCCAGCTCTCGGCTGATCGCGGCAGCGGGCGGCAGCGGCTGGGTCGACTCTTCCAGGCGGGTCGCGGCCAGATCGACTTCAATGGCTTGCGGGATTTGTGCAGCCTTCGCCTGGTATTCCTGAGTCAGCGGGGTAATGAAGTTCTGCAACACCTGCTGATAACGGGCAGGGCTGCGCGGCGTGCCGAACGGACCGTTATAACGATTGTGATCAACAGTGGAAATGCCGGGGTTGAAATGCGGCGGTGCTTCAGCGGTTGTCCACACAGGCTCCGTCAATTCAAATGGAGGTGGTCTTTGCATATTCATATCCTTTTGAATGTGCATTGGTTTTTCAGCACATAAACATCCGAATCATTAATGGGTCTTTGCCTAATAAAGTTACAGGAGAGTTTGTGCGGAGGTGTCCGAGAAGGGTGTGGCTTATAACTTGCGTTTAAGTATGAGTTTTCGTTGCTTATACAAAGACTCAGGAAACTTCTTACGTATTAAAAGAAGTTTCCTGCGCTGAAAGGGGAAAGGCACTTCAAAACAGCGCGAGCACCACTCGATCATTTATCGGGGGGCAAAAAGCGCCCATAAAAAAGGCCGCTGCAAACGCAGCGGCCAAGGTAAGACGTTGGATCAAGGAGCTACAAATCAACGTCAGTGAACACCGGGGCGATGGATCGAAAAACGCTTCGCGCCATCAGAAATCGGTTGCCGACGACTCGGTCGCGGACTTCGTGCTTTCTCGCGGTCTGCGGTGAAAGCCCGCACAGAATAAGGGCTGGCGCGTCAGGGAAAAATAGCGATTCCGGACATGCACTGTTACGGGGCATGTAACAGTGGCGCGCACTGGCCTGGTCATTATCCGTTGTGTTGATAGTGGTTCATCCAGCCTGTTCATGGCGGGCGCAAAGCCTTGCCGCAGGCGGGGATTCATCCTTTCGAGCGACAGCGCGAATACCTCCTTGGTGCGCTTATCCTCGCCGTGGCGCGGCAGTAGGGTGGGGCCTTCTGTCACTCACCGGGGAAGACGCATGACAAAAACAACAATGCGCGCCATCTTCACGCCGCAAGCGCTCGCCGCTGCGGTGGCCTTGGGTTGCTGTGCCCAGGCGCACGCGGTCGCTTTCAATATCGGGGAAATCGAAGGCACGTTCGACTCGTCGCTGTCGGTCGGGGCGAGCTGGGGCATGCGCGATGCCGACAAGTCGTTGGTGGGTTCGGTCAACGGCGGCACGGGCCAGTCTTCCACCGGCGATGACGGGCGGTTGAACTTCAAGAAGGGCGAGACCTTTTCCAAGATTTTCAAAGGCATCCACGACCTCGAACTGAAGTACGGCGACACCGGTGTGTTCGTGCGCGGCAAGTACTGGTACGACTTCGAACTCAAGGACGAAGACCGCGAGTTCAAACCGATCAGCGACAAGGGACGCAAGGAAGGCGCGAAGTCTTCCGGCGCGCAGATCCTCGACGCCTTCGTCTATCACAACTATTCCATCGCCGACCTGCCGGGCACCGTGCGCGCCGGCAAACAGGTGGTGAGCTGGGGCGAAAGTACCTTCATCGGCAACTCGATCAACAGCATCAACCCGATCGACGTGTCGGCGTTCCGCCGGCCGGGTGCGGAGATCAAGGAGGGGCTGATTCCGGTGAACATGCTGTTCGCCTCTCAGGGGCTCACCGACCAACTGACGGTCGAGGGCTTCTATCAACTGGAATGGGATCAGACCGTCCTCGACAACTGCGGGACCTTTTTCGGGGTCGACGTGGCGGCGGACGGCTGCAACAACGGCTACACCGTCGGTAGCCCGGCGATCGCCCCGTTGGCGCCGCTGGCGGCAGCCTTCGGCCAGCCGATCCAGGTGACCCGCGAAGGTGTGATCGTGCCCCGTGGCGGCGACCGCGATGCGCG
Organism: Pseudomonas sp. B16(2017); assembly: GCF_002113205.1. Lineage (NCBI taxonomy): Bacteria > Pseudomonadati > Pseudomonadota > Gammaproteobacteria > Pseudomonadales > Pseudomonadaceae > Pseudomonas > Pseudomonas sp. B16(2017). Next base: position 229,130 of record NZ_NEKA01000005.1, read on the forward strand.
GGATTCCGGGCAGTGGGGTACGGCGCTGCGCTGGCTCGGCGACGACACTGAGTACGGCCTCTACTTCATGAACTACCACAGCCGCACGCCGACCGTCGGCACCAGTACCGCCGGTCTGTCGACCCTCGCGGCGCTGCCGGGCATGGTCGGGGTCGCCAACCGCCTGGCCCCCGGCAGCGGTTCGGGACTGGCGCAAAGCGTGATGCTCGGGCGCGGTCAGTACTACCTCGAATACCCGGAAGACATTCGCCTGTACGGCGCGAGTTTCTCCACAACGTTGCCGACCGGCACCGCCTGGACCGGCGAGATCAGCTATCGCCCTAATGCGCCGGTGCAGGTCAACACCAACGACCTGACCCTGGCGCTGGTCAATCCGATTGCCGGCGGTACGGCGTCGCCGCTGGTTACCTCGCCGGGGGCCGACAACAAGGGCTACCGACGCAAGGAAGTGACGCAGATCCAGAGCACGCTGACGCACTTTTTCGATCAGGTCTGGGGCGCTGAGCGCCTGACCCTGGTGGGCGAGGCCGCCGTGGTGCGGGTCGGCGGACTGGAGTCGCGCAGCAAGCTGCGTTACGGCCGCGACTCGGTGTACGGCCAGTACGGTTTCGGCGGCGACACCGACGGTTTCGTCACCTCCACCTCCTGGGGCTATCGCGCCCGGGCGATCCTCGACTACGCCAACGTGATCGGCGGGATCAACCTCAAGCCCAACCTGTCCTGGTCCCACGACGTCGCCGGTTATGGCCCCAACGGTCTGTTCAACGAAGGCGCCAAGGCTGTCAGCGTCGGAGTCGATGCCGACTATCGCAACACCTATACCGCGAGCCTCAGTTACACCGACTTTTTCGGCGGTGACTACAACACCCTCGAAGACCGTGACTTCGTGGCCCTGAGCTTCGGTGTGAACTTCTGATCTGCCCGAGAAGGATGAATGCAATGCGCAAGATGATTCTGCAATGCGGTGTCCTGGCCCTGAGCCTGCTGGCCGCCAACGTGATCGCGGCGGTGTCGCCGGACGAAGCCAACAAGCTCGGCACCAGCCTGACGCCGCTGGGCGCCGAAAAGGCCGGCAACGCCGACGGCTCGATTCCGGCCTGGACCGGCGGTATCCCGAAAAACGCCGGGGCAGTCGACAGCAAGGGCTTTCTGGCTGACCCGTTCGCCAGCGAAAAACCGCTGTTCACCATCACCGCCGCCAACGTCGACAAGTACAAGGACAAGCTGTCCGACGGTCAGGTGGCGATGTTTAAACGCTACCCCGAAACCTACAGAATCCCGGTCTACCCGACCCATCGCACCGTGGCCGCACCGCCGGAAATCTACGAGTCGGCCAAACGCAGCGCACTCAACGTCACCAGCATCAACGACGGCAACGGCCTGGCCAATTTCACCGGTAACCGCTACTACGCGTTCCCCATTCCCAAAAATGGCGTCGAGGTGTTGTGGAACCACATCACCCGTTATCACGGCGGCAACCTGCGGCGGATCATCACGCAGGTGACGCCGCAGACCAATGGCAGTTACACGCCGATCCGCTTCGAAGAAGAGATCGCCGTGCCGCAATTGATGAAGGATCTCGATCCGGAAAAAGCCGCCAACGTGCTGACCTTCTTCAAGCAGTCGGTGACGGCTCCGGCGCGTCTGGCCGGTAACGTGCTGCTGGTGCACGAGACCCTCGATCAGGTGAAGGAACCGCGTCTGGCGTGGATCTACAACGCCGGTCAGCGTCGGGTCCGTCGTGCACCGCAAGTCGCCTATGACGGGCCGGGCACCGCCGCCGACGGCCTGCGCACCTCGGACAACTTCGACATGTTCTCCGGCGCACCGGACCGCTACGACTGGAAACTGATCGGCAAGAAGGAAATGTACATTCCGTACAACAGCTACAAGCTCGATTCGCCGAGCCTCAAGTACGACGACATCGTCAAGGCCGGGCACATCAACCAGGACCTGACGCGTTATGAGCTGCATCGGGTGTGGGAAGTGGTCGGCACGGTGAAACCGAACGAGCGGCACATCTACGCCAAGCGCCACATGTACATCGACGAGGACAGTTGGCAAGTGGCGCTGGCCGATCACTACGACGGTCGCGGGCAGTTGTGGCGAGTGGCTGAAGGACACGCGCAGTACTACTACGATCACCAGGCCCAGGCCTATACCCTCGAAGCGCTCTACGACATCATCGCCGGCCGCTACATTGCCCTGGGGATGAAGAACGAAGAGAAGCACAGCTTCGAATTCGGCTTCGAAGCCAAGGCTGCCGACTATACCCCGTCGGCCTTGCGCGCCGAGGGCGTACGGTAAGGGTTTCGATACATTGGCAAGGCAAAAGGCGACCGCACGGTCGCCTTTTTTATGGGCGCCAATCAGCGTACTGAATACTCGTCAACAAGCAGCAGGGAGAGGACTAGGGTGAGCGCACAACGATAAAAAGGCGTACCCGATGACCGCCATGACCCACGCTCCGGATCGAGCGGATTTTCTCCCGAGACTGTCTTCCCATCACCTTGCGCGGCCTCGCCTTTGCGCGGCTCTGCTCGAGTCCGCGGCGCGGGTCAAACTGATCTGCGCGCCAGCCGGCAGCGGCAAGACCGCGCTGCTCACCGAATGCCTGCTGCAGGCGCCGGTCAATTGCACCGTGTGCTGGTTGCCGCTGGCAGGTGCGTCCCTTGGCACTGGCGAGTTTTGCGAGCGGATTGCACACGCTATGGGGCTGGCCGCATCGGACGAGGCGTCACTGCTGCATGAACTGTCGCGACGGACTTCGTCGACCTGGGTGTTGCTCGACGATTACTGCCGATACCCGGAGCCTGCGCTGGATGCATTTCTCGACCGAATGCTGGCGGTCAGCAGCCCGGCCCTGACGTGGTGGATCGGTACTCGGCGGCGTCCGCCCTGCAACTGGCCGCGCCTGTTGCTCGATGATGCGTTGTACGAATGTGAAGCCGCGGCGTTGGCGCTGACCCGTGACGAGATCGCACAGGTGTTGCGCCACTTGTCCCCGGCCCAGGCCGATAGCGTGGCCGGACGCATCTTTCGGCGCAGCGGCGGTTGGTGCGCCGGGGTGCGGATGTTGTTGATGCAAAAATGCGACTGGTCGCAAAAGACCTTGCCGCAGCAACGCATGGACACCTTGCTGGACTACCTGCAACACGAACTGTTCAGCGGTCTGAGTCCGGAACTGGCCGAGGCCTGGAGAGTGCTGGCGCATTTGCCGCGGTTCAATGCCAGCCTGTGCGACCACTTGTTCGGCGCCGGCGAAGGGGCGCAATGGATGCGCGATCTGCAAACGCTGGGATGCTTTATCGAACCCTGGCGGGCCTCGTCTGAATGGTTGCAAGTCTGTTCCCCGCTGTCGCGCCTGATGCGCAGCGAGCCGTGGCCTGCCGGGCGTTCCTGGCATCGCCGGGCGTGTCAGTGGTTCACCGCCGGACGCCATTGGAAATGCGCCTTTGAACAGGCGCTGCTGGCTGAAGAGTACGAAGTCGCGGTGAGCCTGTTGCAGCACTTCAGTTTCGAGCAACTGTTCGAGGAGCAGACGGTCGTGCTGTTGTTGCGTCTTTACGAGCAACGCGGCGAGGAACTGTTAGTGGGGTCTGCGCAACTGGTCGGGTTGATCACGGCGGCGCTGCTGTTCGCCGGGCGTTTCGAACAGGCCGGTGAGTGCATCGCGCAACTGTCCCGCTTCCTGCCGCCACGGTCGGCGGATGAGCAGCGCCAGTTGATCGCCCGATGGCAGGCCCAGCAAGGGTGGTTGTTGCACTTGCAAGGATGGATGGATGCGGCACGCGAGCATTTTGAGCAAGCGTTGCAGGATCTGGCTCCGGACGCCTGGACCGTGCGGCTTCTGTGTCTGTCGGGGCGCACACAACAGGCGCTGTTGCTCGGTGAGCTGGAACTGGCCCACTCGATCAATCGCGAGGCGCTGTGCCTGGCCCGTGCACACAATTCACTGTTGTTCGAAGGCTTGCTGGAACTCGACCACGCCCAACTGCTGGAACAGCGCGGTGCACCGGCCCGCGCCGAAGCGGTGCTGGCCGGTTTCTTTGAGATGCTGGATCCGTCAGCCGAACGGCCGACGCCGTTGCTCGGCCGGATCGCTCTGCGCCGTGGGCGGCTGGCGCTGAGCATGGGGCAGCAGGCGCAGGCTGCCGGTTTCTTTCAGCAAGGGCTCGACGATTGTCTGCGCAGTTTTGATAAACGTGTGCTCTTTGGCTTTCTCGGACAGGCACAGCTGGCTGCCGATCAAGGTGATTTCCCACAGGCATTCATGCGTTTGCGCGATGCCGAACGGTTGATGCAGCAGCGACAGATTCCGGACACGGTTTATCGCGGGGCCTTGCTGCAGGCCAGCAGCGAATTCTGGCTACAACAAGGGCGGCCGGAACTGGCTCGCGAGGCATTGAGTCGCGTGCTCAGGCACTTTCGTGGACCGCGTGCGCGACAGGCGCCACCGGCGACACTGGAGCTGATTCCACGCATCGAGTGTTTGCTGGTTTTGGCCGAAGTCCGCTTGGGGCACGCCCAACAGCCGCTGGTCCGGCTGCTTGCACTGCTGGAGTCGGCGCAGGCACGCGGGATGGTCAGGCTGGAGGCCGAGTTGCTGATGACGCTGAGCGAGGCGGCGCTGATCCTTGCAGAGCCGGATCAGGCCAGGAAGTTCTTCGAACAGGGCATTCAGATCATTCAACGCTGCAACCTGCAGCAACTGCTGACCGGGCTATATGGCCGGTGCGCGGAGATTCCCTTGCACTGGCGCGTCGCAGGAACGGCGGAGCAGGCGGACGAACAATGCATGTCGCTCAATCCACTCAGCCAGCGAGAACTCAAAGTCCTGGAGCTGATTGCCTTTGGCGATTCCAATCAACAGATAGCCGAGAAGTTGTTCATCTCATTGCATACAGTAAAAACGCATGTTCGACGTATACATGGAAAGTTGGGCGTCGAGCGCCGAACTCAGGCGGTTGCAAAGGCAAAGTTGCTGAATTTATGTTGAGCTGTTTGATTCTGGATATTGCGTTTTGTATATATTGAAATAGGTGGTGGCTTTCGTTTTTTAATTGGATGGGTGATCTTCGCTCCTGTTGTGAAAGTGGCATCAAGTTACTTTCTATTTTATAAAGCAACGGAGTGTTTTAAATGGGTGCGATCGCTAAGAATTTATTTGTTGATCCGGTCTTGAGAAATCCGGATGGTCAAGTGGCATTGGATAATGCCAGGCATGCCGGGGATAAGCTGAGGGGACTTCTGGAAAGTTCTTCTTCCTTGAGGGAAATTGTACGAGCCCATCTCTCGGAACAGTTCAGCTTGCTCGGCACGTCTCTTGATGTGGAGAAGTTATATATCAATGCCGGCAACATTCAGGATGGGATCGAGAGCCGGCCGTCGGGTTCGATACTCGATGTGTTTATGCAGTGTCTGGAGCGCGGAGTTGACCTGAATTATATTCAGGGAAATGACTTTGTTTATTTCAGTCCGGGGACGACTGATGCACGATTGAGAGTCGAATCCATCAAGATCACGCAAGTCGAGACCGTTCTGTTGCAGGCTTTGCAGCAATTGGCAAGTTATCAGGCGAATGCACTTCGAGAGTATTGGAACAGCCCGGTTCACAGCCAGTCCGAAGCGTCGACATCTCGAAAGATATCGCTGGAGACGGCGTTTGCCGAAGCCTTGCAGGCCGAGTTGGCCTTGACCCAAGTAGCCGGTTCGCTCCGGGACTACCAGGCGCTGCGCGCCGCCGAGTTGCTGAAGGCCCGGCCACCCGGTGCATTCAAGATCAGTATCCGTTCGACGTCCGGACGTGCGCAGGATCTGGTCTCTGGCTTCGTCATGTCCTATTCCGCCATCGCGTCTTCCGAGATCAAGCTGTCCAGCGACGCTTATGGCTGGTTTCTTTATACGCCGGACAACGGTTTTGAGTATTTCTCCAGCAGTTCCGATCTGCATGCCGCAGTCTGCGGCCGACTGGCCGTGGCGCCTGATGCGATTACGTATCCTGCATTGTCGGTGAGCGTGTCCTCGCACTGTGTGGACAGCCGGCTGAAGGATCAGGAAGCGCAGTTTGCCGCGCGCCTCAGATCCAGTGAACAGCGCGAAGAGGGATTTGTCCGCGAACTGGAAAATATTCAACAGGTTTTTGCGATGCATGCCGATCTGTTCCGGCGGATCAGCGCGTTGCGAATACTGGTTAAGCGCCAGGAGTGGCCAGACTGGGTGAAGTCGGCCAGCGAAACGGTACGCCATACCTACGAAGCTCTCGAGGTTTCGAAAGCGGGATATGAGTTCGAGTATGCCCAAGTATTCAATGGGCTGTTTTCGCTACGTGATTTCGCCGTGAACAGTTTTGCCGGCTGGTGTGAAAGCGCATTGGGCATGCGTCTCGATCCGGATGCGATCAATGTCCACAGTCTGTACCGGATCAGCGTCGGCGGACGCACGATCGAGCAGGAGGATACTCGCACGTTGACCGAGTTTATCGTCATCGGCCTGCATGATCCCGCCAACCGTTCGACCTTGCGTATCGAAGGCGCTCCGGCGGACAGCGGGTTGACCGTCGCCAGACTCGAAGGCTGGCTGTCCAACCGGGATCTGCGCGTGGAGTTCAGCAGGTCCCTGCCCCGCGATACCCCGCAGGCGTTCCGCGAGGCCTACTATAACTACTTGCACAGTCAGGCGGAGTTCGCGCTCTACTTCGCCCGACACTCTGCACGTTTCAATGAAGCCGACGTTGAGTTGATCACGCGCACCTTGCAGGGTGATCCTGCGGTGGAAATTCGCGGAGTAAAACTGAAATACCGGCCTTCGATTTTGCAGAACGTGCTGCTGTTCGTGCCGCGCACAGCGAGGACCCGTTACGCACTGATAAAAATGCCTCACGGCCAGTTTGAATGGGTGAAGTTCGCCGACATCTACCAGTTCATACGCTGGCTGGAATCCATGTTGTCTGATAATCGTGCCTATGCCGAATCGTTGATAGCGCCGGACGAGCTGGTTGCTGCCGGCCAGTTGATGGGGGGCGGGAAAACACCCCTGTACTACATGTATGAACTGGATCCGGTGCCGGGACTCATTGGACTGCATGCCAGTGAGCCATTATTCAGTCATGGTGAAGTGGCGTACGCGAGTGAGGCCGCCCGTGTTCGAGCGTTGGCGCCGGCGGCCTATACATATGCCGGACCGCAGGCGTGGCAAACTTATGCTCGCCTCAGCACTGAACTCCGGGCATTGTCGATGGTGGATTCCCGGGAGAACGGCTATCCGACTTTCGAACAGTTTTCCCGTGATCTGATCAAGGGGCGGATTGAAGAGGTGCTGCTGTCGCGTGGTCAGAAGGTTCAAGTCGATCCTGACAAAATCATGATCCAGACCGACGACTTTCATCTGGATCTGACCACTGTCCTGATCGAGGAGCGCCACTTTGAAGTCCCCGCCACACCTGGCCGAACGATTGATGAAAACCCCAGGTTCTATGTGACCGGTGGTCATCCTTCGATTGAAAAACTGGATATAAGGGATCTTTCGAACTGGTCGAAAACCTTGCGTCCCGGCGACCATTACACCCGGTTTCTGAAAAGCGATTACCTGGATCGCAAGCATCCGGGCTATGAGTTCAAGCGAGCCGTGCATGCCAGAAAAATACGTTGCGAGATGCGATACGACACCTGTCACCAGCATTACTCAGGTCAACTTTCTCTGGAGGTTTTCAGGGGGATTCAACGCCTGCTCGACAACCTCGTGGAGACCGCGGGCAATGAGAATTCTCCGTTTCCGTCGAATAATAAAGAGGGGATCTACAAGTTCTGCTTGCCGAACCGGCGAGTCGTTGAAGGTGTTTATATTTTCCGGATCTCGATTTATGGGAAATTCCATGACTACCTTTACACACCCAATGCGCCGGACAGTTTGGCTGTGCGCTCGATCGACGAGTTTGTCGGTTCCATTCGTTTGCGCTTCGGGCCATTGCGGGATTACTACGCGGCACGGGTGAAGATTGACGATCAGAAGGTGGTGAACGATTACTTCGACAATCTGGTTGCCACCGTCAACGCCGTCGCACCGCCCGAGCCGGAGGGCGCGATGCGGTTGTTGGGCCTGAATATGCTCCATGACGACCGTATCTATCGCGTTCTGAGCGACATCGACGCACAGACCACGAGCCTGAACGAGGTCATTGCCGGCCTGGTGTACGACAACGTGATTTTTGCCGCCAATCTCATCAGTCTGGTAATTCCCCCGGTCGGGGTGGTCGTGACCGCCGTGGAAGTGTTCAAGAGTCTTTACGACGGTGCCAGAGCCTATGAGCTGGGCGATTACTCGACGGCCCTTGGACATGGTAAATCCGCACTGATTGGATTGGTGAGTCTTGGTAAGGCCGCTGCAGCCGGCAAACCGGTCAAGGTCACGTCTGCTCAAAAGACCTTGTTTGACCTGGGCAAGGACGCCCGGACCGTGGTGGGCTGGATGTCTCAGGCCACCGGACAGGAGCTGGGAGAAAATCGCCTGATCGAAGTCATCGAGCAAATGATGGAGGATCATCAAAACCGCAGGAGTCAGACCTCCGTGCGCTGATACACGGATCACGCCGCAAGCGTTTCAGGCTTGTGGCTCGTGCCCCATCCGCCAACTCACGGCCCGCGTCGCCGCTAGCAACCGCTGCGCCGCCGGGCCGTGTTCATCGGCGTGAAACAGCGAGGTCGGGCCGACGATGGTCAACACAGCGGCGACCTGACCAAGGGCGTTGAACACCGGTGCCGACAAGGCATCGACGCCGGGCATCAGCAAGCCGTGAACATGATGCAGACCGCGTTCGCGGATCTGCTCGCACAACGCCGCATAGGTTTTTTCGTCTGTTAGCGGATGGCCGCCGACGGCGATTTCCTGTTCGCGCAATTCATCGGTTTCCCGGTGCGGCAGGTAAGCGCCGAAGACCAGGCCGGTGGAGGAACTGAGCAACGGCAATACCGAGCCCAGTTGCGTCACCACCGTCACCGCGCGCACCGCCGGTTCGATGTGCACCACGGTCGCGCCCTGATTGCCCCACACCGCCAGGAAACAGGTTTCGTTGAGTTCGTCGCGCAACTCGGCCAGCGGCAGGGCAGCGACTTTCAGCACGTCCATACTGTTGAGGGCGGCCAGGCCCACGCGCAGCGCTTCACGGCCGAGGCCGTAGTGGTTGGTGGCGGTGTTCTGTTCGGCGAAACCGCTGGCGATCAACGCCTGCAGATAACGGTGCACCTTGCTCGCCGGCATCTGCACGTGTTCGGCCAGACGCGACAGCGAAGTGGACGGCGACAACTCGGCCAGGGCCTTGAGGATGTCGGTGCCGACTTCGGCGGAGCGGACTTTCTGTTTGCCGTTGCTGTCGCTGGTTTTTTCCATGGTGCTGCCGTGTCCCGGAACGAATGGGCGTCTTTATAGCTTGACGCTCGATAGCGAGCAAATTACGTTATGCGTAATTGAATTACGATAAAAATAACCCCGGCGTGCCAAGACCTCCGATCCAGAGCGTCCGGCCATGCCGACTCCCTGTTCAGGAGGCTCCATGAACCTCGATTCAGCCCTGGCTTACCAGTCCGGTTTCGGCAACGAATTCAGCTCCGAAGCGTTGCCCGGCGCGCTGCCCGTCGGCCAGAACTCCCCGCAGAAAGCCCCGTACGGTCTGTACACCGAACTGTTCTCCGGCACCGCGTTCACCATGACCCGCAGCGAAGCGCGGCGCACCTGGATGTACCGGATCCAGCCGTCGGCCAATCACCCGGCATTCGTCAAGCTGGAGCGGCAACTGGCGGGCGGCCCGTTGGGCGAAGTGACCCCCAATCGCCTGCGCTGGAACCCGCTGGACCTCCCGACCGAGCCGACCGATTTCATCGACGGTCTGGTCAGCATGGCGGCCAATTCCGCCGCCGAAAAACCGGCCGGCATCAGCATTTATCACTACTGCGCCAACCGTTCGATGGAGCGTGTTTTTTTTAATGCCGATGGCGAGCTGCTGCTGGTGCCGCAACTGGGGCGCCTGCGCATCGCCACCGAACTGGGTGTGCTGGAAGTGGCGTCATTGGAAATCGCCGTGCTGCCACGGGGCCTGAAATTCCGTGTCGAACTGCTCGATCCGCAAGCACGCGGTTACGTCGCCGAGAACCATGGCGCTCCGCTGCGCCTGCCGGATCTGGGGCCGATCGGCAGCAACGGCCTGGCCAATCCACGGGACTTCCTGACCCCGGTCGCCGCCTACGAAAACCTGCAACAGCCGACCACCCTGGTGCAGAAATTCCTCGGCCAGTTGTGGGGCACTGAACTCAATCACTCGCCGCTGAACGTGGTCGCCTGGCACGGCAACAACGTGCCATACAAATATGACCTGCGCCGCTTCAACACCATCGGCACCGTCAGTTTCGATCACCCGGATCCGTCGATCTTCACCGTGCTGACCTCGCCGACCAGCGTCCACGGTCTGGCCAACCTCGACTTCGTGATCTTCCCGCCGCGCTGGATGGTGGCCGAGAACACCTTCCGTCCGCCGTGGTTCCACCGCAACCTGATGAACGAATTCATGGGCCTGATCCAGGGCGAGTACGACGCCAAGGCCGAAGGTTTCGTGCCCGGCGGTGCGTCCCTGCATAGCTGCATGAGCGCTCACGGCCCGGACGGCGAGACTTGCACCAAAGCCATCAACGCGGACCTCAAACCGGCCAAGATCGACAACACCATGGCCTTCATGTTCGAGACCAGCCAGGTGCTGCGCCCCAGCCGCTTCGCCCTCGACTGCCCGCAACTGCAATCCACTTACGACGCCTGCTGGGCCACGCTGCCCGCCACGTTCGACCCGACCCGGAGATAACCCATGACTCAGAATTCCATCACCCGCAGCTGGGTCGCCTCGGCCAACGGTCACGCGGATTTTCCGTTGCAGAACCTGCCGCTGGGCGTGTTCAGCAACCACGGTTCGGCACCGCGCGCCGGCGTGGCGCTTGGTGAACACATCTTCGATCTGCAAGTGGCGTTGGAGGCCGGGCTGTTCGACGGCGCCGCGCGCAGTGCTGTCGAAGCCATGCGCGGCGGCCAGTTGAACGCCTTCTTCGAGCTCGGCCGCGACGCCCGCGTTGCCCTGCGCGAGCGTCTGCTGGAACTGTTCAGCGAAGGCAGTACCCATCGCGGCAACATTGAAGCCCAGGGCGCAAAACTGCTGCCGCTGGCTGCCGATTGCCAGCTGCACCTGCCGGCGCGCATCAGCGACTACACCGACTTCTACGTCGGCATCGAACACGCGCAGAACGTCGGCAAACTGTTCCGTCCGGACAACCCGTTGCTGCCGAACTACAAACACGTGCCGATCGGCTACCACGGTCGCGCGTCCACCGTGCGCGCCTCCGGTGCCGACGTGCGCCGTCCGAAAGGCCAGACCCTGCCAGCCGGCGCGACCGAGCCAACCTTCGGCCCGTGCGCGCGTCTGGACTATGAACTGGAACTGGGGATCTGGATCGGTCAGGGCAACGAGATGGGCGAGCCGATCGCCATTGGTGACGCCGCTGAACACATCGTCGGTTTCTGCCTGCTCAACGACTGGTCGGCCCGTGACATCCAGGCCTGGGAATACCAGCCGCTCGGTCCGTTTCTGTCCAAGAGCTTCATCACCAGTGTTTCGCCATGGGTGGTGACTGCCGAAGCGCTGGCGCCATTCCGCACTGCGCAACCGGCGCGTCCGCAAGGTGATCCGCAGCCGCTGCCGTACCTGCTCGACAAACGTGATCAGGAGGGTGGTGGTTTCGACATCGAGCTGGAAGTGCTGCTGCTCACCGAGAAAATGCGCGAACAGAACCTGCCGGCCCATCGCCTGACCCTGAGCAACACCCGCTATATGTACTGGACCGTCGCGCAAATGGTCGCGCACCACAGCGTCAACGGCTGCCAGTTGCAAGCCGGTGACCTGTTCGGTTCGGGCACCTTGTCCGGGCCGGAAACCGGTCAGTTCGGCAGCCTGCTGGAAATCACCGAGGGCGGCAAAAAGCCGATCGAACTGGCGTCCGGCGAAGTGCGCAAATTCCTTGAAGACGGCGACGAAATCATCCTGCGCGCCCGCTGCGCCCGCGAAGGTTTTGCCTCGATCGGCTTCGGCGAATGCCGTGGCACCGTGCTGGCGGCGCGCTGACAGGAGCGGCTCATGGACCTCTACACCTATTACCGTTCCACCTCGTCGTACCGGGTGCGGATCGCGCTGGCCCTCAAGGGCCTCGACTACCAGGCGTTGCCGGTCAACCTGATCGCACCGCCCGGTGGCGAGCATCGGCAACCGGTGTACCTGGCGATCAATCCCCAGGGCCGGGTGCCGGCGCTGCGCACTGACGAAGGCAAGTTGCTGATTCAGTCACCGGCGATCATCGAGTATCTGGAGGAACGTTATCCACAGGTGCCGTTGCTGCCCGAAGACCTTGTTGCCCGCGCCCAGGTGCGCGGCGTTGCGGCGGTGATCGGCTGCGACGTGCATCCGCTGCACAACGTCAGCGTGCTCAATCGCCTGCGCGGTCTGGGGCATGACGAGCCGCAGGTCAACGAGTGGATCGGCCACTGGATCAGTCAGGGGCTGGCGACGGTGGAGCAGTTGATCGGCGACAGCGGCTTCTGTTTCGGCGAGTGGCCGTGCGTGGCGGACGTTTACCTGATTCCGCAGTTGTACGCGGCCGAGCGGTTCAACGTATCGCTGGAGGCGTATCCACGGATTCGTCGGGTGGCCGCATTGGCCGCTGAGCATCCGGCGTTCATTGCAGCGCATCCGGCGAATCAGCCGGACACGCCGAAGTAGCATTTGATGGCTCCCGTGCAGCGCACGGGAGCCATTCCGGTTACCCGCAAAAAATCATAAAAACAAAACAGGTACCTTGCGATGCACAACCAGATTGCCAGCTTCCGGGCGGCACTCGACGCCCGTCCTGTGTCCCGCTTTCAGTGGTTGCTCCTGATGCTTCTCGCCTTGCTGCTGGTTACCGACGGCTATGACGCCCAGGTGCTCGGTTACGTGGTGCCGGCGCTGGCGCAGGACTGGGGCCTGGAAAAATCCGCATTCGGCCCGGTGTTCAGCGCCAACCTGCTGGGGCTGACCCTCGGCTCCCTTGCTGTGACGCCGCTGGCCGACCGCTTCGGCGTTCGACGGATTTTGCTCGCCTGTGTGCTGATCTATGCCAGTCTCACCGTGCTGATGGTGTTCGCCGATTCCCTGAATACCCTGATGATCGCGCGCTTCATCTGCGGCATCGGCATGGGCGGTGCGATGCCCAGCGCCATGGCGTTGATGTCGGAATATTCGCCGCCACGCCTGCGCACGCTGATGGTGACGCTGGCGGCCTGCGGTTTTTCCTTCGGCGGGGCGGCGGGTGGTTTTGTCGCGGCGGGTTTTATCGACCGTTTCGGCTGGCAAGCGGTGTTCCTTGCCGGTGGTGTCACGCCGCTGCTGTTGTTTCCGTTTCTCTGGTGGATGCTGCCGGAATCCTTGCCTCGGCTGCTGCGTGACGCTCCACCGTATGCGCGCCTGCGCAAGGTCACCGCACGGATGCTCCCGGACTGGCACCCGCCCGCCGCATCGGTCGAGCAGAACGAGCGCGAGCAGGGCAGCAAACTCACTGTGGTGGAGTTGTTCCGCAACGGTTACGCCCGCCCGACCTTGCTGATCTGGGCCACGTTTTTCGTCAGCCTGATCCTGCTGTATTTCATGATCAGCTGGCTGCCGTCGCTGCTGCTGGAAAGTGGCCTGAAACTCAACGAAGCGAACCTGGTGACGTCGATGTTTCTGTTCGCCGGCACGCTGGGGGCGATCTGCATGGCGTGGTTCGCCGACCGATTGAAAAGCAAGGTGCGACTGCTGTCCGGCGTGTTGGCCGGCGCGGCGCTGTGCACGATCCTGCTGGGCCTGAATCACGACAACCCGCGCTATCTGGTGGCCTGTGTGTTCGCGGCAGGGTTCTGCATCATCGGCGGGCAACTGACGCTCAATGCGTTCGCCAGCAATTTCTATCCGGCCCACGTGCGCGCCACCGGCACCGGTTGGGCGCTGGGGGTAGGGCGCTTCGGCTCGATTCTCGGGCCGCTGTTCGGCAGCCTGTTGCTGGCAATGCACATTCCGGTGGAGCAGATTTTCTTCTTCTGCGCGATCCCGGCGGTGATTGCGGCGTTGCTGATCATTCAGGTGCGTTCGCCTTCGCAGCTTGCGCAAAATCCAGTGGGAGCGGGCTTGCTCGCGAAGAACGATAACGCGGTTTGACTGATCGACCGTGTCGCCTGATTCGCGAGCAAGCTCGCTCCCACAAGGGATCAGTGGACGACTGAGTTCGGCGGCAGATGCCCCAGCCGTTCCGTCAGGCGAAGTCGCTGAATCGGGTCGTCACTGAGCAATAGCGCGTGCTCCAGATCGAAACGCTCGGCGTTCGGGCAATCGAGGCGCTGGTACAGACTGGCCCGGGCCAGATAGTCGGCGGCGCTGGCGTTACCCAGTTCGAGCACGCGCTCGGCATCGATCAACGCGGCGATGAAGTCGTCGTGGGTCAGGTGCAACTGGCGCAGGTTGCGTGACAGGCGCTGAAGCATCTGCACCGGTTCGGCAGTCAGCAGATGGTCGGCGCTGAGTTTCATCTGGTGGCCGTACTGGCGGTGCAGCAGTTCGCGGCAGTCGTTTGGATACAGACGTCGTCCGCCGCACGGATCGAGCAGGTGATCGGCCCCGGGCACCTTGAGCAGGAAATGCCCGGGGAAGTTCACCCCGACCAGCGGAATCTCCAGGCCACGGGCCAGTTCCAGAGCGATCAGTGCCAGCGCCAGCGGCTGGCCGCGTTTGGTCTGCATGACTTTGTGCACCATTGCGGCCTGTGGGCGCAGCGGTATGAAATCATCTTGCGCGAAGCCCAGATCGGTCATCCGCCGCAACAACGGTTGCGCCAGCTCGCTGACCGGCAGCAACGGCAATCCATAGCTGACCCGCTGTTGCAGCTCCTTGAAGTCCTGCAGCAGTGCTTCGGGATCGACTTGTTTGTCGTGTTCGGCGGCCATCCACAACGCAGCTTCGAACAGCGCGGGCGGTGAACGGTGCAGACATTCGAAAAAACGTTGGCGCGGACTCATCTCAATCTCCGGGGCATGCCTCGTTTTAGCCCCGTCTTTGCCATTCGTCCAGTGCCGGGCCGCTCTGCCATCGGGTTATGCCACAAGCCTCCGATCAGTGGCGGCGCTTATTCCGGCGCGCTTCAGCAATTTTCAGGCGCAAGCCTATACTGGCGTCTACCAGAAGTGATTCGGGAGCCTGCCGATGTTCGCTCTCATGCAAAGCACTCGCCTGGAATCGCTGCACCTTAGCGTTGATCCGGTGTCCGGATTGAAGGCGGTCATTGCCATTCATAACAGTCGCCTCGGGCCTGCCCTGGGCGGGTGTCGTTATCTTGCCTACCCGAACGACGAATCCGCAGTCGAGGACGCCATACGCCTGGCCCAGGGCATGAGCTACAAGGCTGCGCTGGCCGGGCTCGCTCAGGGTGGCGGGGTGGCCGTGATCGTGCGGCCGGCCCATGTGGAAAACCGCGCTGCATTGTTCGAAGCCTTCGGACGTTGCATCGATCAGCTCGACGGGCGCTACATCACCGCCATCGACAGCGGCACTTCGGTGGCGGACATGGATTGCATCGCCCAGCAGACCCAGCATGTCACCAGCACCACCTCCGCCGGCGACCCGGCGCCGCATGCGGCGATGGGCGTGTTCACCGGAATTCGCGCCACGGCCATGGCGCGGCTGGGCAGCGACAACCTAGAAGGCTTGCGCGTGGCGATTCAGGGGCTGGGTAATGTCGGGTTTGCGCTCGCCGAGCAGCTGCACGCAGCGGGGGCCGAACTGCTGGTCAGCGACATCGACCACGGCAAGGTGCAACTGGCGATGGAGCAGCTCAACGCTCATCCGATTGCCAACGACGCTTTGCTCAGTACGCCGTGCGACATCCTCGCGCCGTGCGGCCTCGGCGGGGTGCTCAACAGCCACACGGTCACCCAGTTGCGCTGCTCGGCGGTGGCGGGCTCGGCCAACAATCAGCTGACGCACCTGGACGTCGCCGATCAACTGGAGCGGCGGGGCATCCTGTATGCGCCGGATTACGTGATCAATGCCGGCGGGCTGATCTACGTTTCCCTCAAGCATCGCGGCGAAGAACTGACGACCATCACCGCGCACCTGTCGAAGATCAGTTCGCGCCTGACCGAAGTCTTCGCCCACGCCCAGGCGGAAAAACGTTCACCCGCGCGGGTGGCGGACGAGCTGGCGGAAAAGGTGTTGTACCGCTGAGGTTTGTCCGGACATGAAAAAGCCCCTGAGTCTTTCAACTCAGGGGCTATTCAATTCAGAGGCTTCGATTCAGATGCCGATTACTTCGCAGCCTTCGCCGCTTTTGCAGGTTTGGCTGGCGCTTCTGCCGGTTCGGCCACTTCGGCCGTTTCGGTCGCCACAACCGGTGCCGCCGGTGCGTTGATCAGCTCCGACAGGGCATCAGGTTGGCTCTTGAACGCCCGGGCGAACACATCGCGGTTCTTCGCCATGAAGATCCCGACTTCTTCCACTTGCTGCTCGCTCAACGAAGGAACGGCTTTTTCCAGCACTTCGGCCAACAGTTCGGCCAGTTCGAGCATTTTGTCATGACGGTCAGCTTCGGCTTTATCCATGAACAAGCGCTCCAGATCTCGGCTGCTGCGGTATACCACTTCGACGGCCATTCACCACCTCACATGCCTTCACATTAAGTTGTCTTTGCGACTACTGTATCTATATACAGCGAAAAGGATAAGCGAATCCCTGCGCTTTGGGTAGTGGCTTTTCAATGTAGACCGGATTCGGATTTTGTCAGCCCGACGCCTGCGCACAGGTGCGACCAAACGCCACGGCGCAGGTTTCGCGGCGGCTCGCCATGATGGCGTGGCCTCTTTTCTGCATGCATCTGCGTACGTGCGCAATAACCGTCACGTCCAGCAAGCAACATCCGCTCGAACCGGGCTAAGGAACCTTCATCGTGAAAATCAACTGGGCCGAGAAACTGCGGCAAAACGTGCATCAACTGGCCGAGTCCCTGGGCAACCTGTTCGTCGAGACCTTCCACTATCTGGCGCTGTTCGCCATTGGTGCGGTAACCGCATGGGCGGCGGTGATGGAGTTTCTCGGAATGCTCGAGGAAGGGCACATCAAGATCGATGACATTCTGTTGCTGTTCATCTATCTGGAACTGGGGGCGATGGTCGGGATTTACTTCAAGACCAACCACATGCCGGTGCGCTTCCTGATCTACGTGGCGATCACGGCACTGACGCGCCTGCTGATCTCCAACGTCTCGCACCACAATCCGCCGGACATGGGGATCATTTACCTGTGCGGCGGGATTCTGCTGCTGGCGTTCTCGATCCTGGTGGTGCGTTACGCCTCGTCGCAATTCCCTTCGGTGAAAATCGAGAATCCGCACCGCAAGATCGGCACGGGTTCCAGTGAACATCCGGAAGTGGAGAAGGGCGAACTCTAAAGGCCGGCCGTTGGCCGGGGCTGATGTTTGGCCTGACGCGGTGGCGGAGCGATTCCGTCGCCGCGTGTCATGGCGTCGAGTACCGCCATGGCGCTGTGGCCCTGTTCGATGGCAATGCCGAACTGAATGCTTTGCACCAGGCGTTTGAGGCGCTTGGGGTCATTGCGCTGTTCGGCGCTGATCATCCGCTTGGCGACGATCCGTCCGCTTTTGGAGAGGGTCAGCATGATGCTGCCGTCGAGGCCCTGAATGCTCAGATTGATCTGATAGTCCGGCGCGAAGGCATCGGTAATGATCTGAAAAGGATTGTCCATGATGCGTCACCGCCTGATTGAACGTGCAGTTGTTGACCGGCCTTGATCGGGTTGGTTCGCCAAACCTGACCATCGGCCTTTCCGTGGTCCTGTCTCCTTCAGTGATGTAGCAAGGGACATGCCGGGAATATTGTCGAACAATGAAACCGGCCAAAAAGAAGGCGAGCCCCTGGCTCGCCTTCTTCGTTTGCGGCCCGTTTCAGGGCAGAACCGAGTAGATGATCGCAGACAGTGCAATCAGGCCGATCAACACAACGAACACGTTGGACGCCTGGCCCGAATACTGGCGCAAAGCTGGCACGCGGCGGATGGCGTACATCGGCATCAGGAACAGCAGGCAGGCAATCACCGGCCCACCGAGGGTTTCGATCATGCCGAGGATGCTCGGGTTGAAGGTCGCCACGGCCCAGCAACTGAGGATCATGAACAGTGCGGTCGCACGGTTCAGCCAGCTCGCCGACATCACCCGGCCACGACTGCGCAGGCTTTTGACGATCATGCCCTGGAAGCCTTCGCTGGCGCCGATGTAATGGCCGAGGAAGGACTTGGTGATCGCCACCAACGCAATCAGCGGCGCAGCGTAAGCGATGACCGGGGTCTGGAAGTGGTTGGCCAGGTACGACAGGATCGAGATGTTCTGCGCCTTGGCCGCTGCCAGATCCGCCGGCGACAGCGCCAGCACGCAGCTGAAGCAGAAGAACATCACCGTCACCACCATCATGCCGTGAGCCATGGCGAGGATGCCGCTGCTCTTGCGTTCGGACTGCTCGCCGTAGCGCTGTTTCTGCTCGACGGCGAACGCGGAAATGATCGGCGAATGGTTGAACGAGAACACCATCACCGGGATCGCCAGCCACAGGGTCTTGAGGAACACCGACAGTTCCATCGGTTCTTGAGCACTGGCGAAGAACGCGCCGTTCCAGTTCGGAATCAGGCTGATGCCGAGCAACAGCAGCGCGGCGACGAACGGATAGACCAGCACGCTCATGGCTTTGACGATCACGCTCTGACCGCAGCGGACGATGGCCATCAGACCGAGGATCAACGCCAGCGACAGTACCGCTCGCGGTGGCGGGGCGATGTGCAATTGATGTTCGAGGAAGCTGCTGAGGGTGTTGGTCAGCGCCACGCTGTACACCAGCAGGATCGGGAAGATCGCGAAGAAATACAGCAGCGTGATCAGTTTGCCGGCGCCGATGCCGAAGTGTTCTTCCACCACTTCGGTGATGTCACCGGAGCGGCCCGACAGCACGAAGCGGGTCAGGCCCCGGTGCGCGAAGAAGGTCATCGGGAACGCCAGCAACGCCAGGATCAGCAACGGCCAGAAGCCGCCGACACCGGCGTTGATCGGCAGAAACAAGGTGCCGGCACCGATGGCGGTGCCGTACAGGCCGAGCATCCAGGTGGTGTCGAATTTGCTCCAGCCCTTGTGGGCGGTTTCGGTATTGCGTGTGCGGTCTACAGCGGGATTTTCGGCAGCGGGTGTGCGTACATCGGTCATCGTTTTTGCCTCGTTATTATTCTTGCTCGGGCTCACGTGTTACGGGCGGTCAGGGAGTGCTCCTCAGCACTCCACCCAGCTCACGGCCAGGCCGCCCCGTGAAGTCTCTTTGTATTTGTCATGCATGTCGGCGCCGGTATCGCGCATGGTGCGGATCACCCGGTCGAGAGAAATGAAGTGTTTGCCGTCGCCGCGCAGGGCCATTTGTGTAGCGTTGATCGCCTTCACCGCAGCGATGGCATTGCGCTCGATGCACGGCACTTGCACGAGGCCGCCGACCGGGTCGCAGGTCAGACCGAGGTTGTGTTCCAGGCCGATTTCGGCGGCGTTTTCCAGTTGCTCCGGAGTAGCGCCGAGCACATCGGCCAGACCCGCAGCGGCCATGGCACATGCAGAGCCGACTTCGCCCTGACAGCCGACTTCGGCGCCGGAGATCGAAGCGTTTTTCTTGCACAGGATGCCGACCGCTGCCGCGCCCAGAAAGAACGCGACCACGTCGTCGTCCGACGCGTCCGGATTGAATTTCATGTAGTAGTGCAGAACGGCCGGGATGATCCCGGCAGCGCCATTGGTCGGCGCGGTGACCATGCGCCCGCCGGCGGCGTTCTCTTCGTTGACGGCGAGGGCGAACAGGTTGACCCACTCCATCGCTGACAGGGTCGAACTGATGACGTTCGGCTTGCCGATTTCCAGCAGGCTGCGGTGCAATTTCGCCGCACGACGCGGCACATTCAGACCGCCGGGCAGGATGCCCTCGTGGCGCAAGCCTTGCTCGACGCATTCGCGCATCACCGACCAGATGTGCAGCAGGCCCTGGCGGATCTCGGCGTCGCTGCGCCAGGCCCGTTCGTTGGCCATCATCAGTTCGGACACCCGCAGGTTGTGCTGCTTGCACAGCGCCAGCAGTTCGACGGCGCTGGAGAATTCGTAAGGCAACTCGACGTCGCCGGCCGGCGCTACACCGGATTCGGCTTCGGCCGCTTCGATGATGAAACCGCCGCCGACCGAGTAGTACGTCTGCTCGAACAATTGGCCGGATGCACCGAAGGCTGTCAGCGACATGGCGTTGGGGTGGTAGGGCAGACTCTCGTCCATCAGCAGGAGATCGTGCTGCCAGTTGAAGGTGATCGAGCGTTTACCGGCCAGAGACAGTTGGCCGGTCTCGCGCACTTGCTGGATGCGCGGCTCGATGGTCGACGGATCGATGCTGTCCGGCCATTCGCCCATCAAGCCCATGACCGTTGCGCGGTCGGTGGCATGGCCGACGCCGGTGGCCGAAAGCGAGCCATATAAGCGGATTTCCACCCGCTGCACATCGTTCAGCAAATGCTGGTCGATCAGGGCCTGGGCGAAGGTCGCGGCGGCGCGCATCGGGCCGACGGTGTGGGAACTGGACGGACCGATGCCGACTTTGAATAGATCGAAAACACTGATAGCCATGCTAAACCCTTACAAGCAATGGAGTAGGAATCGCTGCCATTTTTTGTAGGACAAGCGCAATGTCGGCGATACTGCCTACCTCGCTTCAACGTGACTAACGAAACTTCCTAAGTAAGCCTTTAGCAGGACTAAACCATGAGTCGTCAATTGCATGCCCAGACTTACGTCTGGCTACAGGTGTTTTCCTGTGCCGCGCGGCACCTGTCATTCACCCGCTGTGCCGAGGAACTGCACATCACGCCGGGGGCTGTGAGTCAGCAAATCCGACAGCTGGAAGAGCGACTGGGGTTTCGCCTGTTTCATCGCCGTGCGCGGGGCGTGGAGTTGAGCGCGGAAGGGCAGCGACTGGCGATCACGGTCAACGAGGCTTACGGCAGCATCGACGCGGAATTGCGTCGCCTCGACGCGGGGATGATCAGCGGGATTCTGCGAGTGCGCTCGATTCCGTCGTTCCTCAGCAAATGGCTGACCCCGCGCTTGCCACGCCTGCAACAGCGTTACCCGGACATCCAGTTGCGGCTGGTGGCCGAGGACAGCAGCGTGCCGTTGCATGAAGGGGATTTCGACCTGGCCATCGACCTGAACGACGGCAGCTATCCGGGATTGTTATCCACAGCCTTGCTCGATGAGCAGATTTTTCCGGTGTGCGCACCGGGCCTGTTGCGCGGACGGCCGCCGCTGCACGGGCCGGCGGATCTGGTGCATTTTCCGCTGCTGCACGACATCACCGCCTGGCGCGGCAGCTATGAATACGCGGAGTGGGAGTTTTATCTCAATGCCATCGGTTTCGAGGGCGCGGATGTGCGGCGCGGGCACACGTTCAATCGCAACCACCTGACCATCGAAGCGGCGATTGCCGGCATGGGCGTGGCGATTGCCCGGCGCACGCTGCTCAACGACGAGCTGGAGCGGGGGACGTTGATCGTGCCGTTCGGGATTTCGGTGCCCAATCACAAGCGCTATGTATTGCTTTATGCGCCGGGGGCCCTGAGCCATCCGGGCGTGCGGGCGGTGCATGACTGGCTGGTGGAAGAGGCGGGGATTTTTCGCAGCCTGCACCCGTTGGGTGATGGCCAATTGTGAGCAGATTTTTCGGGGTGGTGGGGCGACCCAACTCCCGACCTTACCAGCGCTTTACTCGGTTGTCCGGCTTTTTTTGCGAATGAATATTTATCTTTTTTAAGGGGTTGAAATGTTCGTCCGGCGGGCCGATTGTTGTAATCAAGAGGTCACGAAATCCTGTTCCAGGCCTCTTGCGAGCTAGCTGAAATAAGGGATGAACTATGCAAATCCAAGTCAACAGCGACAACCATATTCAAAGCAGCAAACGACTGGAGGAGTGGGTACGAACCACAATTGAGAGCACGCTCGACCGTTATGAGGAAGACCTGACCCGTGTCGAAGTCCATCTGAGCGACGAGAACGGTGACAAACCAGGTCCTCATGATTTGCGCTGCCAACTGGAAGCGCGGCCAAAAGGCCATCAACCGATTTCCGTCACCCACAAAGCCGATTCGCTGGAACAGGCGATCGATGGTGCAGCCGAAAAACTGGAGCACGCGCTGGAGCACCTGTTTGGCAAACTGCGCGGCAAACCGCGAGCCGCAGTGGTGCCATTCACAAGCAAAGCCAATGACAAGCTGTTGGCGGAAGAGTTTGACGAGAACGAACAGGCAGCGATCAACAGTTGATACGCTGATTTTCCAAGCCACCCAAAGAGAAAGGGCCTGCAATTGCAGGCCCTTTCTGTTTTCAGCAGGGATCAGAAAGCAACGGAGGTCTGCACGTACACCGTGCGCGGTTCACCCACATACTTGCCCTTGTTGTTGTCATCGAACGAGCGGGTGAAGTACTGGGTGTTGAAGATGTTCTTCACCCCCACCGCTACGTTCAGGTCCGACAGCTGCGGCCCGAAGTCATAACCGGCGCGGCTGCTGAACAGCATGTAGCCCGGGATCTTGCCGGTACTGCCGTCGGCGCTTTCTTTCGAGGTGTTGGCGTTGTCGGCGAACTGGTCGCTCTGGAAGCTGCTGTCCAGGTTGAGTTTCCACGGCCCTTCGGTGTAACCGACGCCAATCGTGCCTTTGTGTTTCGACGAGAACGGCACACGATTGCCCTTGTTTGGCCCGTCTTCGCGGATGGTCGCGTCGACATAGGCGTAAGTGGCGTAGACGTCGAAGCCGGCCAGCGCCGGGCTCAAGTCGTCGAGAGCGTAATTGACGCTGGTTTCGATGCCCTGATGCCGGGTTTCGCCACGGGCGATCACCGAATCGTTGGTCTGGTTGCTTTCGTACTGGTTGTCGAAGTTGATCAGGAATGCGCCGATCTCCGCTCGCAGCGCGCCGTTGTCGTAGCGGGTGCCGACTTCCCAGGTGCGGGCCTTCTCCGGTTTCACTTCGCCGCTGCTGACGCGGTTGGGCATCTGGCTGTATTGCACGCTACCGAACGAACCTTCGGTGTTGGCGTACAGGTTCCAGCTGTCGGACAGGTGATACAGCACGTTCAGCGCCGGCAGCGCGGTGTTGTAGTCACCCTTGTATTTGACGTTGGTCAGATTGTTTGTCTGCTGCGACTCGATCATCTCGTAGCGCACGCCCGGGGTAATGGTCCACTTGCCGATGTCGATCCGGTCATCGACGAAAAATGCATTGGCTTCCGTGCCGCCACGGGTGTCGCGGTCATTGCGGCTGTTGGTGGTCGGGTATTCGTTGCTGCTGATCGGCGTGCGATAGCGCAGTTCGTGGCCGGCTTCGTTGATGTAGCGATAGCCGACGCCGACTTCATGGCTGGTGGCGCCAAGGTCAAAGCCCTGGGCGAAGCGGGTTTCCAGACCGCGCACCCAATACTCGCGCGGCGACAGCGACAGGAACGTGCCCTGATCCAGGTAACCGCTGCGCAGGGTCTTGGTGAAGAAGGTATTGGCGGTGAACTCGCGGCGATCTTCCTGATAGCGATAGCCGAAATTGAACATCGTGCGACGGCCCCAGAACTGGTCTTTTGGCCGGGTCGACTGGTACGGATCGGCATCGTAATCGGCGACATTCAGGCCGCCGGGCATGTCCGCCTTGCCTTCGTAATACTGGGCCATGGCGTTGAAACTGTTGGCCTCGTCGAGCTGGTATTTGCCCTTGAGGATCAGGTCGTCGATTTCTGTATCGCTGTGCTCACGCCAGTCGCCACCGCGAGTGCCGGAGTACAACAGCGCGCCGCCCAGACCGTTGGCATTGGTGCCGCCGGCCAGCAGGTTGGCGCTGGTCTTGAAGCCGTCATGGCTGGACGATGGGCTGGTTTCGGTCTGGAAACCGCCTTTCACGGTCGGCTCGTCCGGAATCGCCCGGGTCACGAAGTTGACCACGCCGCCGACGTTCTGCGGGCCGTAACGCACGGCGCCGCCACCGCGCACCACGTCCACCGCATCCATGTTGCCCATGCTGATCGGCGCGAACGACAACTGCGGCTGGCCATAAGGGGCGAACGGTACCGGGACGCCATCCATCAACACCGTCGAGCGTGCGGCCAGGCGCGGGTTGAGGCCGCGAATGCCGAAGTTCAGCGCCATGTCGTGGCTGCCGGTGCCGTTGTTTTCCGGGGCGTTCACGCCGGGAATGCGGTTGAGCACGTCACGTGCCTGGGTCGCGCCCTGGCGTTCGAATTCTTCGCGGCGGATCACGTCACGGGCGCCGGGATGTTCGAAGACGTTGACCTGCGCAGCCTCACCCAGCCAGTCGCCGACCACTTTCGAGGTGTCCAGCTCCAGGGCGTTGTCGTTCGACGGTTGCAGGCTGAAGGCGTTGCCACCCTCGGCGCGGGCTTGCAGGCCGGTGCCTTCGAGCAGCGCATTCAGACCTTGTTCCGCTGTGTAGTTGCCTTCCAGACCACGGCTTTGCACACCGCTGGTGACTTGCGAGCCGAACGAGATCAGCACGCCGGCTTCACGGCCGAACTGGTTGAGGGCGTTTTCCAGCGTCGACGGGGCGATGTGATAAGCCTTGGTATCGGCGGCTTGCGCAAGGGGCAGGGCGCTGAAGCTCAGGCTGGCGCCGAGAACGAGGTTGCGCAGGGTTCGGGCCAGCGGCGTGACGTGGGTGGGGTGCATGGAGGACGGTCCTGAGAAGGTTGAATCAAGGGGGCTTTCCTTCTCTGTCACGCCAGATCTGAAAAACGGCTCATTTATTTTTGCAGGGGACGCGGAGCGTCCCGGGGCTGCATTCCCACGCGGACGGTTCGACGCCTCGACGTGGGAACGATCAGGCTTTAGCTTCGACCGTCACCCAGTAACGGGTAAAGCGCCTCACTTTTACCGGCAGGCTGATTTCCAGCAGGTCGAGAATCCGCTCGCTGTCGTCCAGTGGATAAGTCCCGGAAATCAGCAGGTCAGCCACTTTCGCATCGCAATGGAGCTGCCCGCGACGGTAGCGACCGAGTTCATCGAGGAAGTCGCCCAGACGCATGTGCGCGGCCACCAGCATGCCGTCGGCCCAGGCGCCGCTGTTGGCGTCCAGCGGTTTTGCCACGCTGACGCCGGTGGTGCTGAAACTCAGTTGTCGGGCGACCGGCAGCAGCATCGGCGCGCGACCTTGTGCGTTCAATTCGACCCGACCTTCAAACAGTGCAATCTGCGTGCGGTCGGCAAACTGCCGTACGTTTATTCGCGCGCCCTGGGTTTTCAGCACGCCTTGGGCGGTTTGCACGTCGAAGGATTGCGTGGCGGTCAGCAGCATCTCGCCTTCGAGCAGACGGATCAAACCATCGCCCCGGACATCCGCCGCGCTGGCGGTGTTGAGTTGCAACTGGCCGTCGGCGCCGAGCGAGATCTTGCGCCGCTGACCAATCGGGCTGCGGTAATCGGCCAGCAGCGATGGCAACGGATTGTGCTCGCGCATGCCCCAGGTGACCGCCGAACCGGCGCCGAGAATCAGCAACAACTTCAGCGCCTGACGACGGCTGCCGGACTTCGGCGCATTCAGTGCGGCGTGGGCCAGTGGCGACGACAACCCGCGCAACCGCGAATTGACCCGCTGAATGTGCTCCCACGCGCGGCGGTGTTCGCTGTGGGCATCGATCCATTGCTGCCAGGCTTGTTGCTGGCGCGGGTTCAACGGGCCTTGCTGCATTTCCAGCAACCAGTGCACCGCCTGTTCGGCGACCTGCGCGGAAAAATCCATCGACGGGTTCACAGGGCGAAGTAGCAGCGCATCGCTGCCTTGTTCAGATGACGTTTGACCGTGGCCACGGAAATGCCCAGTTCGGCGGCGATCTGCGGATAAGTCAGGCCATCGACCTGCGCCAGCAGAAATGCGCGTTTGACGACGCGCGGCAGGCCATCAAGCAACTGATCGAGCTCCATCAGGGTTTGCAGGATGATGGCTTTCTCTTCTTCCGAAGGCGCGACCATCTCCGGCATCTGCGCGAGGGTGTCGAGGTAGGCGCGCTCCAGGTCCTGGCGGCGGTAATGGTTGAACAGCACGCGCTTGGCCAGGGTGGTGAGGAATGCGCGCGGTTCGATAATCACTGGCGGCTCGCGGGCGGTCAGCACCCGGATGAAGGTGTCCTGAGCCAGATCGGCGGCGCTGTCCGGGCAGCCGAGTTTGCGCCGCAGCCAGCCGATGAGCCAACTGTGGTGGGCCTGATAGAGCGATTCGACAGGATGGGCGGACGGCAACGGCATCACTCCGGGCGCATGCAGGATGCGTTAGAGAACAAGAATGGTTCGCATTGTAGGGCTGTCAGGGATGCCCGGCAATCAGACTCTTTTGCGTATGAGAATATTTATCATTAATATTGCTCGCCTGTCGTTCGGCGTCTTGGTCGGACGTTAATCGTTTCAGGGGCGAAACATGAAAGCCAAACTCGCCACACTTCCCCTGTCCTATCGTCTGGCCGTCACTTCGCGGGTGCTCGCGGCGGTGTTCGGCGGCTATCTGGTCGCGGCATTGGCCAGCGTTACGCTGACGTTGTGGCTGCCGCTGAACCGCGCCGAGGCGGTGGTGACCGGCATGACCGTTTCGTTCCTGGTCTATCTGGTGGCGGTGCTCTGGTGTTTCGCCTGTCGCACGGCGTGGTCGGCGTGGGTTGGTCTGCTGGTGCCAAGCGTGATCCTGGCGACCGTTTCCGGGGCAGCGCGCGGTTTGGGTCTGGCATGAAAGAGGGCTTCCGGCAGGCGATGGCCTGGCTGCACACCTGGACCGGGCTGGTTTTCGGCTGGCTATTGTTTGCGATTTTTTTGACCGGAACCCTGGCCTATTTCAAAGACGAAATCAGTCACTGGATGCAGCCGGAGATCACGGCCCATCCATTGAATGCCGAAAAAAGCCTGACGCTGGCCCAGCACTATCTGCAACAAAATGCCCCCGACGCTTCGCGCTGGATCATTGGCCAGCCCGACGCCCGAGATCCCGGTCTGAGCGTGGGCTGGCAGCAGACGCCAGCCAAGCCCGGCGAACGCGGCGCATTCACTCGCAAGACGCTCGACGCGCAAACCGGTGCCGAAGTGCAGGTCCGGGAAAGCATGGGCGGCGAGTTTTTCTACCGCTTCCACTTCCAGCTGCAAATGCCTTATCCGTGGGGTCGCTGGCTCTCGACCATCGCCGCGATGGTGATGTTTGTCGCGCTGATCACCGGGATCATCACCCACAAGAAAATCTTCAAGGACTTCTTCACCTTCCGCCCGCGCAAGGGCCAGCGCTCGTGGCTCGACGGACACAACGCGGTGGCTGTGCTGGTGTTGCCGTTTCATCTGATGATCACCTACAGCAGTCTGGTGATCTTCATGTCGATGGTGATGCCGGCGAGCATCCTGGCTTCGTACGGCAACAACGTTCGAGCGTTTTACGACGAGTTTTTTCCCGAATCCAGCATTCCTGAACGGGCCAATCAACCGGCGACACTGGCACCGCTGGCGCCCCTGTTGCTGGCGGCCAGCGAGCAATGGTCGGGTGGACATGTCGGGCGTATCAGCGTGAACAATCCGGGCGACTCCAACGCCGCAGTGGTGATGTCCCGTGCGGGCTCCGACCGTGTGGTAAATGATTCCGGTAGCGCCGTGACCTTCAGCGGTGTCAGCGGACAAGTCATCGGCACAACGCCCGATCAGCCGATGGCGATGGCGGTTGCCGGCAGTTTCTACGGTTTGCACATGGGCCACTTTGCCGGGCCGGTGTTGCGTTGGCTGTATTTCATCTGCGGTCTGGCAGGCACGGCGATGATCGGCACCGGGCTGGTGATCTGGCTCGGCAAGCGTCAGCTCAAACATGCCAAGACCGGAGTGATGCCTTACGAGTTGCGGCTGGTGGAAGTGCTGAACATTGCCAGCATGGCAGGGCTGGTGGCAGCGGTCGCGGTGTTCTTCTGGGCCAATCGTCTGCTGCCGGTGAGTCTGGCCGGGCGTGCCGATTGGGAAGTGAACGCGTTTTTCATCGCCTGGGGCTTGAGCGTGGTGCACGCGATGTTGCGGCCGGGACGCAAGGCCTGGGTCGAACAGCTGTCGCTGGGGGCTGCACTGTTTATCGCGGTTCCGCTTCTTAACGGTTTGACCTCCCCTTACCACCTCGGCGTGACAGTGCCTGAAGGCGACTGGGCCTTGGCCGGTTTCGACCTGACGTGTCTGGGCAGTGGCCTCTTTCTCGCCTGGGCCGCGCGGAAAATGCAGCGCGCTGGACACACCGTCAGCGTGCAAAAGCCAGCCCGCGAAACGGCCCGGCCGATCACCCTTGAGCATGGGACGAACTGAATGCTGTTGCCGCTGTTGCTCTGTTATTGCGCTTTCACGGCGCTGTGCCTGGCGATGCCTCGGCATCATGAAGAACTGCTGGGCCACAAATCTTCGACTCGCCGTCGGCAAGGTTTGAAACTCGTGGGCTGGCTGTTTCTGGGGCTATCGCTGTGGGCAGCGGTTTCCATGAAGGGCTGGAGTTTTGGCCTGGTCGACTGGTGCGCGGTGCTGATGCTCAGCGCGCTGACTCTGGTGCTTTTGTTGCCCTATCGCCCACGCCTGGCCTTGACCATGGCCGGACTTAGCCTGCTCGCCAGCCCGGTCGCTGCATGGGCCTTGAACTGACATGCTGATCGGCCATCCTCCCGAGCACCGCGACGACGAACCCCACGGCGCCCGTGCGCATTTTCTTCAGGTGTTCCTGTCCCAGCGTTCGCAGATGGAAGCGCTGGTGAGCCGGCGCGTCGGTTGCCGGGCGACGGCAGCGGATCTGGTGCAGGATCTGTTTCTGCGTTTCTGGCGTCGGCCGCTGGTGCAGGTCGAAGAGCTCAGCACTTATCTGTTGCGCTGCGCCGGCAATATCGCCATCGATCATTTGCGCAGCGAAGGCGCGCGGGTGCGGGTCAACGAAGGCTGGCAACCGGACGAGCCGGACAGCAGCGCCAGCGAACCGCAGGCGGCGCTCGAAGCGGGCAACGATTTGCGCCATGTCGAAGCGGCGTTGCGCGCGCTGCCCGAGCGCACGCGGCAGATCTTTTTGCTCAATCGCATCCACGGGCGCAAGTACGCCGAGATCGCCAAGGCCATGGGCCTGTCCCAAAGCGCTGTGGAAAAACATATGATGCGCGCCCTCGAGGCCTGCAAGGCCAGCCTGCGCGAACCCGCGCCACGCACGCCAGGGAAAGCACCGTGAACAACTCCGACCGCGTCATCCCGACGCCCGCGCAGGAACAGGCCGCTTTTGCCTGGTTGAGCCTGTTGCACGACCGCCCCAGCACCGGCGATCAACTGACCTTCAGTCAATGGCTGCACGCTGACCCGGCCCACGCCGAGGCCTACGCCCAGGCGCAGGTGATTTGGGAATTGAGCGAAGGGCCGGCGCGCACCTTGGCCGACGAAGACGCGCTGGCGTTGCAGGGTTTGCTCAATGCGATGGATCGACCGCGCCGTCCGCAGGTCCGGCGTTGGGCCGGCGCGCTGGCCATGGCGGCCTGCCTGTTGTTGATGATCAGCCTCGGCAGCGGCTGGCAGCCGCAGCGCTGGATCGATGATCTGGGCGCTGATTACGTGTCGGCACCGGGCGAGATTCGCACCGTGACCTTGGCCGATCAGTCGCAGGTCACGCTGGATGCGGACAGTGCCATCGCCGTGGATTTCAGTCACGGCGAGCGGCATGTGCAATTGCGCCGAGGGGCCGGATTTTTCAGCGTGACTCACACGGGGGATCCCTTTGTGGTCGAGGCCGAAAAGGGCCAGGCGCGGGTGCTCGGCACTCAGTTCGAAGTGCGCCTGCAACCTCAACGAGCCCAGGTGACGGTGCTGTCCGGACGCGTCGGCGTGACGGCGTCCCGTGACGGCCAACAGCAGATTCTCACCGCCGGTCAGCAAGTGGCATACGGCGCAGGCACCGCAGAAAAACTGCACGCCGTGGACAGCGAAGCGCAACTGGCGTGGCGCCAGGGCTGGCTGACTTACTACAAGTCGACACTGGCCGATGTGGTGCAGGATCTGCGGCGCTATTACCCCGGACGGATCGTGTTGCTCAATGACGAACTGGGCGCGCGCAAGGTCAGCGGCAGCTTTCCCAGCAAGGACCCGCAAGCCGTGCTGAATTCGCTGCAAGGGGTTCTGGGATTCGAGCAGCATCAAGTGTTGGGCAAGCTGATCATCCTGCGCTGAAAATATTTTCAACTTTGTGGTGAGGTAAACCCGACCGCCATCCGTGTAGTGACTGAAACTGCGAGTCATTCGCATCCGTTGCGGTTCTACACAGGTCATGAGCAATGAAGTCCAGGGCAAAATCGGGTTCGGTCAAACAGTGGTTGGGCGTTTCAGCCTTGAGTTTTTCGGCATTGGCCCTGTTGCCGCTGAGCGTGGCGCTGGCCGCTGAATCCGTCAGCAGCCAGCCGCAAAAGCAATTCAGTTTTTCCCTGGCTGCCAAGCCGTTGCCTCAGGCCCTGAGTGATTTCAGTCGTGTCACCGGGCAGAGCGTGGTCTATACCGATGAAGCGCCATATGGTCTGACCGCTCCGGCGATCAACGGCCAGATGAGTGCCGAACAGGCGCTGCAACGTCTGCTCACCGGCTCCGGCCTGGCCTTCCGCCGCACCGACAGCCATACCCTGGCGCTCGAACCGCAACCGACCGCAGGCGCGTTGAACCTCGGCGCGACGAACATCACCTCAGTGGTCGACCAGCCGATGAGCTACCAGCCACCGGAAACCAGTTCGGTGATGCGCTCTTCCGCTTCGCTTCAGGAAATCCCGCAGACCGTCAACGTGATTGCGGCCCAGGTCATTCGTGATCAGGCACCGCGCAATCTCGATGATGCACTGGCCAACGTCAGCGGCATCACCCAGGGCAACACCTTGGGCAGCACCCAGGATTCGGTGATGACCCGCGGTTTCGGCGACAACCGCAACGGCTCGATCATGCGCGACGGCATGCCGGTGGTGCAGGGCCGTGGCATGAACGCCACCGTGGATCGCGTCGAGGTGCTCAAGGGCCCGGCCTCGCTGCTCTACGGGATTCAGGACCCGGGCGGCGTGGTCAACATGGTCAGCAAGAAGCCCGAACTGACCCAGTACAACGCGCTGACCCTGCGCGGCTCGACCTACGGCGACGGCAAGAATGGCAGCGGCGGTTCCTTCGACAGCACCGGTGCGCTGGGGGATTCCGGCCTCGCGTATCGCATGGTGCTGGACCACGAAGACGAAGATTACTGGCGCAATTTCGGCACCCACCGCGAAACCCTGATCGCACCGTCGCTGGCCTGGTACGGCGAGCGCACCAAGCTGTTGTTCGCTTACGAGCACCGTGAATTCCTGACCCCGTTTGATCGTGGAACCCTGATCGATCCACGCACCAACCATCCGCTGGATATCTCGCGCAACGAGCGGCTCGACGAGAAATTCAACGACATGGAAGGGCGTTCCGATCTCTATCACTTTGAGGCCGATCACGAACTCAACGACGACTGGAAAGCCCATTTCGGCTACAGCTGGAATCGCGAAACTTACGACGCCAGCCAGGTCCGCGTAACCGCGATCGACACCAAAAAAGGCACCCTGACCCGCAGCATGGACGGCACCCAGGGCGCGATCAGCACCGACCGCTTCACCACGGCCAGCCTCGAAGGCAAGGTCAATGTGCTGGGCATGCAGCATGATCTGGTGTTCGGCGTCGACGACGAGTACCGCAAGATCTACCGCGCCGACCTGATCCGCCAGAAAAGCCTGAGCACCTTCAGTTACGTCAACCCGGTCTACGGCCGCGAAGTTGAAGGCACCACCGTCAGCCCGGCGGACAGTGCGCAAACCGATCTGCTGCGCAGCGACTCGGTGTTCCTGCAGGACTCCATCCACCTCAACGACCAGTGGATTCTGGTGGCCGGCGGGCGCTTCCAGGAGTACGACCAGTACTCCGGCAAAGGCGTGCCGTTCAAGGCCAACACCGACAGCAACGGCCAGAAGTGGGTGCCGCGCGCGGGTCTGGTGTATCGCTATACCGACGCGTTGTCGTTCTACGGCAGCTACACCGAATCGTTCAAACCCAACTCGACCATCGCGCCGCTGAGCGGCAGCAGCACCGTGCTCGACGGCAGCATTGCGCCGGAAGAGGCCAAGTCCTGGGAGCTGGGCGCACGTCTGGATATGCCGGGGCGCATCACCGGCAACATCGCCTTGTTCGACATCAAGAAACGCAACGTACTGGTGGCTAACTCCGAAGGCCCGACGACGATTTACAGCGCCGCCGGCGAAGTGCGTTCCCGGGGCCTGGAAGTGGACCTGACCGGCCAGCTCAGCGACCGCTGGAGCATGATCGGCAGCTACGCCTATACCGACGCCGAGGTTACGGAAGATCCGGACTACAAAGGCAACAGGCTGCAGAACGTGGCGAAAAATACCGGCTCGCTGTCGGCGGTCTACGACTTCGGCAGCGTGATCGGTGGTGATCAACTTCGGGTCGGCGCCGGCGCGCGCTATGTCGGTGAACGAGCGGGTAACGCGGTCAACGATTTCGATCTGCCGAGCTACACCGTGGCCGATGCGTTCGCCACGTACGACACCCGGGTCGAGGGGCAGAAGGTCAAGTTCCAGCTCAACGTGAAGAACCTGTTCGATCGCACCTACTACACCTCGGCGGCGAGCCGTTTCTTCGTGTCGATGGGCGATTCGCGGCAGATTTCGTTGTCGAGTACGCTGGAGTTCTGATCAGCGCAAAAACGCCTGGCGATACTCGCCGGGCGTTCCACCCAGCACCTGGCGAAAGCGGTTGGTGAAGTGGCTGGCACTGGCAAATCCGCACGCCAGGGCAATCTCCCCCAGCGGCAACGCCGTGCCCCGCAACAACTCCCGCGCCCGACTCAAACGCCGCGCCAGCACATACTGATGTGGCGGCAGTCCGAAGCTCACCCGGAACATCCGCGCGAAGTGGTATTCCGACAACGCACACAACCCCGCCAGTTGCCCGAGACTGATCGGCTCGGCCAGTTGGCTGTCGATGAACTCCACCAGTTGCCGGCGTTGATGCGGCGCCAGCCCGCCCTTGAGGCGCAAGCCGTGGCGTACGCCGACCTGGCTCAACAAGGTTTGGCTGATCAGTTCGTGGGCCAGGCTGCTGGTCAGCAGACGCTCGCCAGGCTCGTCCCAATTGAGAGTGAGTAACTGGCGAAACCGTCGGGCCTGTTGCGGATCTTCCAGAAAAGTCTGTTCGCGCAGCTGCATTTCCCGGGGCTCGCGATCCAGCAGCGTGACGCAACCCAAGGCAAATTGTTCGGCGCTGAAATACAGGTGGGCCAGGCGAATGTCGCCATTGATCACCCACCCCGACTCGTGGTCGGCTGGCAGGATGCACAACTTGTCCGGACTGCCTTTGTTTCCGGGGGCGCCACGGCGGAACGTGCCGGTGCCGCCAGCGATGTAGCAGGAGAGCGTGTGATGGCTCGGCGCGTCATAGTCGCGGGCGTCGTGGTGGTTGGTCCACAAGGCTGCGGACAGGCCGTCCCCCAGCTCGGCGCTGCGCACAAGGCATGCGTTGGGCGAGCTGTTCAAGGCTTGAAAGACTTGCAGGGTATCGATGGCGGCCATGGTCGGTTCTCTTCAACGCCTTGCATCCTACTCCGTAGATGTTGCGCTGCCAGCCTGCACGCCGACAAAAGCGCAAGTTTATGCAAGCGAGGGGTGAAGGCGCAGGCGGACACTGAAACCCAATCGAGGAGTGTCTGCCATGAACCTGTCGTTGTATTTGTTGACCGTGCTGATCTGGGGCACCACGTGGATAGCCTTGAAGTGGCAACTGGGCGTGGTGGCGATTCCGGTGTCGATCGTCTATCGCTTCGGTCTCGCGGCGCTGGTGTTGTTTGCGCTGTTGCTGCTCAGCCGTCGCCTGCAACCGATGAACCGGCGCGGGCATCTGATCTGTGTGGCGCAGGGCTTGTGCCTGTTCTGTGTCAATTTCATGTGTTTCCTGACCGCCAGCCAATGGATTCCCAGCGGTCTGGTGGCGGTGGTGTTTTCCACGGCAACGTTGTGGAACGCGCTGAATGCACGGGTGTTCTTCGGCCAGCGGATCGCGCGCAATGTATTGATGGGCGGGGCGCTGGGGCTGTCGGGCCTGGGCCTGTTGTTCTGGCCGGAGCTGGCCGGGCATCACGCCAGTCCGCAAACCCTGCTCGGCCTTGGCCTGGCGCTCTGCGGCACGTTGTGTTTCTCGGCGGGCAACATGCTCTCGAGCCTGCAACAGAAGGCCGGTCTCAAGCCGCTGACCACCAATGCCTGGGGCATGGCCTACGGTGCGGCGATGCTCTCGGTGTGGTGCTTGGTCAAGGGCATTCCATTCGAGATGGAGTGGACGTCGCGCTACATTGGCGCGCTTCTATATCTGGTTATTCCGGGATCGGTGATCGGCTTCACCGCCTACTTGACGTTGGTCGGCCGCATGGGCCCGGAGCGCGCCGCCTACTGCACGGTGCTGTTCCCGGTGGTGGCGCTGAATGTCTCGGCCTTCGCCGAAGGCTATCAATGGACGGCACCGGCATTGGCGGGGCTGGTATTGGTGATGCTGGGGAATGTGCTGGTGTTTCGAAAACCCGAAGTTGCGGTTGTGGCGAAGCATGGAAAGTTGGCCTGAGATTGATTGAATCTTGAGCGTTGATTATTCAACGCTCGTTTTTCAATGTTATGAAAATCAGTACCGGTAACATGAAATCGACAATGTGCCGTGCCCAGTCTTTCGCATTCCATACTTGTGAAGTGTCCATGTCGAACCATTCAACACCGATGGTTTGCAGGCAAACATAATAGGTGAAGATCGCAATCAGCAAGCCAATGATCGAGAACCTTTTTGCCTCGTGAAAGACAGCCGCGGACTCGTTGACTTTGCGGTAGAGATAATAAGTACCGAGCAGGCAATAAGCGGTGTAGATCGCTTCCGTGGTGATGATGAACCAATAGATCCGGTGGTGCATCATCGGCGATTCAATCGCCCTGTAACGTATGTTCTCGTTGATCTGTGTTGTATCCATGCTCAGGATGTGTCCGACGTACTCATAGTTTGCCGAGTAGTCGGTCACGTTTCCGTACATCACCAGTAGTCCAAAGAAGCTGATGTAAGCCATTAGGCAGACTTTGCTGTAACGGATTAATTGATCGGTATTGGAAATTCTCACGGTTACTATTCTCCGGTGTGTTTATCTTTGTATTGGATAAAGCCGGGAAAGTTTATAGCGGGATGGTTTATTTCGTTGGCGTGTTGATTTGCAAAGTATGTATTGGCTGAAAGTTGAACGGGCAAGCACTTTACAGTACTTGCCCGATTTGTTTATCCGCGCCAGACCTGCGGGTTCACCAGATCCTGCGGACGCTCGCCGAGCAGGGCACTGCGCAGGTTGGCCAAGGCACGATTGGCCATGGCTTCGCGGGTTTCGTGAGTGGCCGAGCCGATGTGCGGCAGGGTCACGGCGTTTTTCAGCTGAAACAGCGGTGATTCGGCCAGCGGTTCCTTCTCGTAAACGTCCAGACCGGCACCGCGAATCCAGTTGTTCTGCAATGCCTCGATCAATGCCGGCTCGTCGACGACCGGGCCACGGGAGATGTTCACCAGAATCGCATCCGGCTTCATCAGCGCCAGTTCGCGATGGCTGATCAGGTGGCGGGTCTTGTCGCTGAGCGGCACCACCAGACAAACGAAGTCGGCCTCGGCCAGCAGTTGGTCAAGGCTGCGAAATTGTGCACCGAGTTGCTGTTCGAGTTCGGTCTTGCGGCTGTTGCCGCTGTAGAGGATCGGCATGTTGAAGCCGAAGCGGCCGCGACGGGCGACGGCAGCGCCGATGTTGCCCATGCCGACGATGCCCAGGGTCTTGCCGTGCACGTCGCAACCGAACAGCGGTGCGCCGACGCTGGCCTGCCATTGGCCGGCCTTGGTCCAGGCGTCGAGTTCGGCGACGCGGCGGGCGCTGCTCATGATCAGCGCGAAGGCCAGGTCGGCGGTGCTTTCGGTGAGCACGTCAGGGGTGTTGGTGAGCATGATCCCGCGTTCGTTGAAATAGGCGAGGTCGTAGTTGTCGTAGCCGACGGAGACGCTGGAGACCACCTCGAGTTTGGCGGCGTTTTCCAGTTGGGCCTTGCCGAGTTTGCGACCGACGCCGATCAGGCCGTGGGCGTGGGGCAGGGCTTCGTTGAACTGGGCGTTGATGTCGCCGTTTTTCGGGTTGGGGACGATGACGTCGAACTCTTGTTGCAGGCGTTCGATCATTGGGGGGGTGATGCGGCTGAAGGCCAGGACTGTTTTTTTCATTGGCATTGGGCTCGGCTGTTCTGGGTTGCCAAGCAAG
Organism: Pseudomonas sp. B16(2017); assembly: GCF_002113205.1. NCBI lineage: Bacteria > Pseudomonadati > Pseudomonadota > Gammaproteobacteria > Pseudomonadales > Pseudomonadaceae > Pseudomonas > Pseudomonas sp. B16(2017). Next base: position 265,680 of record NZ_NEKA01000005.1, read on the forward strand.
CTAACATTCTTCGCCAGGTTTGGCTTGTCCTTGGCGGCCTCTGGGCCGACCAGGTTCTTGGGGTTTTGGGTGAATATCCGTTGCTTAGGGGGTTGCTGCTGGCGGTTCCGCTCTTACAGCGGCTCACTTTTTCAAACGCCAAAAAGTAAGCAAAAGGCTTGGCCCCGGCGTTCGGCACCTCGCTTTGGCTCGGTGTTCCTTCGTTCCGGGATTCATCCGGGGGCATCGCCTACGGTTTGCTTCGCTGCACCTCCTCTCGATGCATGCGGCTGCGCCGCACGGTCGCTGCGCTCCCACCCCCGGATAAATCCCTCCACTCAGCCTGCCGATGGGGCCGGCACGTCAAGAGCGATACTTGAGCTAACGCTCATCGTTTTGAGTGGTGGGAAGCGAACAGCGAACAGCGAATGCGGGTTGGCTTGATCGTTCCCACGCTCCGCGTGGGAATGCAGCCCGGGACGCTCTGCGTCCCATCCGAGCTGCCAGCGAATGCAGTTGTCGCTGGCAGGTCGGTTTGGTCAGAGCGGTTTAGTTGTGTGTGGGATGACGTTGTACTTCGACGTTATCCAGCACGCGGTTCACGGCGAGTTCGGCGAGCATGATGACTTGTTGAATGCCCAGAATCCGGTGTCGCTGTGGTGAGTCGACATAGGCTGCCACGTCACTGGCCATGACGCTGGCCGAGGCCAGGGATTCGCAGGCGTGGGCCAGCAGGCTTTCGTCGTCCATGTCCGGTGAAATCTGGAACATTTCGCTCGGTTTGCGGCCGGGGCATTTTTTCGGGAGAGGGTTCAGGTAGTGGTCGAGCGCGCGTTCGGCGGCGTCGTGGAGTTTGTTTGAATCGGCGGATTCGTAGGGCGAGGTGTCGTTGGTTTCAGGGGGATTCGGCGTTGGTTTCTTCATGGAAACATTACTCGATGGCTTGTTGGGTTGAAGCTGCCAGCTTTCGTTTTCCAGGCGAGAGGGTGGCAGCTGTGCACGGACTGGAAAAACCGGTCAAACCATCCAAACCCGGCAGGCCCAAGGGCCTCCCGCGCACAGCCGCCATAACATTGCGATTCAAAAAGCGCCGCAGTATGCCATGAGCATTGATGGTAGAAATCGAGTTTTCCAGACCCGGCCGCTGATGCGTCAGCGACCCCCAAAAGCCTATCCACCTCGTTTCCGAGGGACAACCGACGCGACTTGTCGGAAACGTCCCCCCAAATCACCCCGTCTGTAGGACGGTAAACTCAGTTCGCGAGCCTGGCTCCACCCAGACTCCCACTCATCTCATAAGCCGCCAATTCCGCCTGATGCCCCGCCAATATCTCCGGCAGCGAACCGCGCAAGTACTCGACCCAGGTCTTGATCTTCGCATCCAGATACTGCCGGGACGGGTAGATCGCGTACAGGTTCAGTTCCTGCGAGCGGTAGTTGGGCATCACCCTCACCAACGAGCCGTTGCGCAAGCCTTCAATCGCGGCGTACACCGGTAACACGCCGACTCCCATCCCACTGGTGATCGCGCTTTTCATCGCGTCGGCGGAGTTCACCAGGAAAGGGGAGCTGTTGATAGTGACCACTTCCTGACCGTCCGGGCCGTCGAAGGCCCATTTTTCCAGGGGGATCACCGGGCTCACCAGGCGCAGGCAGGCGTGGTTCAGCAGGTCGCTGGGTTTCTGTGCGCAGCCGTTGGCTTTCACATAGGCCGGCGAGGCGCAGACGATGCTGTAGGTGATGCCCAGGCGTTGCGAGACGAAGCCCGAGTCCGGCAGTTCGCGAGCGAGGACGATGGACACGTCGTAGCCTTCGTCGAGCAGGTCCGGCACGCGGTTGGCCATGGTCAGGTCGAAGGTCACGTCCGGGTGGGTCTTGCGGTAGCGGGCGATGGCGTCGATCACGAAGTGCTGGCCGATGCCGGTCATGGTGTGCACTTTCAATTGTCCGGCCGGGCGGGCGTGGGCTTCGCTGGCTTCGGCTTCGGCCTCTTCGACGTAGGCGAGGATCTGCTCGCAGCGCAGCAGGTAGCGCTTGCCGGCTTCGGTGAGCGCGATGCGGCGGGTCGTGCGATTGAGCAGGCGGGTTTGCAGGTGGGCCTCAAGGTTGGAGACCGCGCGCGAGACGTTGGCGGTGGTGGTATCGAGCTGCACGGCGGCGGCGGTGAAGCTGCCGGCTTCGGCCACACAACTGAAGGCGCGCATGTTTTGCAAAGTGTCCATGGGGTGCTCTCAAGGGAGATGGCAAATTGTGACACGAAGTTTCAGGGTCTGAGACCCCCGACCAAGGGATTATCTCGTTAACGGTAACAAAGATTCACAGGAATCCCAGCTTATCGCCGTTATTGCGCCCCCCTAGAATTGCGCCCACCTCGAAACATCCCCCACCTCAGGAATTCGCAGCAGTGCCGCGTCGCATCAACAGAGCGCTTTTGCCGCTCAGTGTTCTGGCTCTTTCGTTAGGTCTCGGCGGCTGCATTGGAACCGGAGGAATTGCCCCACAGGGCAAGGCTCTGGAGGCTAATGAACTGGCCACCGACGAGGCCATCGCCCACGCCGCCCGTGACGCAAACTGGCCCACCGCCCAATGGTGGCAAGCCTACGGTGACCCGCAACTCAGCCATTGGATCGACCTCGCCGTGCAGGGCAGCCCGACCCTGGCCATGGCCGCCGCGCGCGTGCGTCAGGCCCGGTCCATGGCCGGTGTCGCCGAGGCCGCCGAGTCGTTGCAGATCAATGGCGAGTCGACCCTCAAGCGCCACAACTGGCCGACCGATCAGTTCTACGGCCCCGGTGAGCTGGCCAACAGCACCACCTGGGACAACAACGCCGCGCTGGGTTTCAGTTACGCCCTCGACCTCTGGGGGCGTGAAAGCAACAGCACCGAGCGTGCGGTGGATCTGGCGCACATGAGCGCGGCCGAGGCGCGTCAGGCGCAGCTCGAATTGCAGAACAACATCGTGCGCGCCTACATCGAGCTGTCGCTGCATTACGCCCAGCGCGACATCGTGGCGGCGACGCTCAAACAGCAACAGCAGATTCTCGAGCTGGCGCAGAAACGCCTGGACGGCGGGATCGGCACCCACTTCGAAGTCAGCCAGGCCGAAACCCCGCTGCCGGAAACCCATCGGCAACTGGATGCGCTGGACGAAGAAATCGCCCTGAGCCGCAACCAGATCGCCGCACTGGCCGGCAAGGGGCCGGGCGCCGGGACGCAATTGCAGCGGCCGACCCTGTCCCTTGGCGCAGCGCTCAAACTGCCGTCGGCGCTGCCCGCCGAACTGCTCGGCCAGCGTCCGGACGTGGTCGCCAGTCGCTGGCAAGTGGCGGCGCAGGCGCGCGGAATCGATGTCGCGCATGCCGGGTTCTACCCCAACGTCGATCTGGTCGGCAGCCTCGGCTACATGGCCACCGGCGGCGGGGCGCTGGAGTTCCTGACCGGCAAGAAGCTCAACTACAACGTCGGCCCGGCGATCTCGCTGCCGATCTTTGACGGCGGGCGACTGCGTGCGGAGCTCGGCGAAGCGTCGGCGGGTTATGACATCGCCGTCGCGCATTACAACCAGACCCTGGTCAATGCGCTGAAGAACATCTCGGATCAGTTGATCCGCCGCGAGTCGATGGACAAGCAGCAGACATTCGCCGCCGAATCCGTGGCCACGGCGCAGAAGACCTACGACATCGCGATGATCGCCTACCAGCGCGGGCTCACCGATTACCTCAACGTGCTCAATGCGCAAACCCTGCTGTTCAAACAGCAGCAGGTTCAGCAGCAAGTGCAGGCGGCGCGGTTGAGTGCGCATGCGGAACTGGTGACGGCATTGGGCGGTGGCCTTGGCGCGGGTAAAGACGTGCCGACGGCACAACAAACCCAGGCACCGAAAACCCCGGCCCTCCTGCGTTGAACACACAACCCCTGTGGGAGCGGGCTTGCTCGCGAAGAGGGGTGTCAGGCAGCCCATGTGTTGTCTGACACAGCGCATTCGCGAGCAAGCCCGCTCCCACAGTTTCTCCGGTTCGACTGAATTTTTGAGCACGACCAAATGACTCCCTTGCCCGCACCTTTACGCTGGCTCTACTCCCTGGAATGGCGCCGGGGCTTATTCGACTGGGCGCGCAGCGACGGCGTGACCTGGGTCTACATCTTCAAGGTGTTGATCGCCGCATTCCTGACCCTGTGGCTGGCGATGCGTCTGGAACTGCCGCAGCCGCGCACGGCGATGATCACCGTGTTCATCGTCATGCAGCCGCAGAGCGGCCAGGTGTTCGCCAAGAGTTTCTACCGTTTTCTCGGCACCCTGGCCGGGTCGGCGATGATGGTCACGCTGATTTCGCTGTTCGCCCAGAACACCGAACTGTTCCTCGGCTCGCTGGCGATCTGGGTCGGCATCTGCTCGGCCGGGGCCGCCCGTTGCCGTAACTTCCGCGCCTACGGTTTCGTGCTGGCCGGCTACACGGCGGCGATGGTCGGCCTGCCGGCGCTCGCTCATCCTGACGGCGCGTTCATGGCGGCGGTGTGGCGAGTGCTGGAAATCTCCCTTGGGATTCTCTGCTCGACCCTGGTCAGCGCCGCGATCCTGCCGCAGACCGCCAGTGCCGCGATGCGCAACGCCTTGTATCAGCGCTTCGGTGTGTTCGCCCTGTTCGTCACCGACGGCCTGCGCGGGCGCAGCAAACCGGAGGCGTTCGAGGCCAGCAACGTGCGCTTCATCGCCGAAGCGGTGGGGCTGGAAGGGCTGCGCAGCGTGACCGTGTTCGAAGACCCGCACATGCGCCGGCGCAATGGTCGGCTCAGTCGCCTGAACAGCGAATTCATGGGCATCACCACCCGTTTCAACGCCTTGCACCAGTTGCTCGAACGCCTGCGCCGCAACGATGCCAATCACGTGGAAGCGGCGATCAAACCGGGCCTGCAGGACTTGGCCGAAGTGCTCGACGGCTTCAGCGGCCGCGCCCTGACCAGCCCGGATGCGGCGCGTCTGGTGCTGGCGCTGGCGGCGTACAAGGAAGGCTTGCCGGCGCGGGTGCGCAGCCTGCGGGCGATCTTCCAGGAGAGTGAACCGAGCGACGCCGAGCAGCTGGATTTCCACACCGCATATGAGTTGCTCTATCGCTTCGTCGATGACCTGCACAGTTATGCACAGACCCACGCCTCGCTCGCCGATCACCGCCACGAACGCGAGCGCTGGGACGAGCCGTTCACCCCGCAAACCAGTTGGTGGGCCGCAGCGGCTTCGGGGATTCGTGCGTCATTCATCCTGATCGTGCTCGGCAGTTACTGGGTCGCTACTGCGTGGCCGAGCGGCGCGACCATGACCCTGATCGCCGCGGCCACCGTGGGTCTGTCCGCCGCCACACCGAACCCGAAACGCATGGCGTTCCAGATGGCCTGCGGCACGTTCCTCGGGGCGTTGATCGGCTTCGTCGAGATGTTTTTCATCTTCCCGTGGATCGACGGTTTTCCGCTGCTGTGCGTGATGCTCGCGCCGGTGATCGTGCTCGGCTCGTTCCTCACATCGCGGCCGCAATACGCCGGCGTCGGCCTCGGTCTGCTGATCTTTTTCAGCACCGGTTCGGTGCCGGACAACCTGACGATCTACAACCCCTACACCTTCATCAACGACTACATCGCCATGGTCATGGGCATGCTGGTCTGCGCAGCGGCGGGCGCGATCATTCTGCCGCCGAACAGCCGCTGGTTGTGGCAGCGCCTGGAGCAGGATCTGCGCGGGCAAGTGGTGTACGCGATCAGCGGCAAGCTCAAAGGCCTGGCGTCGAGTTTCGAAAGCCGTACCCGCGACCTGATGCATCAGGCCTATGGGCTGGCGGCCGGTCAGCCGCAGGTGCAGAAAAACCTGCTGCGCTGGATGTTCGTGGTGCTGGAAGTCGGCCACGCGATCATCGAGTTGCGCAAGGAACAGGCGATCCTGCCGGTGCACCCGGCGTATGCCGAATCCCAGCCGTGGCGCCAGGCAATCCGGGTCATGGGGCGCTCGCTGGTGCGGCTGTTCCTGCAGCCGAATTCGAGCAATCTGGAGCGCGCACTGGTCGCGGTCGATCACGCGATCAGCCGTGTCGCCGCCACCGATGAGCCGTTCGCCCCGCACTTCGATACCTCGGCGCTGCGGCGGGTGAAAAGCTATCTGCACTTCATCCGCACCTCGTTGCTCGACCCGCAATCGCCCCTTGCTGCCTACGCCATCGCCAAGCCCGAAGGACTTGCCCATGCCTCGTGAAATCGCCTTCCACGGCGTGTACATGCCGACCATGACCCTGATGTTTTTCGTCGCTGCGGCACTGGCCTGGGCGCTGGACCGGTTTCTGTCGGGGTTCGATCTGTACCGCTTCTTCTGGCACCCGGCGCTGCTGCGCCTGAGCCTGTTTACCTGTCTGTTCGGCGCGATGGCGCTGACTGTCTACCGTTGAGAACGCTCTGATGAAAAAGTTTTTCAGCCTGCTCGCGACCCTACTGGTGCTGGCCCTGGCGCTGTGGATCGGCCGCACGTTGTGGGAGCACTACATGAACACCCCGTGGACCCGCGACGGCCGGGTGCGCGCCGACATCATCAACGTCGCCGCCGACGTCACCGGTGAAGTGGTCGACGTGCCGGTACGCGACAACCAATTGGTGAAGAAAGGTGATCTGCTGATGCAGATCGACCCCGAGCACTACCGCCTGGCGGTGAAACAGGCGCAGTCGCTGGTGGCTTCGCGCAAGGCCACGTGGGAGATGCGCAAGGTCAACGCCCATCGCCGCGCCGACCTCGACAACCTGGTGATCTCCAAGGAAAACCGCGACGACGCCAGCAACATCGCCGACTCGGCGCTGGCCGATTACCAACAGGCCCAGGCACAGCTGGAAGCCGCCGAACTCAACCTCAAACGCACAGAAGTGCGGGCGGCGGTGGACGGCTACGTGACCAACCTCAACGTCCATCGCGGCGACTACGCGCGCATCGGCGAAGCGAAAATGGCCGTGGTCGACATGAACTCGTTCTGGGTCTACGGCTTCTTCGAAGAAACCAAACTGCCTCACGTGCGCGTTGGCGACAAAGCCGACATGCAGCTGATGAGCGGCGAAGTCCTCAAGGGCCACGTGGAAAGTATTTCCCGTGGCATCTACGACCGCGACAACCCGGAAAGCCGCGAGCTGATCGCCGATGTGAACCCGACCTTCAACTGGGTGCGCCTGGCGCAACGGGTGCCGGTGCGGATTCACATCGATGAAGTGCCGGAGGGTGTGCTGCTGGCGGCGGGGATCACTTGCACCGTGGTGGTGAAGCAGGACGCAGTAGATAACTGACAGACCGCGTTGTAGCCATTTGCGAGCAGGCTCGCTCCCACAGATATCACGGCGTCCAGGTATCCTGAGTACGCCACGATACCTGTGGGAGCGGGCTTGCCCGCGATGCAGGCGACTCGGTCTTACGAGGGAATACTCAGCTTCTATTCGCTGCAAAACGTCTCGTGCAGATGCCGCCAGATCACCCGTCCGGATTCGGTTTTTTCAAACACCACGGTCGAGCGCCGATCCGTGTGCAACCCGCCTGCATCGGTCTGCTGTTCGCGGTAACTCACCGTCGCACCCCCTTCATGCAAGGCAATCCCCGTAAGTTCGCCGAGTTCGATGCGGAACCCGCTCTTCTTCCCGCCCGCCATTTGAAACAACGCACGCAAGGCTTCGGAATCCAGCACGCGTCCCAGTGGCGTCACCATGGAGAACCGTGGCGAAAAACGCGTCAGCAATCGCTCCAGCGCTGCCTCGTCTTCTTCCACCGCAAACCATCGCTCGATGGCCTCATGGGCCTGGATCACTTCGTCAAAATAGTCGGTGTAGTCAGTCATGTGGATTTTTCCTGAAGGTGAGGTGCGCGCAGAAGGCTGAGCACTGTCGTCGAGTCGAAACGCAGCACGGCGGCCATCGGCAACAGGGTGAGCAGCGCGGCGGCGAGAAAGCAGTATTGGAAACCGTGGGTACCCAAGGCGCCCAGCAAAGAGCTGAGCAGCGCCGCGCCGAGGCAGAACCCGAGCTGCCGATTGATGTTCCACAGGGCGCTGGAGTGGCCCATTTTCTCCGGCGTGATGCCGACGAACGCCAGGGTCTGCGCAGTCACGCTGCACAGGCTGCCGCCCAGCCCCATCAAGGCGTAGGCGAGGATCAACGGGCCGCTGGCGGGCTGGTCGATCTGCATCAGCACGACAATGCCCAGGGATTGCAGCAGCATGCCGGCGATCAGCAGCGGCTTGGGGCCGGTCCGGTTGAAACAGCGTTTGCCCAGCATGATCGCCACACCCGAGGCCGCCGCCCAGGCCAGCATCAGCGCCCCGGTTTGTGCTGCGCCGAAACCGAGATCGTGCAGGTACAACACGGCAATCATATTGGTGCCGGTAAAGATGCCGGGCACGCACAGGTAGATCAGCATCGCCAGACGCAATGACGGGTTCTTGATCAGTTGCAGATCAAGCACCGCACCCGGTTTGTTCCAGCCATCGCGCAGGTAGATGCACACCGTCATGACGCTGAGCAGCAGGACACCACCCGCGAGATGGCGGGTGGCCGGGGCGCTCGCCAGACTGACGGCGATCAGCAACAGACACAGCGCGGACGCCGCCAGCAGCAGGCCGCGTGCGTCCAGTGCCGGGCGTTCACTCGCAGCCTGATCCGCTTTCAACCAGAGCAGGCCCAGGCCGAAAGCGAAAAGCGCCACCGGCAGGTTCAGGTAGAAAATCCAGCGCCACGACAACGCCTCGACGATCAGACCACCCGCCGCCGGCGACAGCGCCGGCACCATCAGCGCCACGAGCAACACCACACCGGTGAAATGCGCGCGCTGTGTCGCCGGAAACTCTCGATAGGCCAGCGCCTGGCCCACCGGCAGCAGCAATCCACCACCCAGCCCTTGCAGCAGTCGCCAACCGATCAGGCTTTCAATCGAACCGGCCTGAGCGATGAGCCCGGAGGCGATCCCGAACAGCAGCAGCGAACCGAGAATCAGCCGCCGCTCGCCGACCCGTGCAGCCAGCCACACGCTCATCGGAATGATCAGCGTCAGCCCGAGCATGTAGGCGTTGGTGATCCAGGCCAGTTGCGTCACCGAAGCGTGCAACTGCGCGGCGATGTCCGGGTAGGCAATGCTGGCGGCGAACATGTTCAGCAGGTCGAGGGCGAACCCCAACAGATACACCAGCGCGACTTTCGAGCGATAGGCCATGGCAGCTTCCCTGTGATGAGGCGTGCAGGGTAGGGCGCTGGCGGCGATAGAAATACGCTGGTTTGGCTGCTAGTTTGTCAAAATTATTTTGACAGGGAGTGCAGCGAACATGGTCAGCCTGGATCGATTCGATACCTTCAAAGCCGTGGTCGAGGCGGGCTCGCTGACCGCTGCCGCCGATACGCTGGGGCAAACGCGGGCGGTGGTGAGCTTCAACCTCAAACGTCTTGAGGAAGAGTTGGGCGTCACCTTGCTGACCCGCAACACCCGGCAACTGGCCCTGACCGATGCCGGCGAACGTTTTTATCGGCGCTGCTTGCGCACATTGGACGAAGCACGGCTGGCCATCGAGGATGCACGCTCGGAACACTCACAACTCAAGGGCACGCTGCGCATCACCACGACCGTGGAGTTCGCGCTGGCTCAGGTGGTGCCGGCGCTGGAGGTGTTTCGACAGCAGCAGCCGCAACTGAATATTCACCTGTCCACGTCCTCAACCCACGCCGATCTGATCTCCGAACGGTTTGACATGGCGATCCGCCTGGGCCGCATGCACGACTCCAATCTGCGGGCCGTGCAGTTGTCGACGTTCGAGGTGTTTGCCGTCGCGGCGCCGGGGCTGGTCGAGCGATTTGTGCCGGTCGATACGCTGGCGGTGCTGGAGTCGATGCCGACGCTGGGGCATGGGCGAGTGCCGGAAATGACGGTCAGCGACCCCGCCGGCACCGAGCATATCTATCAGCCAAAACCGGGAACCACCGCCATCGTCGCGGACAACTCCGCGACTCTGCGTGCCTTTGCACTGACCGGGCAAGGCGTGGCGATTCTGCCGCAGTGGCTGATTCAGGAAGACCTGGATGCCGGGCGATTACAGCGTTTGCTGCCGGATTACCGCTTCGCCCAGCAAGGGGTTTACGCGCTGTACCCGGACACCCGGCACCTGCCACTGAAGGTGCGGGCGTTCATTGATTTCATGAAAGGCTGGGGCTGAGTGTTGGCTGGCCTGGCTTCTTCGCGAGCAAGCCCGCTCCCACATTTGGAATGCATTCCCCTGTGGGAGCGGGCTTGCTCGCGAAAGCGTCAACTCGGTCTCAGAGCTTTGCGCGCAAGCCGAACCGCTTCATCAACGTCGATTCCAGCAAGCCTTTCGGCAGCAACGTCGCGAGCAACGGCAACGCCCGGCTGCCATTGCCGATGCGGATCAGGCGTGGCGGTTTGCTCTGCTGCACAGCCTTGAACAATTCGGCGGCAAATTCGCTGGCCGGGGTCGGTTTGTCCTGGGACGCCTTGGCCCGCGCCCGGATGCCTTCACGCAACGGAAACCACGGCGATTGTTCGTTAATCAGTTGTTCGGCCTCATGCCCGGCATTCTTGGCGAAGCTCGATTGAATCGCCCCCGGCTGCACTTCCATGACGCGAATCCCGAACGGCGCCAGCTCCATGCGCAATGCATCGCTCAGTGCGTGCACCGCCGCTTTAGACGCGCAATAGGCGCCGGCAAATGGCGTGACCAAAACCCCGGAAACACTGCCGACATTCACCACCAGGCCCTTGGCCCGGCGCAGCACCGGGAACAGTGCACGGGTTACGCCGACAATCGAGAACACGTTGGTCTCGAACTGGCGCTGCATGGCCGCCACACCGCCGTCGAGCAGCGGCCCCATGGCGCCGTAACCGGCATTGTTGATCAGCACGTCGAGGCCGCCGTGTTGCTGGTTGATCCGCTCGGCGAGTTGTTCCAGCGCTGCGTTGTCATTGACGTCGAGCTGCACGGCCGTGAACCCGGCCGCGCTGAGCGCCGCGACATCTTCAGCCTTGCGGGCACTGGCCCAGACCTCGTAGCCGGCGCCTTTGAATGCATCGGCGAGGGCGCGGCCGATGCCGCTGGAACAACCGGTAATCAACGCAACGGGCATGGCGCATTCCTTGTGCAAAACAGTGGGAGAGGGGATCAGTCGGAGAAACTACCCTGCAATCGCTCGGCGCGAAACTCCAGGGTTTGCGGGCGATAACCAGGACGCAACGGCGGCATCGGCAAGCAGTCTTCCCAGTTACCGCCGGGCTGCAATTCGCCGGGGCCGCGATAGCGCGGGGCGGCGTATTGATTGTCGGCCAGGTTCACGGTGTCGCCCGGCGCATACGCGGCAATGCGCCAGCGCAGTTCGGTCAGCGGCACGTCGTTACCATTGTTCAACTTGAGCAGCAGCGGACGGTCGGCGGGGCAGTGTTTGGGGGCATAGACAATGCGCAGTTCAAGGCGCGCCAGTTGCTTGACCTCGCGGTTGTCCAGCCACACCACCCACATCGCCACCAGCCCCAGGCCCACAGCGGCGGCCATCGACACCGGCAGGGCCTTGGCCGGGTAGCGCAACAGCAGGATCAGCCAGGTGATGACCAGCAAGACGCCGATGAACATGTTCGAACACTCCTTGAACTTGTGCCTGCCATCCTACCGAAGGGGCGCGGGAATGGACATTCGCGGATTGCGCGCACGTGCCGTTGGTCGGGACTGTCATTTCCGACAGTAGCCGAAACAGCGCTGAGCTTGCTCTGATGCCAGAGGCACACCGAATGCCGATTGCAGGGAAGCGCGCTCCATGAGCTTGCACGTCAATACGCCGAGGATGTCTGTGATCGACCCGCGCGGCTTGCCGGTTCGCTCGGTCGACTATTGTCGAGACATCGAGAACGGACCGGTCGAGTCCCGGATCAACCGCACCCTGCATGACGCTGCGGGGCGTGCGCTGAAACAGTGGGACCCGCGACTTTGGCTGTCGCAAGCCGACGACCCGCTGACGCCGGCCAATCTGATGCAGGTGTTTGCTCTGGACGCCACGGTGATTCGCTCGGACAGCGTCGATGCCGGCACGCAAATCGAGCTCAAGGGACTCGCCACGCAAACGATGTTCAGTTGGGACAGCCGTCAGACGCGGCGCGAGATCGAGCACGACAATTTGCTGCGCCCCGTCGCGATATTCGAAGAAGGAACAGGCGTGCCTCGGCGTTGTGTCGAGCGCCTGACCTACGGTCATCCCGGCAGCGGGGACCCGTCGCGCAACCAGTTCGGTCAGCTGATCCGCCATGACCATCCGGCCGGCAGCGTACTGTTCAACGCGTTTGCAATCAGCGGTGCATGCACCGAGGACACCCGGCACTTCACGCTGGATCCGCTGACACCCGACTGGCCGGAGCAGGAGGCGGAGCGTGCGCGGCTGCTGGAGCCAGGCGCCGGTGAGCTGTCGCGGTGGCGCCATGGTGCATTGGGGGATGTGCTGGAACAGACGGATGCCCGAGACAACCGGCATACATTCGAGCTGACCGTTGATGGCCGTTTGCGCGAACGCCGCCTTCAGTTGAAGGGGGAGCGTGAGCAGATCCTGGTCACTGACATTCGTTACAACGCGCAAGGCAATGTCACGCAGCAAACTGCCGGCAACGGTGTGCACACCACCCGGACCTATCGTCCCGAGGACGATCGTCTGTTGTGCCTGCGGACCGAAGACGCCCGCGGTCTCGTGCTGCAACACCTGATTTATGGATACGACAGGATGGGCAATGTCCTGCGGATTGAAGACAAGGCAATGCCGATCCGTTACTTCGCCAACCAGTGCATAGAGCCGGTCAGTTGCCTGGTCTACGACAGTCTTTACCAATTGATCATGGCGTTCGGGTGGGAAGCCGGGCGTGCCAGTCAGGGCCCGCAATCGATGGGCCGCGTCGATCCGGCGGCGGTCAGCAAGTTTCAGCAGGATTACAAATATGATTGGAGCGGCAACCTGCTCAAGCTGATTCATGTCGGACCACAAAGCCACGGACGCAAACTGCAACCGGCGAGCTACAGCAACCGCAGTCTGCCATACGAAGTCACGCCGCCTACCGATGCACAAATCCAAGCTGCATACGATCGAAGAGGCAACTTGCTGCAGCTGGAACCGGGGCGGATGTTGAGCTGGAACCTGCGTAATCAACTGCAATCGGTCAGCCCAGTCGAGCGTGCTTCCGGTATCAATGACAACGAGACCTATCTCTACGATGGCAGCAGTCAGCGGGTACGCAAGATCCGCTCCTTTTTAACCAATGCCCGAACCCTGGTTGCCGATGTGCGCTATTTGCCTGGACTGGAATTGCGCACCGACAACGGCACCGGCGAACGGCTACAGGTCATCGTCGCCGGCGGTGTCCGGGTACTGCATTGGGAGAGCTCACCGTCCTCGGGCATCAACAATCAGTATCGATACCAGCATGTCGATCACCTGGGCTCGGTCAGTCTGGAAACCGCCGATGACGGTACGATGATCAGTCGCGAAACGTTTCACCCTTTCGGTACCAGCGCCTGGCAGGACGGCGAATTCAGTTACAAATACATCCGTTACTCGGGCAAGGAGCGTGATGCGACCGGGCTCGACTACTTTGGTCTGCGCTACTACATCCCGTGGTTACAGCATTGGTTGAATCCGGACCCCAAAGGCATGATCGACGGGCTCAATCTGTACTGTATGGTCGCCAATTCACCGGTCACATTTTTCGACAGCGACGGTGGCGGCAAAACCGAAGCCGCTGAATTGAACAATAGTGTGGACAAACAGCAGGCCTTGTTGTCAGCAGTCTCATCGGCCGCTGCGAACACCCGCAACTCCATCATGAATCACCTGTATGCCCGTCAACGTTTTCAGGCGCTGGGCAGGCGCATCATCACGCAGTTGGGCAGTTCCGCATTCAGCGCCGGCGCCAGCGCGGCAGGCTCCGCAGCAGGGGGCGCCATTGGCGGGTTGTTGGGTCCGGGTGGTGCGAAATTGGGTGCCGCTGCCGGGGAAAAGGCTGCGTCAATGGCAGCAGACCGCCTTGTGTCTAAAGTGGTGGACGCCTATCAACTGGATCGCGCGATCAATTTCAAAGGCAATGAAATGAATCCCAAGGCTTTCATCGAAAGCGTCGAGCCGAAAAAGAGACCGGGCCTGGCAACGCTGGGATTCGAGCTCGCGGCATCGGATCCACGTACACCCGAAGGACGCGCCCGGCTCACCAGAGTGGTGGTCGATAAAGCGATTGACAAGGTGGGTGGCGAGCTGGGTTCGGAGGTGCCGGGCCTTATAAGAACGGGGATTGAGTTTTACCATGCCTCGCAAGGATTGGATGCAGCGACACTGAGTGAAGCCTACGAACAAACGCCAGTGGTGATCGACATGCTGGAATTCAGAATGCAGGCGATCAAGGACGAACTGGCGGTATCCAATGATGCAACGGCGGAGGTCTTCGAAAAGGTTTCCGAGTTGTCGGCGCAAACTCCGGTCGTTGTTCACGCGCTGAACCGGAATCAGGACTTCATCGAGCTTGTTGCACCGACGCCCTATGCCGGCAAGCGGCAGTCGCTCAAACGAGGGGCACTGGCGAAGTCTCACGCACCCCGGCAGCATTCGTCTGCCTGAATTGAAAAAGCCCCCGCCCAACCCGCTGCGGATAGGGGACGCAGCGGGCTGGACGGGGGCTTCTTGTTACGGAACGCTTACTGCGCGATGGTTTTCACCGACACGCCGCGTTCGACCGGGGTGGAGCGACCGTAGATATCTTCGAAGCGCTCGATATCGTCTTCGCCCAGGTATGAGCCCGACTGCACTTCGATGATTTCCAGCGGGATCTTGCCCGGGTTGCGCAGGCGATGCACCGAGGCGATCGGGATGTAGGTCGACTGGTTTTCAGTGAGCAGAAACACGTTCTCGTCGCAGGTCACTTCGGCGGTTCCGCTGACCACGATCCAGTGTTCTGCGCGGTGGTGGTGCATCTGCAGCGACAGGCACGCGCCCGGCTTGACCGAGATGTGCTTGACCTGGAAGCGGCCACCCATGTCCACCGAGTCGTACGAGCCCCACGGACGGTACACCTCGCAGTGGTTCTGGGTTTCGCTGCGGCCCTGGGCGTTGAGGGTGTTGACCATCTGCTTGACGCCCTGGACCTTGTCCTTGTGGGCGATCATCATGGCGTCCTTGGTTTCGACCACGACGATGTTTTCCAGACCGATCACCGACACCAGTTTGCCGTTGCCGTGGATCATGCAGTTCTTGCTGTCCTGGATCACCACGTCGCCCTTGCTGACGTTGCCGTTGGCGTCCTTCTCGTTGACTTCCCACAGCGACGACCAGCAGCCGACATCGCTCCAGCCGGCGGTCAGCGGCACCACGCAGGCGCGCTGGGTTTTTTCCATCACGGAATAGTCGATGGAGTTGTCCGGGCAGCAGGCGAAGGTGGCTTCGTCCAGGGTGACGGTGTCGGCATCCTGCTGGCTGCGCTCGAGGGTCAGCAGGCAGGTGTCGTAGATGTCCGGATCATGCTTTTTCAGTTCTTCGAGGAAGCGGCTGGCGCGGAACAGGAACATGCCGCTGTTCCAGTAGTAACCGCCGGACTCTACGTACTCGGTGGCGCGTTTGACGTCGGGTTTTTCCACGAAGTGCGAGACGCGGCTGACGCCTTCCGGCAGCAGCGAATCACCGGTGGACTTGATGTAGCCGTAACCGGTTTCCGGTTTGGTGGCCGGCACGCCGAACAGCACCATCTCGCCGTTTTCGGCGGCGACGGTGGCCAGAGCGAGGGCGCGTTGCAGGGCTTTCTGGTCTTCCAGAACGTGGTCGGCCGGCAGTACCAGCATCAATTCGTCGCGACCTTCATTGACCAGCATCATCGCGGTCAGGGCCACGGCCGGCGCGGTGTTGCGACCGAAGGGTTCCATCAGGATGCGCTGGCATTCCAGATTGCGGCTGGCCAACTGCTCGTTGACGATGAAGCGGTGATCCTTGTTGCAGACCACGATCGGGGTGTCCATGCCTTCGAACACCAGACGCTCGAGGGTTTGCTGGAACAGTGTGTGTTCGCCGGTCAGGGCGAGGAACTGCTTGGGAAACTGCTTGCGCGAAAGCGGCCAAAGACGTGAGCCGCTACCACCTGACAAGATCACCGGAATCATATTGTTTACTCCATTAATTCGATTGGGTTAGAGCCACGAACCTGTGTCGTTTCACTCTTGTTGTTGTCTCGTAGCCGAACTGACAACCCGGTCAAGGGTGGGAGGGGGCTTGCTCCCGAAGGCGGTGCATCAGTCGACATATCTGTTGAATGTCGGACCGCTTTCGCGAGCAAGCCCGCTCCCACAGGGGGGGAACGGCGTCAGTTCAGAAAAGGATTAGCGGGTCGACACCGGGCGTTTCACCCAGACTGGCGACAGGTTGCTGCCGTTGCCGGTGACGTACAGCACGGCTGCTTCACCGCGCTCCAGGGCGACTGGTTTGACGTCGCCGACTTTCTTGTCACCTTCGTACAGCGCCAGGCTGACTTTCACCGGGTTGATTTCACGCTCGCCACGGCCCTTGGCGGCCACGTTCGGCACCACGTCGGTCTTGCCGTCGGCGGTCTTCAGGGTCAGCGACTTGTCGCTGAGGTTCTGCACGCGAACCAGGGATTTCTGCTTGTTCTTGAACGGCGGTTCTTCGATCAGTTGCGGCGCGCCGGAAGCGTTGTTGACCAGGGTGTAGTAGTGGTCACCGGCGAGTTTGACCGGCAGGGTCTGGCTGCCGACCTTGGCACTGTAGTCGCCGCCCGGCATGAAGCTGAAATCGCTGCTGGCCAGCGGCGCGACGTCGCTCAGATTGGTGCTGCCGACGGTGGCGCTGACTTCAGCGTTGCTGGCGTTGTAGACGCGTACGAAGGTCGAGCCTTTCGGTGCAGTCGGGCCGTACAGCGCAGCGTCGCCACCGGCGAAGGCCTGGACCGACAGCACGCTCAGACCCGCAACCAGAGCGAAGCGTTTGGCGAGACGACGAGGAGTTGTAGTGAAAGTCATGGTGTACCTCTCTTTCAGTTTTGCGCCCGATCGGGCGTCTCGGATTTAGTGTTGATGGCTACGTTTTGTTGGCGAGCACCGGCTTGTTTGAGCTCTGCGACCCACTGTGGGTCGGCGTCGCCGATTTCGTTGTTCACAGGCAGATATCGTTCAGGAAACTCCCAGATCAGCACCTGTGGCGGGCTGTTCTTGAAGTCATCGCTTTTCAGGTAGCTGAGCATCGGCAGGATCGGGCCGTGACCGTCTTCGGCGTAATTGACCACGTCGCTGTGCAGCGCTTGCTTGAGCGCACCGACAAAGTTCCAGTTCGGGTTGGCGCTGTAGCTGGTGCCGATCAGGGCCACCGGCACTTCGCTGTTGGCGAACAGGGCGTCGTCCCCGGCAGGTTGCTCGACGGCCACGGTGTTGCGCTTTTGCAGCGGTTCCTTGGCCGGCATCAGGTTTTCGAACAGCGGATCCAGCGGCAGGAACAGACGCAGGTCGCCCTTGTGCGTGACCTTCTCCGCCGGGGTGGTGACGAAGCGCTGTGGCTCGCCGCTGAGCGGGAACTTGTCGGCGATGGTCCTGGCCAGGGTGTTGGCGGCGATTTCCGCGCCTTCAGGGGTCCAGTGGGTGTCGGTGCGCAGGAACACTTGCTGACCGTTCTGCTTGGCCGCTTGCAGCGGGCCGAGCAGGTCGGGGGCGAGGATCTTGTCCGCCGCGACACGGGCGTGGAAGTCCTGATAGAGGTTGGCGTGGATGCTTGCCGGTTTCACTTCACCCAGGTGTTCCGGGTACAGGCGAGCCTTGGCCGGCACGATCGCCATCACCAGTTTCACGCCTTTCTCTTTCAGGGTCTGGCGCACGCCTTCGACCAGCGCGTAGTTGCCTTGCAGGTTCAGCTCTTCGTTGACGATCGGGTTGAATTCCTCATCGCTGTACAACCACTGATCGCGACCGAGCACCACGCCCGGACGACCTTCGTTGAACAGTTTGAAATCCAGCGCGGCCCAGAGGTTGGTGCCCAGGCGCTTGATCGGGAATTCGTCGTCGTAGTGGGTTTCCACGGCTTTGGTCCAGCGACCGTTGAGCACCGTCGCATCGGCGTTGGTGCTGAAGCCGAAGAAGCTGCGCACCGAACACAGACCGAGCACCAGCAGGGTCACCAGAAACAGCGCGATGTAGAAGATGCGTAATGAGCGGGTCATGTCAGATCCCTCAGAACTGGAAGTAAAGGAACGGCGAGAAGCTTTGCGCCGAGAGTTTGAGAATCGAGGCGATGAACAGCAGCAGGATCAGCCCGCGCATCACGTAGCGCGACCAGTCCGCGGTCCAGTAGGCCGGTTGCACCTGGGCTTCGACGCCGACGGTGTAGCCAGGCTCGTGGATGCTCGCCGGGTTTTCGCCCGGGGCTGCCTTGATCATTCCCGGAGTCGCCGTGGCCGGGCCATTGGCCTCGACGTTGACTTCAGGCTTGCTCTTGGCCGGCGGCTGGTTGGTGTACAGATCGCGCAGGCCGAAGAACGCCAGGGTCACGTAAGCCACCACCAGGGTCGCCACTTGCAGGCCGGTGAGGCTGGCCTGGTTGAGTTCCGACAGCGACCAGTCGCCGAAGCTGAACATCGCGCCGTACATACGGCCGGCAACGTGCAGGTTTTCGGCACGGAAGATCACCCAGCCCATGACCACCAGCAGGAACGTCAGCGCCCAGCGGATCGGGTTGAGGCTGCGCGGCGCGGTGTTGAGGCCGAGCATTTTTTCGATCGCCAGCCACATGCCGTGCCACGCACCCCAGACGATGTAGGTGATGTTCGCGCCGTGCCACAGACCACCGAGCAGCATGGTCAGGAACAGGTTGCGATAGGTCATCAGCGTCCCTTTGCGGTTACCGCCGAGGGTGATGTACAGGTAGTCACGCAGCCAAGTCGACAGGCTGATGTGCCAGCGGCGCCAGAACTCGGTGATCGACTGGCTGATGTACGGCTGCTTGAAGTTTTCCATGAAGCGGAAGCCCATCATCAAGCCCAGGCCGATGGCCATGTCGCTGTAGCCGGAGAAGTCGAAATACAGCTGCGCGGTGTAGGCCAGTGCGCCGAGCCATGCATCGCCAGTAGTCGGGTTTTGCAGGGCGAAGCAATGGTCGGCTACCACGGCGAGGGTGTCGGCGATGAACACCTTCTTGATGAAACCCTGCATGAACCGCGTGCAGCCCTCGGAGAACTTGTCGAGGGTGTGGGTGCGGTTGTTGAACTGGTCGGCCAGGTCACGGAAACGCAGCACGGGACCGGCAATCAGGTGCGGGAAGATCGCCACGAACGCCGCGAAGTCGATCAGGTTGCGGGTGGCCGGGGTGTCGCCGCGGTAGACGTCGATGATGTAGCTGATCGACTCGAAGATGTAGAACGAGATACCGATCGGCAGCAGCACGTGGGTCAGGATGAACGGCTCAAGTCCCATCGAGGTCATGATCGCGTTGATGCTGTCGACCCCGAAGTTGGCGTACTTGAAGTAGCCGAGGATGCACAGGTCCACCGCCACGCCGAGCAGCAGCCAGCGCTGGGCCGGTTTGGTGCGCACGCCGGCGGCGCCGACTTTCAGGCCGATCCAGTAGTTCCACAGGGTGACGCCGGCGAACAGCGCCAGGAAGTCCACCCGCCACCACGCGTAGAACACGTAGCTGGCGATCAGCAGCAGCAGGTTGCGATAGCGTTGCCCGCTCAGGTAGTACAAGCCGAGAAAGATCGGCAAGAACAGAAACAGGAACACGTTGGATGAAAATACCATCCCGATCTCTCCATGTTTGAACCAACAGTCAAGGGCCAAAGCCCCCCCAAACCCCCCACAAAAATTCAGAGGGCGACATCACTTCACTGTGGGAGCGGGCTTGCTCGCGAAAGCGGAGTGTCAGTCGACATATTTTTTGAATGTCAGACCGCATTCGCGAGCAAGCCCGCTCCCACAGGGTTTATCGGTGTACTCAAGAACCTTTGTTGCCCTTTTCGTGGGACGGGTCGTAGACCTTGGTCAGGTCGCCGCCGAGGCGGAAGGTCTTGAACGGCTGCATGCCGTGTTTTTTCTCGATCACATCCGGCGAACAGGTGTATAGGGTGCAGAACGGTTCGAGCCAGGCGAATTTCATGTCCTCTTTCAGGTCGGTCATGTCCTGCTCTTTGCCGTTCTTCTTCTCGAACTGATCCGGGTCTTTCACCCCGGCCAGTACCCGATCACCCAGACGTTTCAGCGCGCCGTTGTTTTCCTGACGCAGATCCACACCGTTGACCTGGGCGAAACTGGCGATCATCGCCAGTGGCGGCAGGGCGTAGTTGTGATAGGCGAGGGCGCGTTGCTGACGCTTGAGTTCGTTCGGCAGGAAACCGTCGGCATCGACTTGATTGACGCCGACCTTGTATTCCTTGACTGCCCAATCGAACAGGTCGCGGCGGTTGGTCGCGACCGATGTCGCCATCACCGACCACGCGGCCCAGTACGAGTGGTTATTGGTTTTTTCCAGCGGCAGGTTGTCCCAATCGCTGACCACCTGATCAGCCATTTTGCTGAACCAGGCTTCGATCACCTGGGCTTCCTGCTGATGCTGGGCCAGCGGATGGGAGTCGGAGAACTTCAGGCGAATGTACGAAGACGCCATGCTGCCCAGCGCCCATTTGCGCATCGACTTGCCGGTGTGGTTGAAGTCCTTGGACATCAACGCATCGGCCTTGGCCCAAGCTGTCAACCAATTCAGCGTGCAATCCAGTTGTTCCGGACGGCCGTCGCGCATGAACTGCATCACCCGCTTAGCAGTGCCGCGCTCAAGTGTGGTGATGTCTTTGGTGGTGTCGCGGAAGGCCTTTTCCGACTGCACGTTCAGCGTCGCGCGAGCCTTGTCCGAGCCTTCGTACTTGCTGCGAAATTGCAGCGGGCCGGTGTAGGGCGTCGGCATCGCATCGCAGCCTTCGCTCTTGTCGCCGGTCTTGAATTTATCCACAGGCGCAAAATAGCCCTGTGGCGGACGCAGTGGTGCGGCGGCCTGCGCGGTGCCGGCGAAAATCGCCAGCCCGAGCAGCGTCGGCGCCAAAAGAGTTTTCAGTTTCGGATTTCGCATAGCAGACCTCATTGCCCGACCTGAGCGGTTTGTTGCCCAGCGCCCGGGAATACGTTGCGTTTGCAGATTTTCGCTTCGACTTTCTGTGGCGCGGTGCCCGCTTCCGGGCCCTGGACTTCGACCGCCAGCAGGTTTTGCGAGGCCCAGTCTTCGTCCGTACGCAACTCAAAGGCGAAACGACCGTCGGTATCGGAGGTTTCCGGTTTCTCGATCTTGATGTCCTCGTGGCGACCGTTCATGTACCAGAGGGTGGCTTGCAGGGTTTTCACCGAGGTGTCGGCGAAGCGGATGTCGACCTGATGGCTGCTGTTCTGCAGGTTCAGGTTCTTGCTGTTGACCAGCAGTTCTTGTTTGCCGCCCGGCTTGAGCGTGGTGCTGGCGGACATTTGCGCCTCTTTGCCTTCGCAGCCGTTGTCGAGCAACGCCATCATCTGGCGATAGATGGTTTCCTGGTCGAGGCGGTACAGCGGCGAGAATTCCCAGATGAGGATTTTCGGCGGCGTCTTCTGGAATTCGTCGCTGCCCAGGTACTGCAACATCGAACCTTCCAGACCGCCGCCGGGGAAGGCGACGTTGAGAATGTCGGCGCCGATGGCTTCTTCAAGGAAACCGGCGAAGTTGTAGTTCTTGCCGCTGTGCGAAGTACCCACGAGGGTGATTTGCGGATTGCCGGAGTCACCGAACAGATCGCCGTCACCCGCTTCGCCTTTCGGCTCGGTGGTGAACTGGTCCATGTACTGGATCGCGTAACTGGTGCCGCACAGTTGCCCGGCCATGTTGTGCAGGGTGCCGGTCTTGCCCATGCGTCCGGAGCGTTTGGTTTCGAACTCACGCTTGGGAATGTCGGCGAAGGCCGGAATCTGCTTGACCTTCTCGGCGACGATTTTTGCCGTGCGCTGGGCACCGTATGGCGTCCAGTGCTGGTCGCCGCGGAAGTAGAAATCGTGGGCGGGCAGGGTCTCCGGCAGCGATTCGTTGGTCAGCGGCGAAAGGTCCGGCACCACGTAACCCATCTTGGCGAAACGGCCGAGCATGGTCTTGTAGTTGCCCAGCGCTTTCTCGTAATCGAACGCGGCTTTTTCCGCCGGGTTGAGCTTGTTGCGGTTCACCAGACCACGGGTCGGCTGGTAGACGATCACCAGTTCGACGCCTTTGGCCTTGAACGCATCGTGCAGCTGTTGCAGGCGTTTGTAGCCGGCCGGTGTGGTGTTGAACTCGGTGCGCAGGTCTTCCTGGGTTCGGAACAACCAGTCGCCCTGCGCTTGCACCAGAGTGGTGAAGTTCTGCTGATAGCGGGTGGTGTAGTTCTTCGCGTCATGGGCGGCCGGGCACAGGCTGCAGCACGGTTCGGCGGTGAACGTTGGCGCTTTCACTTCGTCCGCGCGGGCGCCGTTGCTGGCCGCCAGAATGCCCACGGTCAGGGCCGACAGGCTGAGTAATTTGATCAGGTGTGGGTGCATAAAATTGTCCTCAGTCCTGCAATTCGGTCTGGCGTTCGACAGGGTCGATCAGCACGGCTTTCTGCTGGCGCACCAGCAGGTCGAGAATTTCATCCTGGCGCTCGCCGAGGATGCCGTTGAAGCTGATGCCGCTGGATTTGGTCGGCGCCAGCATCGACACGCGATACAGCTCGACACTCAGGGGCGAATCGATCGACAGCGGGCCGCTGCCGTTGGCCGCCAGTTCACCGCCGACCACGATCAGCGAGACCTGGGCGTCGAACGGGTCGAGCTTGATGTCACGGTCGGTGTCGGTCAGGTCCTTGATGTGCCCGTAGACGCCGGTCAGGCCGTTGGCCATGGCGACGTTTTCGTAGAGGCGGATGTTCACGCTGTTACGAATGCGGATGCCGTGGCGCTTGTTGCTGATGACCTTGTTGCCCCACAGCAGGTTGTCGGCGGACTCGTAGAGGGTGATGCCGTCGGTGTGGTTCTTGTAGATCTCGTTGTAGGCGATCAGGTTGTTCACGCTGTTACGGTCGATCACCAGCCCCGAGAGGTGGTTGTCGTAGCTTTTGTTGTTGAAGATGAAGCTGTCGTTCACCTCACGGGAAATGATGATCCCGTGCTTCTTCTTCGTGCCGTACACCGTATTCTCGGCAATGATCAGACCGTGAGAACGGTCGTGCGGGTCGATGCCGTAGACGATGTTGTCCTTGTAGGTGTTGCCCTTGACCACGAAGTCGCGGGTCTCGTAGCAGTAGAAGCCGTACCACATGTCCGAGAACTCGGAGCCGACGATCCAGCCGGTCGGCTCGGGACGCTTGAGCACCTTGGCCATGTTCGGCGTGTACTGGGAAATACTCACACCGTAGGACTTACTGTTGGCGTAGCCGAAGCTGGCCATCTTGCTGTTGACGATGTAGGTCTCGGTGCCGCCCCAGGCCAGCAGGAACGGGCGAAATTCCTTCGGCGAACGGAAGGTCGCCGGGCCGTTTTCCTTCTCGCGCCAGCCAGTGATTTTGGTATCACGCACGAACAGCTGGCCGTCGTTGACCAGGAACGAACCGGCCTCCTGGGACAGGCGCAATTCCTGGGTCTGGCCGTCGATCTCGAGGATGCCTTTGCGGCCGACCACGATCGGCAACTTGGCCAGGTAGACGCCCGGCGAGGTTTCGCTGAAGTACTGCTTGGGCAGTTTCTGCGCCAGCTCTTTCAGGTTCATGTAGCCGTCGTCGACGAAGATCGCCTGCGGGATGCCGTGCTGACGCACCACCCATTCGGCCATCTTGTTGTCGCCGCCGATGAAGTCCTTCAGGGCGTCTTCCTGCATCATCCGGCGCACGCTGATCTTGCCCGCTTTGCTGCGCACGATTTTCGCGGCGGCGGCTTCGGCGGTGTAGCCGGAGAGGTCGGGCAATTTCGGCTTGGCCAGTTCCAGCGCTTCGGTCGGCGCGCTGCTGACGGTGTAGGTCTTGGCCTGTTGCAGCTCCTTGGCGGTGGTCGCGGGTTTGGCCGGTTCCACACTGGCGAAGGCGCCGGCCGAGGCCAGCAGCATCGCGCCGGCCAGCAGGCTGAGTGAGCCTTTGCGGGCACTGTTCATGTCGGGCACTCCCTTGGCGGTCAGCATCAGAAGCGCCAGATCACGTCGATGAACGCGCGGTGCATGTACGAATCGACCTGGCTGCCATAGGCGTCACCCGGCTTGAACACGCCACCACGGAAACGCACCAGCGCCGACGGTTCGTCGATCGACTGGCTCAGCGCCGCCGGCAGCAAGCCTTGCTTGAAGTACTTGGTGACCACCAGATCCATTTCCTGGCCCAGATCCTTGTTGCCGTCCTGCAGTGGCAGGGAAGTGCTGGAAAGGATCGCGCCGGTGACGTCGTCGGTGTTGTTCTCCACGGCGTTGATGCCGTTGCTGCCCACCGGCTTGTTGCCGTCCACGCGCCAGAACTTGTGGTAGATCAGGCTGGCGTCGTACTGGTCGTTGAGCATCCACGAACCGAACAGGGTGGCGGTCTGCATGTTGTTCATTTCGCCACGGAAGGCCTCGCCGAAACGGTGAACGCGGGAGCGAGTACCGGTGTAGTTCGAGCGGTTGCTTTCCAGGCCGTTCTGTTCGTAATCGGCGCTGGCACGGGCATACGCCGCACCGACCTGCCATTGCGGATCAAGGCGCAGACGCACACCGATGTCGGTGGCCCAGCCGTCGACGTTGTCACTGCGCTTGGCCTGGGCCGGGCGGGTGCCGTCGGCGTTGAGGGCGTTGACCGTGTCGCGGTCGCCGCTCATGCCGGTGATGCTGCCCCAGTAGTTGACGGTGTTGGTGTTGCGCCAGTTGTAGGCGTCGCTGTCTGCGGTCAGGCCGAGCCAGCTGATGTCGCCGTTTTCTTTCTTGTCCAGCGAATCGCCGGCCACGCCTGGCTCCGGATAGTCGAGCTTGCCGTCGTCGTGGGTGTGGTGACCGCGAATCCCGACCCAGTTGCCCGGTGTCCACTGGTAAGCGGCATCGGCGTAGGCGTGCAGGCGATCCTTGTCTTTGGGGGCCAGCTCTTTCAAGTCGGTGCGGTATTCGCTGAAGCGTTCGGCGACACCGGCGTTGGCGCGCAGCAGGGTGGTATCGAAAGTCCAGTTCAGGGCTTCGATGTTGGTGTCGCGCCACTGGCCGTCGTCGTTGCGCAGGCGCTGGCGACCGAACTTGAGGATCTCGCCGGGGTAGGGCGTCAGGCCGCTGTAGCCGACCCAGAACTCGCGCATCGCCAGGTAGTTTTTCTTGGTCTTGCGGTCACCGTTGTCGGTGGTCTGGGTGCCCTCGCTGTCGGACTGCTGCAGGGTGTCGGTCTCGATGATGTCGGTCGAGGTCACGGCCTGGCCCATGGCATAGGCGCTCCACGCGCCGCTTTCGCCGTAGACCCACGGACGCAGATCGAGGCCGATGCCGTTGACGTCGCCGCCGCTGGCGGTGCCGAGGTCGCGGTCGTCTTCGGACTGGCCGGTGATTTTCACTTCGAGGCCGAAGTTCTTCGATTCAGTCATCGCGGCCAGGGTCGGGCAAGACCAGATCAACGCGAACGTGAGGCCAATGCCGGCCTTCACAAAGGGATTCAATTTCATGGTTTTTCCTCGCCGTCTTCTTCTTGCAGGGCGTGCAGTTGCAGCGTGTTCGGGCTCAGGGCGCCACGGGTCGCCTGTTCCTGTTGCAGCAGGCGCTGGGCTTCGGCCAGGCGCTCGGGCGGCAGTTGTGCGGCGAGGGTGGTCGCCAGCTCATCGGCTTGCGGGGTGTTTTGCGCCTTGGCCAACTGGCTGAACACATAGGCATTGAGCGGGTCGGGCTTGGTGCCCTTGCCTTGGGAAAACAGCTGGGCGATGGCGAAGTCGGCGCTGTTCTGGCCGTTGCGCGCAGCGGTCAGCAGATGGTCGAGGGCCTTCTGCGGATAGACCTTGCCCAGGTAGCCACGGCGGTAGATCTGGCCGAGGTAGTAATCGGCGGCGACTTCGCGGCCGACGGCTTTCTGGAAATGTTCCTCGGCGACTTTGGCGTCGGCCGGGACCAGTTTGCCTTCGTAGTAGAGCTTGCCCAGCAGCAGTTCGGCGCGCGGCTGATCGGCGGCGCGGCCGTTGTCCAGGTACTTCATCATCTGGTCGACGTCGCCCAGTTCCGGGAAGTCGTAGAGCAGTTGCGCGAGGGTGACCCACGACGCCGGGTAACCCGGCGCGATCGGCTCGAGCAGCGACTGCGCGGTTTTTTCGTCGGTCTTGCCCAGGGTCGAATCGGCCAGCACACGGGCCACGGAGTCCACCCGCTGAGCACTGACGGTGCCGCGGCTGTAACCGGCCTGCAGTTGTTTGATCAGCTCGGCCTGCTGCTCCGGCGCGCCACGTTTCTGATAGACCGTGGCCAGCTCGACGTAGCAGATGTCGGTGGTGTTGAGCGCGGCCTTGCAGATCTTTTCCACGTCATCCAGATGCTGGTCGTACGTGCCTTGGGTGCGATACAGCAGCACTTGTGCGAGACCTGCTTCCGGGTAACCGGATTTGCGCCACTGGTCGATCTGCTGCTGGGCGTTGATGTTCGGGAAACTGTGCGGGTATTGCAGGTACAGCATCGCGAGCGGGATCAGCGTGTTGCCTTCGCCACTGGCGGCGGCCTTTTTCAGCAGGCTTTCGGCTTCCTGATGCTCGGCTTCGGTGGAGCCGGGCTTGGCCACCAGCAAACGACCGAGTCGGGCCTGGGCACGCGGCGAAACACTGGCGGCGGCGCGGTAGGTGGCTTCGGCCTGTTTCATCTGTTCCGGATCGCGGCTGTCGACCTGGATGTCGGCGAGGCCCACCTGGGCTTCGCTGTAACCCAGGTCGGCCAGCGCACGGTAGTTCTGCGCGGCGGTCGCGGTGTCACCGCGCTTGAGCGCTTCGTTGGCCAGACGCTGGTCGGGCAGGCCGGCGCAACCGGCCAGGGCGATTGCCATGGCCAGCGTCAGCGGGACCGGCAGGATTCTGATAGGGCTCGTCACGGGCATGTCCTCGACTTAAAGACCGGCAGCCATGGCTTTGTCGATCAGCCAGTTCAGGTTCGGACCACGGTCGCTGTTGACTTCCACCGGGCGGCCGGCGAAGCGGCTGTCCAGCGGCTCGTCAGGCTGGATCTGCACACGGATGTCGGAGGACAGGTCGGCACTTTTCAGGCTGGTGCTGCTGACGATCTTGCCGGTGCGGGTCTTGTCTTCGCCGGCGATCTGGAAGCTCACCGGGGTGCCCGGACGCACGTCGCCGAACTGGCGATAGGAGAAGCGCGCATCGACGGTGGCCTGGGTGTTGCGCGGCACCAGCTGGAAGATCACGTCGCCCTTGCTCGCGTATTGACCGTCGGCCACCAGTTGCTGGGCCACGGTGCAATCGCACGGCGAGGTCAGGGTGCCGGTCATCTGTTTGCCGAACAGTTCTTCAACCTTGGCCGGGGACAGTTGATCTTCTTCCAGGTGACCTTTGAGTACGTCGAGCATGCTGGTGCTGAACGTCGCCAGCGGTGCGCCCTTGGCGGCGACGCCGTCGGACTTCACCAGGCTCTGCACGGTGCCGTCGCGCGGCATGGTGATGTTCATCCCCGGCACGCTGACCAGACCGGCCTGCGCATGGCTGACGAAGTACATGCTGTACACCGATTTGAAAATGAAACCCGCCGCCACCAGCCCGACCGCGAAGATACCGGCGCTGAACGTCACCGCTTTCAGACGCCCGAACGGGGTCATGCCGGAGTCGCCGTCCTTGACCTTGCGGGCCTTGGTGAAGTTGTCGCGCTGCAGGGTTGCCAGCACTTCGCCGATGCTGACGATGTCGCCGGCCAGGTGCGAAGTGATCAGGTGGCGCAGGGTGGAAATGTCCTGCGGCTCGAGGTTCTGGAACTGGCAGCCAGCACGACCCGTCTGGCGGTCGTAGGAGCGCACTTGCAGTTCAACGTCCATGGCCAGGCCGAGGTTGTCGATGACGAACTGCAGACGCGCCTTGTACACCTCGCCGACGGTCAGCGGCAGTTGTCCGGCGTTGAACGCCAGACCACCGGCGGACAGGTCGAGGACCCGCGCTTCAACCGGAGTCCGGTCGGGGCCGAAGAAACGCAGCTTGGCCGGGATTTTCACACGGGCGTGCTGACGCTGGGCTTCGGATTCATGCACTACGTTGGCGTTGACGGCGGTATTCATGGGGGCGATTTCCTTGTTAATTCAATAGGGGCAGGTCAGACCATCATCAGCAGCACGGCGACGAAAATGCTGCCGGCGGAGAAGGTCATGGTCCGAGACGACCAGGTGTTGAACCAACGTTGAAAGCTGGCGAGATCACGGGTCAGGGAAGTGGGTTGGCGAGTCCAGGATTGTTGGTCGAGGCGGAAGAACACGTAGATCTTCACCAGCGCACCGACGATCTGGTTGTAATAGAGAATTGCCGGGTAAGCCGGGCCGATCCGGTGGCCTGAGCAGGACAGCAGCAGCGTCAGAATCAGACGGGTGATGCCGATCCACAGCAGGTAAACCAGGATGAACGCGGTGCCGTACTTGAAGCTGGCGATGATTGCCACGGTCAGGCCGAGCAGCGAAGTCCACATCGAAACGCGCTGGTCGAACAGCACCACCGAGGTGAAGGCGCCGAGGCGTTTTACACCCAGGCCCAGCGCTCGGGAGTTCTGGCGCAGGTTGTTGCCGTACCAACGGAACATCAGTTTGCGGCTGGCCTTGATGAAGCTCTTTTCCGGCGGGTGTTCAACGGTGTTGATCGCCGCATCCGGCACGTAAAAGGTGTCGTAGCCCAGACGCATCAGGCTGAACCAGCTCGACTTGTCGTCGCCGGTCAGGAATTTGAAACGGCCCAGACGCCAGTGTTGCAGCGAGTCGCTTTCAACGTCGGCGATGAATTCCGGGTTGGTGACCACGGTGGCGCGAAACACCGACATGCGCCCGGTCATGGTCAGCACGCGTTTGGACAGGGCCATCGAGCACATGTTGATGTGGCGCTGGGCGAAACGCAGCTTGTGCCATTCGCTCATGATGTAGCCGCCGCGCACTTCGCAGAACTCGTTGGTGGTCAGGCCGCCGACGTTGCCGAACATCTGGAACCACGGCACGGTTTTGCGCACGACGCCTTCGCCGAGCACGGTGTCGCCATCGATCACGGCCACCACGGCACGGTCGTCCGGCAGGTGACGGGAGATCGCGCGGAAACCATAGGCCAGGCCATCGCGTTTGCCGGTGCCGGGAATGCGTACGAAGTCGAGTTTCACGCGGTCTGGCGGATTCATCCGCGCCCACAGTGCCTTGACCAGCAGCTCATCGGACATTTCGACGATGGAACAGACCACGGTGGTCGGCAGTTCGCAGTCGATGGCTTCGCGGATCACCGAGCTGTAAACCTGCGCGGTGGTCAACGCGTCGATGCGGAAACTGGTGACCATCAGAAACACATGGGACGGGTCCGCCGCCTTACCCAGCTTGCGAACCTTGCGGCGCAGGTGCGGGTAGACGATGTAGAGAAAAATCATGCCGCGCACAAAGTGCGTGGCACCCATCGAGTAGCGCCAGATACCTACGGCGCCAATCAGGAAAATGAAGTCCTTCGACTCGGAGTCGAATGTGGACGTGGGCAGCATCAGGGCCAGGCCCATCAGCAGGCTCAGAAACAAAAGCCAGCCGGCGGATTGCAGAAAAAAATGTTTGAGCTTGGACATGACCGTCATCCGAAGGTGATGGGGGCTTCAAGCCGCCCGCCGATTCACGGCGTGCGGCCTGAAGCTCGAGGCTTGCTGCTGCGTTACCAGCAGATCCCTTCGGTGCGGCTACCGGCGCTGGTGGCCTTGGACATGAAGCCCACCAGGTCGATCACCTGCTTGCCCTGCGGCGCTTCTTCGGCGAGGGCGCGGAACTTCTCGTCGCGGTTGCCGAGGATGATCACGTCGGAGTTGTCGATCACCGAATCGAAGTCCGAATTGAGCAGGGACGATACGTGCGGGATCTTCGACTCGATGTAGTCCTTGTTCGCGCCGTGGACACGGGCGTACTGGACGTTGCTGTCGTAGATGCTCAGGTCGTAGCCCTTGCCGATCAGCATCTCGGCCAGTTCCACCAGCGGACTTTCGCGCAGGTCGTCGGTGCCGGCCTTGAAGCTCAGGCCCAGCAGGGCGACTTTGCGTTTGTCGTGGCTTTCAACGATGTCGAAGGCGTTCTGCACTTGCGATTCGTTGCTGCGCATCAGCGAGTTGAGCAGCGGCGCTTCGACGTCCAGGGAGCCGGCGCGGTAGGTCAGGGCGCGCACGTCTTTCGGCAGGCACGAACCGCCGAAGGCGAAGCCCGGGCGCATGTAGTACTGCGACAGGTTGAGGGTCTTGTCCTGGCAGACCACGTCCATCACTTCGCGGCCATCGACGCCCACCGCTTTGGCGATGTTGCCGATCTCGTTGGCGAAGGTCACTTTGGTGGCGTGCCAGACGTTGCAGGTGTACTTGATCATCTCGGCGACGGCGATGTCCTTGCGGATGATCGGTGCGTCGAGTTCTTCGTACAGCGATTGCAGAACGTCACCCGAAGCCTTGTCGAACTCGCCGATGACGGTCATCGGTGGCAGGTCGTAGTCGGCGATTGCGGTGGATTCACGCAGGAACTCAGGGTTGACCGCCACGCCGAAATCGACGCCGGCCTTCTTGCCGGAGCAGTCTTCGAGAATCGGGATGACAACGTTTGCCACGGTGCCCGGCAATACGGTGCTGCGCACCACGATGGTGTGGCGGGTGGACTTTTCACGCAGGACAAAACCGATCTCGCGGCATACCGCTTCGATGTAGTTCAGTTCCAGGTCGCCGTTCTTTTTGCTCGGCGTACCGACGCAGATCATCGACAGGTCGGTGTCGCGAATCGCTTCGGCGAAGTTGGTCGTGCCGCGCAGACGACCGGTCTGGATACCTTGTGCGAGCAACTCACCCAAGCCCGGTTCAACAATGGGAGATTTGCCAGCGTTGATCATGTCGATCTTGTCTTTGGCAACATCGACGCCAACCACGTCATGGCCCCGTGCAGACAGGCAACCGGCACATACTGCGCCAACGTAACCCAAACCAAATATGCTGATGCGCATCGCAATTACCTCTGTATATATCAGGCCTTAGAGGGCCGGAGTTAATGGTGTTCAGCGTTCATTAGTGCACTCGAAAGTGCGGCATACAGGCGCCACAATGCCGTGTGCAGGCATACTAAGTTTCGAGTGTCTAAATAAGTGCACTCAAGATGTGCGTAACCAGGCCTTGTTGTTATGACGTGCCCTGTTATGCAGCCGATCTTCTTTGGAGAAGACTCTTGTGCAATCGTCTTGCGCGCTCGATGTCAGGATTAAAGTCCCGTAAATCAAGCGGTTGGGTGCTCAGGCGAGCACGTTTATAAGGGCGCGGCCATGGCCTTTGTAGGGGATATTAATGGTGCGTATCTCCTGTCCATCGTCTGGTTTGAGACTAGTTAGTCATCTAGGCAAGTTGCTGTGACAACTTGGTTACATGGCTATCTGCTCCGCGTAAGTTATCTCGTACAAACTCGGCGAGAATCGTTACCGGTGGTATGAGCTATGCATTCGGACGAAGTTCCTGTCCGCTCATCGCGAAATCTGAAATTTCTTGAAATATTGTCAGAGATGGCACCAGTATCAATTTGATAGCAGTTTCGTTTTCGACCTTTAATAACAGGCGAAAAATCACGTTAGATAGTTTTGTGCCACTACGGTGAAAAAATTTAGGTGCCACTACTGAAAAAAATGATCAGTGTCGAGTGAAACTAATCTTAGAAAAGACAGGGAGGTTTTTCTGGCGCCAGTAAAATGGCGAAATGTTGCGAGGGATTTTTGACATCGTGCGAGCTGCACGACTCTTCATATAAAGAGTCGTGCATTAGGCATGCTTTATTCGGGGGCGTGATCGCGTAGAAAAACCAGATTATCCGGTTTCGATTGCTCGGCGCTGTAGCGATAACCCTGCACATCGAACTGTTTGAGCAGGGCCGGATCGTTGATTTTTTCCTGGATCACGAAACGGCTCATCAGGCCTCGGGCCTTTTTCGCGTAGAAACTGATGATCTTGTATTGGCCGTTCTTCAGGTCCTTGAACTCGGTGTTGATGATCCGCGCATTCAGCGCTGTGCGTTTCACCGCCGAGAAATACTCGTTGGATGCCAGGTTCAACAGCACGTCATCGCCCTGATCGGCCAGCGCTTGGTTCAGCCATTCGCTGATGCGCGTGCCCCAGAAGGCGTACAGGTCCTTGCCCCGGGCGTTGGCCAGTTTGGTGCCCATTTCCAGGCGATACGGCTGCATCAGGTCGAGCGGGCGCAGCAGGCCGTAGAGGCCGGAAAGCATGCGCAGGTGCTGTTGCGCGTAGTCGAAATCGGCTTCGCTGAACGACTGGGCGTCGAGACCGGTGTAGACGTCACCCTTGAACGCGAGCAGCGCCTGCTTGGCGTTTTCCGGCGTGAACGCTGGTGTCCAGCTGCCGAAGCGCGCGGCGTTGAGGCCGCCGATCTTGTCGGACACGTGCATCAGTTCGCTGATCTGCGCCGGGCTCAGTTCGCGCAGTTGCTGGATCAGTTCCTGGGAATGGTCGAGGTATTGCGGCTGAGTGAAGCGCTGGGTCGCCGGCGGTGTTTCGTAATCGAGGGTCTTGGCGGGGGAAATCACCATCAGCATGAAGTCGTCTCCTTTAATCGTGGGGGCGATTCTAGGGGGTTGGGGCGGATGACTCCAGCTATCACGTCCATAGGTGATCGGCGGTTTGCCAGCCGGATCGGCTATAGTGCGGCGCGGGTTTTGTTATGGAGACACCCTTTGCGCATTGTTCTTTTCTTCACCGCGTGGCTGTTGAGCGTCGGTGCCGTTGCGGCGCCGGGCGATATCGCGACGCTGGATCGCAGCACCTGGCCGGAAAAGCTCGACAACCCGACGCTGTTCGATGTCGCCTCGCGGGCGGAAATCCTGATGTTCGCCCGGGGCCTGCTCGGTACCGAAGCGCTGGACGAGGCGGCGCTGGCCCAGCGCCTGGGGCTGCGCACGGTGAATCTGGAGGCGATCAACAGCCTGCGCGAGCGGCTGTGGCAGCGTCTGCTCGCCAACTACAACTTTGCCCAGCAAAGCTGCGATCAGGATGCCTCGTTCTGCTTCCTCGTCGAAGACCTGCCGACCCTGCGCGAGCAGGCCGCCAAATTCGTGGTCAGCGACGAAAGTTATTACACCAAATGGGCCGAACCGAGCCGGATCTTCCACCTGCAATACCTCGATGAGCTGATGCGCAAGGCGGCGCTGTCACCGCAAACCAGCAGCGAACTCGATCATTTCGGAGACTACGAGCGCAACGGCGACGATATGCACGATCGCCTGTTTCTGCTGAGTTTCGACAGCGCCGCCAACCTGCAACCGGACAACACCGACTGGCTCGCCGAGTACTTGCGCAAGTCGAACCTGAGCGGCACCTTCTTCATGTTGGGCAAGGATGTTCAGGCACGATTGGCCGAGCGTTCCGTCAGCAGCCTGCAAGCGGCGTTTTCGCAGCAGTGCGTCGGCGTGCAGGGCTGGGAGTTCCGCTCCCACAGCCACTGGCAGGACTGGCAGGATTCGGTGCGGCGCAGTGCCGATCTGGTCAAGAACAAGTTGCCGGAAAACTACGTGCCGCTGTTCCGTCCGCCGGAAGGGCAACGTCGCAGCGATGCCCGTAGTTTCTTCAACAGTCAGGGCCTGCAAGTGGCGCTGTGGGACATCGATGCCCAGGACGGCGCCGGCAAGCTCAAGGGCAGCCAGAGTGCGCAACGGGTCCTGACCCTGATGCTGTTGTGGCGGCACGGGGTGATCAATTTCAACATGAAGCAGGATGCAGTGAAGACTGCGTTGCCGTGGCTGATCACGCAAACCGCGCAAAGCGGCATCGGCTGGGAAGACTGTCAGGACGCGTTTCGCTGAAAAACGGCAAGAGCCCGGAAACATTGGGCTTGGGGTGAATTTTTTGCAGAATTCGATGCAGGCGGACTTCCGACTCTAACGGGGGCAGGGCAGTCCGCCAAGGGCTTTTCGTCACTTTGCAAAATAAACTTCAAAAAAGCGTCAAAGTGCTTTTTTCTGTCACGGGTTTTGGAGTATTACGAAGTCAGACCGCCGAAACCTGCAACACAGGTGGCGTCTTCCAAGACCCATTTTGTGTGCGGTTCACCTGCTATCCCGACAAAAGCTGTGCAGGTGGATTCGGCAGTCACTTCGAGGCGCAGCACCGCCGAGGTATTGCGTCGAATGGCTCCCACAAAGGTGACCGAGTATGGATGATCACGGACGTAGCCCTTCCTCCAACCAGCCAATCCTTTATGTACTCGATACCAACGTACTGATTCACGATCCGAACGCCCTGCTGAATTTTGAAGAACACCACGTCGCGATCCCGATGACCGTGCTTGAAGAGCTGGACAAGCTCAAGAGCGGGCATCACAGCGTGGCCGCCGAATGCCGTCAGGCGATCCGGCTGATCGACAAGACCCTGGGCGATGCCTCACCCGATGATGTTGAACAGGGCGTGCCGATCCAGCGCGGCAAGGGCGGTCCGAAGGGCTTGCTGTCGATTCTGATGAGCAAGCAGGCCGAATCGAACCTGATTCTGCCCGAGCATCTGAACGACAACAAAATCATCAACCAGCTGATCGACCTGCACACCCGCGAACCGAGCAAACCGGTGGTGCTGGTCACCAAAGACATCAACATGCGCCTCAAGGCGCGCGCCTGCGGGATCGACGCCGAGGACTACAGCACCGACCAACTGGTCGACGACGTGTCCCTGCTGCCCAACGGCTATCACAACATGACCGGCTCTTTCTGGGACCGCGTGAGCAAGGTCGAAACCCGTCAGGACCACGGCCGCACCTGGCATCAGGTACAGCTGATCGACAACCTGCCTGCCGTGCACATCAACGAATTCATCATTGATGAGCAGGGCTTCGTCGGCTGGATCAAGGAGATCGAAGAAGACAAGCTGCTGATCCTCGACCTGCACCAGGAACCGCTGCTGCACCAGGAAGCCTGGGGCCTCAAGCCACGGGACATCTATCAGAGCCTGGCGCTGTACGCGCTGCTGGATCCGGATATTCACCTGGTCAACCTGTCCGGTGCCGCCGGCTCGGGTAAAACCATTCTGGCGCTGGCGGCTGCGATCGAGCAGACCATGGTCAGCAAGCGTTATCGCCGCATCATCGCCACCCGCAGCGTGCAGGGCCTGGACCAGGAAATCGGCTTCCTGCCCGGCACCGAGGCGGAAAAAATGGAGCCTTGGCTCGGCGCCATCACCGACAACCTCGAAGCCTTGCACATGGATGACGAAAACACCCATGGCAGCGTCGACTACATCCTCAGCAAAGTGCCGTTGCAGTTCAAATCGCTCAACTACATTCGCGGTCGCAGCTTCCAGCAGAGCCTGATCCTGATCGACGAATGCCAGAACCTCACGCCGCACCAGATGAAAACCATCATCACCCGGGCCGGCGCCGGTTCCAAAGTAGTGTGCCTGGGCAACCTGGCACAGATCGACACCCCTTACCTGTCCGCGACCAGCTCCGGGCTGACCTACCTGACCGAACGTTTCAAGGATTTCCCCAACGGTGTGCACATCACCCTACAAGGGGTGCCTCGCTCGATCCTGGCCGAATACGCCGAATCGCATCTGTAACCGTCCACAACCAACCGGGCGGCCCCAAAGCCGCCCGGTTTTTTATGTGCGCAATTCTGACCCCCAGGTTTACAATCGACGCTCCTGATCAGGAGTAATCCCGTGCTGACTCATCTCGATTCCCAAGGTCGCGCCAACATGGTCGACGTCACCGAAAAAGCCGTGACGTTCCGTGAGGCGACGGCCCAAGCGCTGGTGCGCATGCTGCCCGACACTCTGCAGATGATCGTCAGCGGCGGCCATCCCAAGGGCGACGTGTTCGCCGTGGCGCGCATTGCCGGCATTCAGGCGGCGAAGAAAACCAGTGATCTGATTCCCCTGTGCCATCCGTTGATGCTGACTGGCGTCAAGGTCGAACTCAGCGCCGAAGGCGATGACACGGTACGCATCGTGGCTCGCTGCAAACTGTCCGGGCAGACCGGCGTCGAGATGGAAGCGTTGACCGCCGCCAGCGTCGCCGCGCTGACGATCTACGACATGTGCAAGGCCGTGGACCGTGGCATGACCATCGAAAGCGTGCGTCTGCTGGAGAAGGTCGGCGGCAAGAGCGGGCATTTCCAGGCGGAGCAGCCATGAACCTGACCGTGAAGTTTTTTGCCCGTTACCGCGAGGCGCTGGGCGTGGATTCGGTGGAGGTCGAGGGTGATTTCGCCACCGTCGATGACGTTCGTGCGTTGTTGGCGCAGCGAGAGGGCGCCGAGGTGCTGAGCGAACAGAACCTGATGTGTGCGCGCAACGAAGACCTCTGCCAGCTCGACGAGCCGGTGGTGGACGGCGACGAAGTGGCGTTTTTCCCCACCGTGACCGGAGGCTGAGCCATGGGGATTCGGGTGCAATCCGAACCGTTCGATCCGGGTGCCGAAGTCAACGCGATGCACGCGGCCAATGTCGGGGTCGGCGCGGTGGTGAGTTTTGTCGGCTACGTGCGCGACTTCAACGATGGCCTCGATGTCGCCGGAATGTTCCTCGAACACTATCCGGGCATGACCGAAAAGGCCCTCGGCAAGATTGCCTTGGAGGCCGAGCAGCGCTGGCCGCTGTTGAAGCTGGAAGTGCTGCACCGCATCGGCGCGCTGGAACCGGGCGAGCCGATCGTGTTTGTCGCCGCCGCCAGCGCCCACCGCCAGGCGGCGTTCGACGCCTGCGCCTTCGTCATGGATTACCTGAAAACCCGCGCGCCTTTCTGGAAGAAAGAGAACACCAGCGACGGCCCGCGCTGGGTCGAAGGCCGTGACAGCGATCATGCGGCGGCGGATCGCTGGAAGCAGTAGATTTTGCGCTGTACTCCCGGCCCTCTTCGCGAGCAAGCCCGCTCCCACAGGGAAATGCATTCCAATGTGGGAGCGGGCTTGCCCGCGAAGGCGCGATCCGCAACACCGAAAACGCTCCGGTTTTCCCACCCGACCAACAGCAGGAAGCAATCTCTTTTGCCTGATTGACGGCTTGTACGTAAAAGTCCAGTATGGATTTACAAGTACAAAAAACAGCCTCGTGCTTGAAGCTCCAGGCTTACCGCTTGCAGCTGCTCTTCTTCGTCTTGCCAAACCAACAACAACCCGCGAGAGAACGAACATGAAGAAATTTCCCCTCATCACCGGTCTGGCATTGAGCCTGTTGGCCTGCAGCAGCGCGTTCGCCGCCGAGAAAACCCTGCGCATCGGTATCGAAGCGGCGTATCCGCCCTTCGCCTCGAAAACCGACAAGGGTGAGATCGTCGGGTTCGACTACGACATCGGCAATGCCCTGTGCGCGCAGATGCAGGTCAAATGCGTGTGGGTCGAGGGCGAGTTCGACGGTCTGATTCCTTCCCTGAAAGTGAAGAAAATCGACATGGCGCTGTCGTCCATGACCATCAACGAAGACCGCAAGAAGTCGGTGGACTTCACCCACAAGTACTATTTCACCTCGTCGCGGCTGGTGATGAAGGAAGGCGCGAGCGTCGATGACCAGTACGCCAGCCTCAAAGGCAAGACCGTCGGCGTGCAGCGTGCAACCACCACCGACCGTTACGCCACCGAGGTGTTCGAGCCCAAGGGCATCAACGTCAAACGCTATGGCAACAACGAAGAAATCTACATGGACCTGGCGGCCGGGCGTCTCGACGCAATCTTCGCCGACACCATCCCGCTGAACGACTTCCTGTCGATGCCGCGCGGCAAGGGTTACGCCTTTGTCGGGCCTGAGCTGAAGGATCCGAAGTACGTGGGCGAGGGCGCGGGGATTGCGGTGCGCAAGGGCAACACCGAGCTGGTCAGCCAGTTGAATACCGCCATCGACGGCATTCGCGCCAGTGGCGAGTATCAGAAGATTTCCGAGAAGTACTTCAAGTCCGATATCTACGGCGACTGATAGTCCGCCATCGCTGGCAAGCCAGCTCCCACAGAGATTTTCGATATACACAAAACCTGTGGGAGCTGGCTTGCCAGCGATGAGGCCTTAACATTCACCGCAAATCTTCAGCCCTTCAATTCCTTCAAATGCTTGTACACCGTCGCCCGCCCCATGTTCAGCACATTGGCCACATAGTTCGAGGCGCTCTTGCCCTTGAATGCCCCTTCGGCGTGCAGCGCCAGCACCAGTTCGCGTTTGTGATCGCGGGTCAGCAGGTTCAGGCTCAGTTGCCGCTCGCGTAGCCAGGCGTGCAGGAAGGTGTTGATCCGCTCCTGCCAGTCATCGCGAAACAGCGAGTCCGGTTGCGGGATCAGTTTGCTCGGCGAGAGGAACAGGTCCAGCGCAGCCTTGGCGTTCTCGAACAGCGAAATATTCAGGTTGATGCACAGCACCGCCAGCGGATGCCCTTCGCTGTCACGCAGCACGGTACTCAGGCTGCGAATTTTCTGGCCGTCCCAGTTGAGCTTTTCGTACGGGCCGATGTTCCGTTCGCTGACGTCTTCGCTGAGCATGTCTTCCAGCGACGACTCATCGCCGATCACCCGTTTCGACAGGTTGTTGGCGATGTAATCGACCTTCTGCGTGCGCAGGTCGTGCAACACC
The DNA here is from genome assembly GCF_002113205.1 of Pseudomonas sp. B16(2017). Classification (NCBI taxonomy): domain Bacteria; kingdom Pseudomonadati; phylum Pseudomonadota; class Gammaproteobacteria; order Pseudomonadales; family Pseudomonadaceae; genus Pseudomonas; species Pseudomonas sp. B16(2017). Next base: position 304,425 of record NZ_NEKA01000005.1, read on the forward strand.
ACTTCGGCATGGGGAAAGAACAGCGTGGCAATGGCGTCGGCGATGGCGTGGTAGTTATCCAGCGCGGCGTCATGCAGCTCGGGCGTGTGTTCGGGGGCGGTCATAACTGTGGAGCTCCAGGCAACGTCAACGCCCCCGTGATCCGGGGGCGTTGCGAGTGTGCCGCAATCCGTCGGGCGCGTCATCCGCGCGGACGGTCAGGCCAGGCGGGCAGGCGCGAGCATGGCGGCGGTCAGGCCGAATTGCTGAAGGTGTTCGGGTAACGATTCACCACGCACCAGCGCGGCGCTGGCCTGGCCCATGGCCGGTGAGGTCTGGATACCGTAACCGCCCTGGGCCGCAACCCAGAACAGCCCCGGCACCTGCGGATCGAACCCGGACAGCAAATCGCCGTCGGCGACGAAACTGCGCAGGCCGGCCCAGGTGCGGGTCGGGCGGCGGATGGTCAGGGTCGTCGCTTCCTCGATCTGGTAAATGCCCATGGCAATGTCCAGTTCCTCGGGCTGTACGTCGTGGGGTTCGACCGGGTCGGCGTTGGCCGGCGAGCCGAGGAACATGCCGGCGTCGGGCTTCATATAGAAGGATTCGTCGAGGCTGACCAGCATCGGCCAATGGTGGATGTCGACGCCCTCCGGGCCGGCGAAAATGAACGCGGCCCGGCGTTTCGGTTGCAGGCCCAGCGGCCGGGCACCGGCCAGGGCTGCGATCTTGTCGGCCCAGGCGCCGGCGGCGTTGATCACGACGGGAGCGCTGAAGGTCTGGCCGTTGGTCTGCACTTGCCAGATGCCGTCGGCATCGCGGCTCAGGCCGAGCACTTCGCAATCGGTCTGCACCTGGCCGTTGTTGCGGCGGATACCGCGCAGATAGCCCTGATGCAGGGCGTCGGTGTCGATGTCGCTGGCGGTCGGGTCGTAGATCGCGCCATGGACTTTCTCCCGGCGCAGGATCGGCAGCCGCGCGCAGGCTTCATCCGCGCTGAGCAACTGCATCTGCGGCACCGTGGCCTTGGCGCTGAGGTATTGATTGTTCAGCTCGGCGGCGTCGCCGGTGAAGTCGACGGTCATTTCTCCGCGCGGGGTCAGCAGCGGGTGCTCGCAGAAGCCGCTGGGCGGATGGTCGAAGAATTCGCGGCTGGCCTGGGTCAGCGCCCGGACCTGTGGCGTGCCGTACGCGGCGGTAAACAATGCGGCCGAGCGCCCGGTGGAGTGATAGGCCGGGTGCGACTCGCGCTCCAGCACCACGACCTTGCCGTGCTGCGACAGCCAGAAACCGGTGGAAGCACCGGCAATCCCGCCGCCGATGATGATGAAATCTGCATGACTCATGGAGTTCTCCAGTGTGTACGCAATATCAAGGAGTTTGCTGTTCTCCATGTGGGAGCGGGCTTGCTCGCGAAGGCAGTGTGTCATTCGCTGAATAAGTTGCCTGACACGGCCTCTTCGCGAGCAAGCCCGCTCCCACAGGGGGAGGCTTGGTGTTACAGGCTCAGGTGATAAACCGCATTCGCGAGGGCGATGTCTTCCAGGCCCAGACCGATGGAGCGGAAAAACACGTGACGGTGGTAGTCGGGGCGCTGCACTTTTTCGCTGAGCAGATCCGCCAGGTCACCGAGGATCGCGCTGTGGTCCCAGCCATGTTGTTCGCTGGCGATCAGCATCTCGCCGGCCGAGCCCGGGGTGGTCAGACGATAGTCGCAGAACACCTGCATGTCGTTGAGGCTTTGCGGCGGCACTTCGTGGGCGCGCGGTGCGTTGGTGCTGATCGAGGTGATCAGCGCCGGTTTGCTCAAGGTTGCCGGGTCAATCACCGGGCCTGCGGACGAAGTGCAGAGCATGATCACGTCGGCCCCGGCGATGGCGGTTTCGCGGCTGTCGGCGATGCTCACCCGTGGATCGAGGGCGTGCAGTTGGCGGGCGGTTGCCGGGTCGTCGCTCAAGGTCGGCGAGTACACACTGATGTTCTGCCAGTCGCGCAAGGTTTTGACGTAATGCAGATGCGCCTGGGCGACCTTGCCACTGCCGATGATTGCCAGTCGCGCTGCCTTCGACGGGGCGAGGGCATCGACCGCCACGGCGGTGGTCGCAGCCGTGCGGGCGGTGGTCAGCTCGCCGGCATCGCAGAGCAGCAGCGGTTGGCCGGTGTGCATCGACATCAGCAATGTCCACGCCGTCACCAGCGGGCCTTGTTCGCGAACGATGTACGGCGAGGTCTTGACTCCGTACACGCCGTCTTCGGCCAGCACGCCGAGATAGTTGATGAAGTCCCCGGCGCCCTGGGGGAATTCCACCAGTTGCTGCGCCGGTTGCACGGCATGCCCGGCCGCCAGGTCGCGGAACAGCTTGCGCAGGATCTGTGGCACATCGATCCGGGCCAGCAGCTCGCGGGCCTGGGTTTGGTCGATCACGTAAGGCGTACTGGACATGTTGGACTCCGCAGATTGTTTCTAAACTAATTTGTCCATTATGGACTTTTATTTTTGTTGAACAATATCCGGGCGAAAAAAAAGCGCAGTCCGTTGCCGGCTGCGCTTCGCTTTATAGCGTCGCTTACTGTGGACGCTTGCGCTCAACCGCCCGCAATAGATGGGTCGGCGGCGTTTCACAGCTGATCTTGCGACCGAGCTTTTCTTCGATGGACGGCAACTGATAGGAGTCGTCCTCACCGGCGAAGCTGATCGACACGCCGTCGGCGCCAGCACGACCGGTACGGCCGATGCGGTGCACGTAGTCGTCCGGGACTTCCGGCAGGGTGAAGTTGATCACGTGGCTGATGCCGTCGATGTGGATGCCGCGACCGGCCACGTCGGTGGCAACCAGTACCCGGATCTTGCCTTCGCGGAAGCCTTCCAGCGTCTTGATCCGCTTGTGCTGCGGCACGTCGCCGGACAGTTGCGCGGCGTTGATGCCGTCACGCACCAGGCGCTCCTCGATGCGGCGCACTTCGTCCTTGCGGTTGGCGAACACGATGACTCGTTCCCAGCCGTTGTCGTTGACCAGGTTGAACAGCAGTTTGTATTTGTCGGCACCGGCCACCGCGTAGATGTGCTGCTCGACGTTCTCGTTGGCCACGTTGGTGACTTCGATTTCGACGATCGCAGGATCGGTGGTCCACTGCTTGGCGAGGTTCATCACGTCATCGGTGAAGGTCGCGGAGAACAGCAGAGTCTGACGTTCGCTTTTCGGCGGGGTCTGGCGAATGATCTGCCGGACCTGCGGGATGAAGCCCATGTCGAGCATGCGGTCGGCTTCGTCCAGCACCATCACTTCGACCATGTCCAGATGCACGTCACCGCGCTGGTTGAAGTCAAGCAGGCGGCCCGGGGTCGCGACGAGGATGTCGCAATGGCGCGCTTCGAGGTGCTTGAGCTGCTTGTCGAAGTCCATGCCGCCGACGAACGTCATGACGTTGAGGCCGGTGTACTTGGTCAGGTCGGCGGCGTCCTTGGCGATCTGCACCACCAGCTCGCGGGTCGGCGCGATGATCAGCGCCCGTGGCTCGCCCATGTAGCGCTCTTTCGGCGGCGGGGTCTGCAGCAACTGGGTGATGATCGAGATCAGGAACGCGGCGGTCTTGCCGGTGCCGGTCTGCGCGCGGCCGATGGCGTCTTTGCCGGCGAGGGTATAACCCAGCACCTGGGCCTGGATCGGTGTGCAATACGGGAAACCCAGGTCGTGGATGGCGTGCATCAGTTCCGAGGCGAGCTTGAAATCGTGGAAGCGGGTCTTGCCTTCCTGCGGCTCGACGACGAAGTCTTCGAGTTTCCAGGGAATCACCGGCGCCTTGGGCTTGGGTTCGCGACGTGGTTTGGCCGGTTTCGGTGTTTCGCTGCGGGCCGGCTCGGTAGCGGGCGCGGCAGCTGGAGCGGGTTTCGGTTCGCGTTTGGGCGTCTGGCGGTCGGCCTGGCTGGCATCGTTGCGATGACCGGGGGCGTGCGACGGCGCAGTGGGGACTGGCGCGAGCTGCTCAGCCTCGCTTTTACCGAACATTTTCTTGAGTGCTTTGAGCACGGTCATCTCATCAATTGGTTAAGGAATGTACGCCGGCCAGTGTAATGCAAGAAACGGGCGCGGCGTAGTGGGATGATCAAAGGGCGACCCCTGTCGCAATTGTCAGCGCAGGCGTTCGCTCAACCATGCGCCGATGTCGCGAATTTCTTCGGGTAACACTTCGTGCTCCATTGGGTATTCCTGCCATGTCACGGTGACACCATGGGCCTTGAGATACTCATAAGCCGTGCGTCCCATGGAGTTCTGCACCACGTTGTCGAACTGGCCGTGCAGCGCCAGCACCGGAATCCGCTGCTGGCTGGCGGACAACTCCAGTTCATCGCTGAACGTCGGCGCGTATGTCGATAGTGCCAGCACCCCGCCCAACGGCCCCTGCCATTTCAGAAACGCGGTGTGATAGACCACGGCGCCACCCTGGGAAAAACCGGCGAGAAAAATTCGCGAGGCGTCTATTCCGCTGCTTCGCTGTTCTTCGATCAATTCGATGATGCGGTCGGCGGAGGCTTCCAGCTCATCGCGGTCGATCGCCCGGGCCGGGCTCATGGCCTTGATGTCGTACCAGCTCGGCATGGCATATCCGCCATTTATCGTCACTGGACGGGTCGGCGCCTGGGGCAGGACGAAACGCGTGCTCAGCAGGCTTTCCTGAAGCGCTTCGGCCACCGGCAGAAAGTCGTAGCGGTCGGCGCCGAGGCCGTGCAGCCAGATCACGCAGGCGTCTGCGGGCTTAACAGGCTGAAGAATCAAGGGCTCGGTCATGTCTGCTCCAAAAATGTGCGGGCGCTCTCATTAAGTGCGTGGTTCGAGTGCGCGTCCGGTTGATCCGTTAAGAAGATGTCGCAAGGTTACAAGTTTTGCTATTGACCTGTCGCCGAATCGATTCCGCGACAGGTGTGGTACGGGCTTTGCTATGGAACGTTCTGTACGAAACATCCTACGCGTGGCGGTAACACTATCAGTGTATGACCCGCGACGGGATGGCAACGAATCCGGTGATGGATGTTCGCCAATGGCCGCAACGGGCTTAGCGAACGTGAAAGGGCTACCGCCCGTTCGGCCGACTGGTGAGAAGTGAGTTGTCCATGATGTGGATTGTCTCCTACTAGACTCATAGCGAAGGTCCTGCGTCGGTTGACCCCAAAAAAAGCCAACACGGGTCAACAACGCCTCAAAAGGGTGCGACTGGACTCAAGCTCCGACACAACAAGAGCAAAACTGGAGGTTTGAATGAAGATGTTGAAATCCACTCTGGCGATCGTGACTGCTGCTGCAGTACTGGGTGTCAGCGGGTTCGCTCAGGCGGGTGCAACCCTGGATGCAGTGAAGAAGAAAGGTTTCGTGCAATGTGGCGTCAGCGATGGCTTGCCAGGTTTCTCGGTTCCGGATTCCACCGGCAAGATCGTGGGTATCGATGCTGACGTCTGCCGCGCCGTGGCCGCTGCCGTGTTCGGCGATGCGACCAAGGTCAAGTTCAGTCAGTTGAACGCCAAAGAGCGTTTCACCGCGCTGCAGTCGGGCGAGATCGACATCCTGTCGCGCAACACCACCATGACCAGTTCCCGTGACGCGGGCATGGGCCTGAAATTCCCGGGCTTCATTACCTACTACGACGGTATCGGCTTCCTGGTAAACAACAAGCTGGGCGTGAAGAGTGCCAAAGAGCTGGACGGTGCAACCATCTGCATCCAGGCCGGTACCACCACCGAGCTGAACGTTTCCGACTACTTCCGCGGCAACGGTCTGAAATACACCCCGATCACTTTCGACACCTCCGATGAAAGCGCCAAGTCGCTGGAATCCGGTCGTTGCGACGTGCTGACCTCCGACAAGTCCCAGCTGTTCGCCCAGCGCAGCAAGCTGGCTTCGCCGAAGGACTACGTGGTTCTGCCGGAAACCATTTCCAAGGAACCCCTGGGCCCGGTCGTGCGTAACGGCGACGACGAGTGGCTGGCCATCGTACGTTGGGTTGGCTACGCGCTGCTGAACACTGAAGAGGCGGGCATCTCTTCGAAGAACGTCGAAGCCGAAGCCAAAGCGACCAAGAACCCGGATGTCGCTCGTATGCTCGGCGCAGACGGCGAATACGGCAAAGACCTGAAACTGCCGAAGGACTGGGTCGTTCAGATCGTCAAGCAAGTCGGCAACTACGGCGAAATCTTCGAGAAAAACCTCGGCAAGAGCACTCCGCTGGAAATCGACCGCGGCCTGAACGCGCTGTGGAACAACGGCGGCATTCAATACGCACCACCAGTGCGCTGATGGTTCTGTCACCCGGCAGGCCAACTGCCGGGTGACGTTCTGTTCCATTATTTCCGGGGCACTTCATGCAAAATTCAATCGGCGCACCAAAGCAGAGGCTCAGCCTCAGCGATCCACGAGTGCGTGCGTGGGTATTTCAGATCATCACCATCGTGGCGGTGGTCTCCCTGGGCTGGTATCTGTTCGATAACACCCAGACCAACCTGCAACACCGGGGTATCACTTCGGGGTTCGACTTTCTGGAGCGCAGTGCCGGGTTCGGCATCGCTCAACACCTGATCTCCTACACCGAAGCGGACAGTTATGCCCGGGTGTTTGTCATCGGCCTGCTCAACACGCTGCTGGTGACGTTCATTGGCGTGATCCTGGCCACGATCCTCGGCTTCATCGTCGGCGTCGCGCGCCTGTCGAAGAACTGGATCATCGCCAAACTGGCAACGGTGTACGTGGAGGTGTTCCGTAACATCCCGCCACTGCTGCAGATCCTGTTCTGGTACTTCGCGGTGTTCCTGACCATGCCGGGGCCGCGCAACAGCCACAACTTCGGCGATACCTTCTTCGTCAGCAGCCGTGGCCTGAACATGCCGGCCGCGCAAATGGCCGACGGTTTCTGGGCGTTCGTGATCAGCATCGTGGTGGCCATCATCGCCATCGTGTTGATGAGCCGCTGGGCTAACAAGCGCTTTGAAGCCACCGGCGAGCCGTTCCACAAGTTCTGGGCCGGCCTGGCGCTGTTCCTGGTGATCCCGGCGCTGTGCGCGCTGATCTTCGGTGCACCCGTGCACTGGGAAATGCCGAAGCTGCAGGGCTTCAACTTCGTCGGTGGCTGGGTGCTGATTCCGGAACTGCTGGCCTTGACCCTGGCGCTGACGGTGTACACCGCCGCGTTCATCGCCGAGATCGTGCGTTCGGGCATCAAGTCGGTCAGCCATGGCCAGACCGAGGCGGCGCATTCGCTCGGCCTGCGCAACGGCCCGACCCTGCGCAAGGTGATCATTCCGCAAGCGCTGCGGGTCATCATCCCGCCGCTGACCAGCCAATACCTGAACCTGGCGAAGAACTCCTCGCTGGCGGCCGGTATCGGTTATCCGGAAATGGTTTCGCTGTTCGCCGGCACCGTGCTGAACCAGACCGGTCAGGCGATCGAAGTCATTGCCATCACCATGAGCGTGTACCTGGCGATCAGTATCAGCATTTCCCTGCTGATGAACTGGTACAACAAGCGCATCGCGCTGATCGAGCGGTAAGGAATAGCGCATGAGTACTCATACTTTCAAACCCGACATGCCACCGCCGGCCAAGGTCTTCGGCCCGATGGCGTGGATCCGCGCGAACATGTTCTCCAGCTGGCTCAACACCCTGCTGACCCTGTTCGCGTTCTACCTGATCTATCTGGTGATTCCGCCGATCCTCAGCTGGGCGATCATCGATGCCAACTGGGTCGGCACCACCCGTGCCGACTGCACCAAGGACGGCGCCTGCTGGGTCTTCATCCAGCAGCGTTTCGGTCAGTTCATGTACGGCTACTACCCGCCGGAACTGCGCTGGCGCGTGGACCTGACCGTGTGGCTGGCGGTCATCGGCGTGGCGCCACTGTTCATCAAGCGCGTGGCGCACAAGGCGGTGTACGGCCTGAGCTTCCTGGTGGTCTACCCGATCGTTGCCTGGTGCCTGCTGCATGGCGGCGTCTTCGGCCTCGACACCGTGGCGACCAGCCAGTGGGGCGGTCTGATGCTGACCCTGGTGATCGCCACTGTCGGCATCGCCGGTGCGTTGCCGCTGGGGATTGTCCTGGCGCTGGGCCGGCGTTCGAACATGCCGGCGATCCGTGTGGTCTGCGTGACCTTCATCGAGTTCTGGCGCGGTGTGCCGTTGATCACGGTGCTGTTCATGTCCTCGGTGATGCTGCCGCTGTTCCTGCCTGAAGGCATGAACTTCGACAAGCTGCTGCGGGCGCTGATCGGCGTGATCCTGTTCCAGTCGGCGTACGTCGCCGAAGTGGTGCGTGGCGGTCTGCAAGCGATCCCCAAGGGCCAGTACGAAGCCGCGGCCGCGATGGGCCTCGGTTACTGGCGCGCCATGGGCCTGGTGATTCTGCCGCAAGCCCTGAAGCTGGTGATTCCCGGCATCGTCAACACCTTCATCGCGCTGTTCAAGGACACCAGCCTGGTGATCATCATCGGCCTTTTTGACCTGCTCAACAGCGTCAAGCAAGCCGCTGCCGATCCGAAATGGCTGGGCATGGCCACCGAAGGCTACGTGTTCGCCGCCCTGGTGTTCTGGATTTTCTGTTTTGGTATGTCGCGCTATTCCATGCACCTGGAACGCAAGCTCGACACTGGCCACAAGCGTTAGGAGTTTTTTCGATGAGCGAAGCAATCAAAAAGCCAGTGGGCCCTGAAGGCATCATTCAGATGCAGGGCGTGAACAAGTGGTACGGCCAGTTCCACGTGCTGAAAGACATCAACCTCAACGTGCGTCAGGGCGAGCGTATCGTGCTGTGCGGCCCGTCGGGTTCCGGCAAATCCACCACCATCCGCTGCCTCAACCGTCTGGAAGAGCACCAGCAGGGCCGCATCGTGGTCGATGGCGTGGAGCTGACCAACGACCTCAAACAGATCGAGGCGATCCGCCGTGAAGTCGGCATGGTGTTCCAGCACTTCAACCTGTTCCCGCACCTGACCATCCTGCAGAACTGCACCCTGGCGCCGATGTGGGTACGCAAGATGCCCAAGCGCAAGGCCGAGGAAATCGCCATGCATTACCTGGAACGCGTACGCATTCCGGAGCAGGCGCACAAGTACCCGGGGCAACTGTCCGGCGGTCAGCAACAGCGTGTGGCGATCGCCCGCGCACTGTGCATGAAACCGAAAATCATGCTGTTCGACGAACCGACCTCGGCACTCGACCCGGAGATGGTGAAAGAAGTACTCGACACCATGATCGGCCTCGCCGAAGACGGTATGACCATGCTCTGCGTAACCCACGAAATGGGCTTCGCCCGCACCGTGGCCAACCGCGTGATCTTCATGGACAAGGGCGAAATCGTCGAGCAGGCGGCACCGAACGACTTCTTCGACAATCCGCAGAATGATCGGACGAAGCTGTTCCTGAGTCAGATCCTGCATTGAGATCTGATGAATAAAATAAACCCGGCCTTGTGCCGGGTTTGTTTTTTGTGGGTCAGGAGGCGGTAAGGGCTTCTTGTTCTTTGTGCTCGGTGAACTTGAAAGCCCCTCTCAAGTCAGCCCCTTCGGCCAGGTTTCTCGCATCGGCAAGCAAGTGTGGATAGCGATCCAGCAGACGCATGAGTAGCATCAATGCTTTCGGCGGAAGTACCTCGCCGCGTTCGTATCGTGAAAATGCGTTGTGCCCGCCTCCTGAAAGCAATTGCACCGTTTCCTTTTGCGTCAGATGCAGTTTGCGGCGGATCCTTTTCATTTCGTTACCTATCATTTTTCTACAGGCGAGAACGAGTTCATCGCATGCATCCGAATAGCGCTGCCCGCACTCGTCATCCAATTCGACCTCGCCGCACTTCTTGCACTCCCAGCCCGACAAGTCGTCGATGCGACGCTCCATTCCCCTGGCGCTCAAGGTTTCGCCTCGACCTTTGAAATGCACCATGCCTTCCGGGGCGCCGCAACTGAAACACAGCTGCGTGTTCATGAATTGTTCTCCTTGAAGGAGATCACGGGTGGGCGCCTGTCGTAGTGATAGGACACCTTGATGTAAATCTCCAAACCATGTGATTGGATGTGATAGACGTCTTGCCAGATACGATGGTCGTCATAAGGCGTCATCGATTTGTACAGCATGCCGCGCTGCAGTCTGAGAACGATTTCCTGCATTTCTGCGAGACTCAGTTCGAGTGCAGTCCCAGTCTTTCTCGCCGTGTGCGTGAATGCCTTCCAACCGAGTCGCCTGACATCCGCCTTGATCACTGCCAAGTCGTAATGGGGTGTGTTCTTTTCCATAAGAAACCAAAACCCTGTCCCTGAAATTACCCTTAAAGGGTAATTTTGACTAATCGAAAATCCCGCTCCATTTGTCTCTCTCTGACCCTAGGTGGTTGCCGTCATACGCGGAGCTGACTAACATGTCAGAAAATTCATCCTATGATTGGATGAAAGGGCAAATCCTATGTCAGACATTTCTCCACTTATTAAGCGATCCCTGGTCGATCAGGCCCTGGACCAATTGCGCCAGCGCATCACCGATGGCAGCTGGCAGGTCGGTCAGCGTCTGCCGACCGAGCCTGAGCTGTGCGCAGAACTCGGCATCAGCCGCAACACCGTGCGCGAGGCGATGCGGGTATTGGCGTTCTCAGGGTTGATCGAGATTCGTCAGGGTGACGGCAGTTACCTGCGGGCGGTGGTCGATCCGATGGACACGCTCAAGGCACTGTCCAAATGCTCGCTGGATCAGGCCCGGGAAACCCGGCACATCCTTGAAGTCGAGGCCATCGGCCTGGCCGCCTTGCGTCGGACCGACGACGACCTTGTGGCTCTGCGCGAGGCACTGGGGCACGCCGGCAGTCACTACCACGGCGACCTCGACAGCTACATCGCCTGCGATCTGGTGTTCCACCGCCGTCTGGTGGACGCCGCGCACAACCCGACCCTCAGCGAGCTGTATCGCTATTTTTCCAGCATCGTCGGCGCGCAATTACGCCAGACCCTGAACATCGTCCCCCGTCGACAGGAAGTCTTCGATTTGCACGTCGCCTTGCTTGAGGCCGTCGAGCAGCGCGATCCGGAGCGGGCCAAAGCCCTGTCGAGGCAGTTGATCAATGAACCTTGAAACCGAGAAAACTATGTCCCGCCCAGAAGTCTCCCCAGCACCCGTTCGCAAGGCCGAGCTCGAAGAGTTGTTGATCGATGCCGAAGCCGATGACGAACAAGTGCAGCAAAGCCATCCGCTGGTGCGGCGTCCGTGGCTGTTGCTGCTGGGGCTGATTCTGGTGGCGTTGAACCTGCGACCGGCGCTGTCGAGCATGGCGCCGCTGCTCAGCGAGGTGTCGAGAAGCCTCGGTTTGTCCGCCGCTCAAGCGGGGTTGCTGACGACGTTGCCAGTGCTCTGCCTCGGTCTTTTCGCCCCGCTGGCCCCGGTGCTCGCGCGGCGTTTCGGTGCCGAGCGGGTGGTCTTGGGGATTCTTCTGACACTGGCCGGCGGCATTATCCTGCGCAGCAATTTCGGTGAGATCGGTCTGTTCGCCGGCAGCGTGCTGGGTGGCGCGAGCATCGGCATCATCGGCGTGTTGCTGCCGGGTATCGTCAAACGCGACTTCGCCAAACATGCCGGCACCATGACCGGTGTCTACACCATGGCCCTGTGCCTGGGCGCGGCGATGGCGGCGGGGTCAACCGTGCCACTGAGTGAGCACTTCGACCACAGCTGGGCCATGGGCCTGGGCTTCTGGGTGATTCCGGCGCTGGTTGCCGCGGTTTTCTGGCTGCCGCAAATCGGCCAGAAGCACGGTGCGCACAACGTTGCCTACCGGGTACGCGGTCTGCTGCGGGATCCGCTGGCCTGGCAGGTGACCTTGTACATGGGTCTGCAATCGTCGTTGGCCTACATCGTGTTCGGCTGGTTGCCGTCGATCCTCATCGGTCGCGGGCTGACGCCAACCCAGGCCGGTCTGGTGCTGTCCGGTTCGGTGATCATCCAGCTCGCCAGCTCCCTGGCGGCACCGTGGCTGGCCACCCGCGGCAAGGATCAGCGGCTGGCGATCGTGGTGGTAATGGCGCTGACCCTTGGCGGCCTGTTCGGTTGCCTCTACGCGCCGATCGAAGGCCTTTGGGGCTGGGCGATCCTCCTGGGCCTGGGGCAGGGCGGTACGTTCAGCCTGGCGCTGACCCTGATCGTGCTGCGCTCGCGGGATTCCCACGTGGCGGCGAACCTGTCGAGCATGTCCCAGGGCTTTGGCTACACCCTCGCGTCGATGGGGCCATTCGCGGTCGGCGTGGTGCACGACTGGACCGGCGGCTGGAACGCCGTGGGCTGGATCTTCGGTATCATCGGTGCCGGGGCGATCCTCGCCGGCCTCGGTGCCGGTCGCGCGCTGTACGTGCAGGTGACAAGCGAAAAGGTCTGACGCGCACACATTGTCGGTATTCCGAATGCGAATGCCGATAGTGTTTCGGGCGTTTGCGGATTATCGTGCTGGCAATCTGTACATTTCCTGGAGATTGCCCATGAGTGAAGAAGCCCACAGCGCCCTGATCACCCGTTTCTACCAGGCTTTCCAGCGCCTCGACGCCGAGGCCATGGCCGCCTGCTACACCGACGACGTGGTATTCAGCGATCCGGCCTTCGGCGAGCTGCGCGGGCGCGATGCCGGCGACATGTGGCGTATGCTCACCACCCGCGCCAAGGACTTCTCCCTGACCTTCGACAACGTCCGCGCCGACGAACGCAGCGGCGGTGCCCACTGGGTGGCGACCTACCTGTTCAGCCAGACCGGCAACGTTGTGATCAACGACATCCAGGCACGCTTCGTCTTCCGCGACGGCAAGATCTGCGAACACCACGACCACTTCGATCTGTGGCGCTGGTCGCGTCAGGCGCTGGGCTTCAAGGGCCTGCTGCTGGGCTGGACGCCACTGGTGCGCAACGCCGTCCGCGCCCAGGCGCTGAAAGGGCTGAAGGCATTTCAGGCGAGTCGCTGATAAGATCGCGGCCTGTTTTCCTTACGCCTGAATTGCCCCGTGACCAGCCTCAGCGAAAATCCTCCCGATGCCGACGTTCCAGTGAGCAAGTCCTGGTTCGTCTACCTCGTACGCGCCGCCAACGGCTCGCTGTACTGCGGGATCAGCAATGATCCCGTTCGCCGTTTTGCCAAGCACCAGAGCGGCAAGGGCGCGCGGTTCTTTCTCTCAAGCCCGGCGATGGCGCTGGTCTACACCGAGCGTTGTCGCGACAAAAGTGATGCGTTGCGCCAGGAGCGGTTGATCAAGAAGCTCAGGAAGAGTGCGAAGGAATGTCTGGTGGCGTCTTATCGGCCTGATTGAATAAGCCCTCGAACCTTGTAGATATCCCTTCCGTAGATTCGGCACGTTGCATAAACAACAGGCAAGAAAAAACCGCCCTTGTAGGCGGTTTTTTCTGTAAACCTCGGTTTGCGGCCGGGGTTTACCGCATCTCACTGGATACACTGGCGCAGGCCAAGAGTATTCGTCTTTACGTCACCAGGCAAGCCTTGAAACACCCATTCCAGAGAATGCGATTTTGAGCTCATTTGTTTAAATGACGGTATAGCAATCCGATTACTATTCGTCCGCTCGCATGCCAATGCAGCTTTGAGGTCTGACTGATCGACGTAACGGTTTCATGCCCTCTGACATGGGGTTGCTCCCGTGCCGGAATGATTTTTCAGGGGGATCACAACCGGCCGCCTCATTGGGTACATTGGCGTGTATTCCGAAGGCGTACGTGGTCCGGTAAGCACGCTGGAGGTTTGGCCCTCAACCGGAGGCCAAAACGTATGAAGCTTTTGCTGCGTACTCTGAGCCTCGTATGGAGGTCGTTCAAAGCGTTTCGCTTTTTACGAGTTCCTGCGAGATCACTTCGATGACCTGATGTAAGGTACTTGATGTGGAAAGCCGTCTCAGCCTTGGCTGAGGCGGCTTTTTAGTGCCTTATCAACCTGACTGATCAGTTCCCATCAGCCGGATCCGTAGGCTGCGAACGAATTGCACGCTAAGCTGCGGGCTCATTTTCTGTGCGGCGGAGCCGAGCATGTCCGAGTTGATTCTGCATCATTACCCGACCTCTCCATTCGCCGAAAAGGCCCGGCTGCTGTTGGGTTTCAAGGGCTTGTCCTGGCGCTCGGTGCACATCTCGCCGGTGATGCCGAAACCGGACCTGACTGCCCTGACCGGTGGCTACCGCAAGACCCCGGTGCTGCAGATCGGCGCCGATATCTACTGCGACACCGCGCTGATCGCCCGCCGCCTCGAGCAGGAAAAGGCCCAGCCTTCGTTCTTCCCGGAAGGCCAGGAGATGATCGCCGCCAGTTTCGCCGCCTGGGCCGATTCGGTGGTGTTCCAGCATGCGGTGAGCCTGGTGTTCCAGCCGGAATCGGTGGCAGTGCGTTTCGGCAAGTTGCCGCCGGAAGCGATCAAGGCGTTCCTCGCCGATCGTGCCGGACTGTTCAGCGGCGGCAGCGCGACCAAGCTTTCAGCCGAACAGGCCAGGCACAATTGGCCGCCCCTCATGGCGCGTCTGGAGCAGCAGTTGCAGCGTGAAGACGGTGACTTCCTGTTCGGTGAGCCGTCGATTGCCGACTTCGCCATGGCCCATCCGCTGTGGTTTCTCAAGGCCACGCACGTGACGGCGCCGTTGGTGGATGCTTATCCGGCGGTGTCGGCGTGGCTGGGGCGTGTGCTCGGTTTTGGCCATGGCGCGGCCAGCGAGATGAGTTCGGAGGAAGCACTGGAGATCGCGCGTAGCTCTAAGCCCGTAGCGTTGCCGGATGAGGTGTTCACTGATCCGAACGGGTTCGTGGCAGGTCAACAGGTGCTGATCGCAGCGACAGACTACGGTGTTGATCCGGTGGCCGGTGAGCTGGTGTTTGCCGGTCGCGAGGAGCTGATCCTGCGCCGTGAAGACGAACGTGGCGGGGTGGTGCATGTGCACTTCCCGCGTTTCGGTTTCCGAATCGAGAAACGCTGAAACAACCGAGGGAGCCGATTGGCTCCCTCGTTCATTTCAGTGCAGCGAGAATTTCGTCGGGATCAAACCCGCGAATCAACGTGCCGTTGACGTCGATCAGCGGAATCCCGCGTCCGCCCAGCGCTTCGTACGCCTTGCGTGCCTCGGTATCCTTCTCGATATCGAATTCCTTGAACGCAATGCCTTTCTGATCGAGAAAGCGCTTGGTCTGCTTGCAGTAGCCGCACCAGTCTGTGGCGTACAGCACGACCTTGGCGTTGGCGCGGACCTGCTCGGACGCCATCTGCGACGGGTTGAACACCCGCTCGATCTTGCCCCAGTTCTGATAGACCACAACCACCAGCAGAACCAGCGCAACCTTTTTCAGCACATTGCCGAGCATCAGTTGCGACGCTTCAACTGATCGGTGAGCGAGGTCGGCAGGCCTTTGATGACCAGGGTCCCGGCTTCTTCGTCGTATTCGATCTTCGAGCCCAGCAGGTGCGCTTCAAAGCTGATCGACAGGCCTTCGGCGCGACCGGTGAAGCGACGGAACTGATTGAGCGTGCGCTTATCCGCCGGGATCTCCGGCGACAGGCCGTAGTCCTTGTTGCGGATGTGATCGTAGAAGGCCTTCGGGCGTTCTTCGTCGATCAGCTCCGAGAGTTCTTCCAGGCCCATCGGCTCGCCGAGCTTGGCCTGGCTGCTGGCGTAGTCGACCAGGGTCTTGGTCTTCTCGCGGGCGGAATCTTCCGGCAGGTCTTCGCTCTCGACGAAGTCGCTGAAGGCCTTGAGCAGGGTGCGGGTCTCGCCCGGGCCGTCGACCCCTTCCTGGCAGCCGATGAAGTCGCGGAAGTACTCCGAGACCTTCTTGCCGTTCTTGCCCTTGATGAACGAGATGTACTGCTTGGACTGCTTGTTGTTCTGCCACTCGGAAACGTTGATCCGCGCCGCCAGGTGCAGTTGACCGAGATCGAGGTGGCGCGAAGGCGTCACATCCAGTTCATCGGTCACCGCCACGCCTTCGCTGTGGTGCAGCAGGGCGATGGCCAGGTAATCGGTCATGCCTTGCTGATAGTGGGCGAACAACACGTGGCCGCCGACCGACAGGTTCGATTCTTCCATCAGCTTTTGCAGGTGCTCGACCGCGACCTTGCTGAACGCGGTGAAGTCCTTGCCGCCTTCCATGTATTCCTTCAGCCAGCCGCTGAACGGGAATGCACCGGACTCCGGATGGAACAGCCCCCAGGCTTTGCCCTGTTTGGCGTTATAGCTCTCGTTGAGATCGGCGAGCATGTTCTCGATGGCTGCGGACTCAGCCAGTTCGGAGTCACGGGCGTGCAGGACTGCGGGTGTGCCGTCGGGTTTTTTGTCGATCAAATGGACGATGCAATGACGGATCGGCATAGGCTTCTCGGCTGGTGGAAGGGAGGAGGGCGGGCTCCCCCGAAAAAGCGCCCAGTGTACCGCAACCACTGGATTTGGCGCGGGGTGAAGGGCAAATCCGGGTCACCCGGCGGCCCTTATGCATTTATTTACCGATTTAGCGCAATAAACCTGACCATTTGGCTAGCTAGAGGCGGATATTTCCTTGTCTCTGTGCTAGTTTTGCCCGGTCTTGTGCGAAGTCACCGCGACAAGCATGCATTCAGCTTTTGTCAGGTCGAACCAAACCTTGATTTCGGCATCTATAACCCCGACTCGTCGTGGTTATCGCCGAGGGTGCCAGATCCAGAAGATCGGGCTCGATGGCTGACACTGCACTCTGCAATCCATATGAATTTGATAGGGAAGGAACACTACATGGCTCTTACTAAAGACCAACTGATCGCCGACATCGCTGAAGCTATCGACGCGCCGAAAACCACCGCGCGTGCCGCTCTGGACCAACTGGGCCAAATCGTTGCCGATCAGCTGGAAAACGGTGCCGAAATCACTTTGCCAGGTATCGGCAAGCTGAAAGTGACCGAGCGTCCTGCCCGCACTGGCCGTAACCCATCGACTGGCGCTGCCATCGAAATCCCTGCCAAGAAAGTGATCAAGCTGGTTGTGGCCAAAGGCCTGACCGACGCTGTGAACAAGTAAGACGCAGCGATAAAAAAACCGTGCGCCGGAGTGATCCGGGCACGGTTTTTTTATGTCTGCGATTCAGTGACTGCTGAATCGCGCGGACGAATTCAGCTCTTGCGCACCCAGCGTTCGCGCCGCCAGATCTGCTGCTCGGACTTGGTCTGGAAGGTCCAGGCGACGAAGCGACTCTGTTTCTGCCCTTGGGACATTTCCACCACCTGGCTTTCCAGCGCACCGGCCTTCTTCAGCGCGGTTTCGATGGCAGGCAGGTTCGAAGCTTTCGAGACCAGGGTGCTGAACCACAACACCTTGTGCGCAAAGTTCGCGCTTTCGGCGATCAGTTGCGTCACGAAACGCGCTTCGCCGCCTTCACACCACAATTCGGCCGACTGACCGCCGAAGTTCAGCACCGGCAATTTGCGCTTCGGGTCGGCCTTGCCCAAGGCGCGCCATTTACGCTCGCTGCCCTTGGTGGCTTCTTCCATCGAGGCGTGGAACGGCGGGTTGCACATGGTCAGGTCAAAGCGCTCGCCAGGCTCCAGCAGGCCGATCAGGATGTGCTTGCGGTTCTCCTGCTGGCGCAGCTGGATGACCTTGTTCAGGTCGTTGGACTGGACGATAGCCTTGGCGGCGGCCACGGCGGTCGGATCGATCTCAGAGCCGAGGAAGTGCCAGCGATATTCGCTGTTACCGATCAGCGGATACACGCAGTTGGCGCCCATGCCGATATCCAGCACATTGACGATGGCGCCGCGCGGAACCACACCGTCGTTGTTGCTGGCTAAGAGGTCAGCCAGGAAGTGGATGTAGTCGGCACGGCCCGGCACCGGTGGGCACAGATAATCGGCCGGGATGTCCCAATGCTGGATGCCGTAGAACGACTTGAGCAGCGCCCGGTTGAACACACGCACTGCATCGGGACTGGCGAAGTCGATGCTTTCCTTGCCGTACGGGTTGATGATCACGAACTTCGCCAGTTCTGGCGTGGTCTTGATCAGCGCCGGGAAGTCGTAACGACCCTGATGGCGATTGCGCGGGTGAAGGCTGGCTTCTTTACGCGGTTCCACGGGCTTGGCCGGGGTGGCGGAGTCAGGCTTCTTGCGCGCAGGTTTCGGTGTACGTGGGGCGTTCATGGGCGTGGTCGATTCGGGTAGGGCTGAAAGTGGCGGCCATTGTCCCACAGGGAGCCGTGTTGTTGGCCGGAAAAGTGCCGGGCACAAAAAAGGGAGGCCGTTGCGGGCCTCCCTTTTTCAGTGCGATTTGCCGTTACAGGCTGGCAATCCGCGCGTGCTGCTCGGCCAGCTTGGCCAGAGCCTGTTCGGCTTCGGCCAGTTTGGCGCGTTCCTTCTCGATGACTTCGGCCGGGGCCTTGTCAACGAAACCGGCGTTGGACAGCTTGCCGCCAACGCGCTGGACTTCGCCCTGCAGACGCAGGATTTCCTTGTCCAGACGCGCCAGCTCGGCGTTCTTGTCGATCAGACCGGCCATCGGCACCAGCACTTCCATCTCGCCGACCAGTGCGGTGGCGGACAGCGGCGCTTCTTCGCCGGCGGCCAGTACGGTGATCGATTCCAGACGCGCCAGCTTCTTCAGCAGCGCTTCGTTTTCGGTCAGGCGACGCTGGTCTTCAGCGCTGACGTTCTTCAGGTAGATCGGCAGTGGCTTGCCCGGGCCGATGTTCATTTCGCCACGGATGTTACGCGTGCCGAGCATCAGGCCCTTGAGCCATTCGATGTCGTCTTCGGCCGCCGGATCGATGCGCTCTTCGTTGGCCACCGGCCAAGGTTGCAGCATGATCGTCTTGCCCTGAATGCCGGCCAGCGGCGCGATGCGCTGCCAGATCTCTTCAGTGATGAACGGCATAAACGGATGCGCCAGGCGCAGCGCCACTTCCAGTACCCGAACAAGCGTGCGGCGGGTACCGCGCTGACGCTCGACCGGCGCGTTTTCGTCCCACAGCACTGGCTTGGACAGTTCCAGGTACCAGTCGCAGTACTGGTTCCAGATGAACTCGTACAAGGCTTGCGCCGCCAGGTCGAAACGGAACTGATCCAGTTGACGGGTCACTTCGGCTTCGGTGCGTTGCAGTTGCGAGATGATCCAGCGATCCGCCAGCGACAGCTCGTAGGCTTCGCCGTTCTGGCCGCAGTCTTCGCCCTTGTCCAGAACATAACGCGCGGCGTTCCAGATTTTGTTGCAGAAGTTGCGATAGCCTTCGACGCGGCCCATGTCGAACTTGATGTCGCGACCGGTCGAGGCCAGCGAGCAGAAGGTGAAGCGCAGGGCGTCGGTGCCGTAGCTGGCGATGCCGTCGGCGAACTCGTCGCGGGTCTGCTTCTCGATCTTCTTCGCCAGTTTCGGCTGCATCAGACCGGAAGTGCGTTTCTGCACCAGGGTTTCGAGCTCGATACCGTCGATGATGTCCAGCGGGTCCAGGACGTTGCCCTTGGACTTGGACATCTTCTGACCCTGGCCATCACGTACCAGACCGTGCACGTAAACGGTCTTGAACGGAACCTGCGGCGTACCGTCCTCGTTCTTGATCAGGTGCATCGTCAGCATGATCATCCGGGCAACCCAGAAGAAAATGATGTCGAAACCGGTGACCAGCACGTCGGTGGAGTGGAATTTCTTCAGGAACTCGGTCTTTTCCGGCCAGCCCAGGGTGGAGAAGGTCCACAGGCCCGAACTGAACCAGGTGTCGAGAACGTCGTTGTCCTGTTGCAGCGCAACGTCCGGAGCGAGGTTGTGCTTGGCGCGCACTTCGGCTTCGTCGCGACCGACGTAGACCTTGCCCGACTCGTCGTACCATGCCGGGATCCGGTGGCCCCACCACAGCTGACGGCTGATGCACCAGTCCTGGATGTCGCGCATCCACGAGAAGTACATGTTTTCGTACTGCTTCGGCACGAACTGGATACGGCCGTCTTCAACGGCAGCAATCGCAGGCTCGGCCAGCGGTTTGGTGGACACGTACCACTGGTCGGTCAACCACGGCTCGATCACGGTGCCGGAACGGTCGCCTTTCGGCACTTTCAGGTTGTGGTCGTCGACGCTGACCAGCAGGCCGGCGGCGTCGAACGCGGCAACGATCTGCTTGCGCGCTTCGAAACGCTCGAGACCGGCGTACTCGGCCGGAATCTTGCCGTCGATGCTGTCGTTCAGCGTGCCGTCGAGGTTGAACACCTGCGCTGCCGGCAGCACGTTGGCGTTCTTGTCGAAGATGTTCAGCAGCGGCAGGTTGTGGCGCTTGCCGACTTCGTAGTCGTTGAAATCGTGGGCCGGGGTGATTTTCACGCAACCGGTGCCGAATTCAGGATCGCAGTAATCGTCGGCGATGATCGGAATGCGGCGGCCGACCAGCGGCAGCTCGACAAATTTGCCGATCAGGGCTTTGTAGCGCTCGTCGTTCGGGTTCACCGCGACGGCGGAGTCGCCGAGCATGGTTTCCGGACGGGTGGTCGCGACGATCAGGAAATCGTTGCCTTCAGCGGTTTTCGCGCCGTCGGCCAGCGGATACTTCAGGTTCCACAGGAAACCTTTCTCGTCGTGGTTTTCCACTTCGAGGTCGGAAATCGCCGTGTGCAGTTTGGTGTCCCAGTTGACCAGACGCTTGCCGCGATAGATCAGACCGTCTTCGTGCAGGCGCACGAAGGCTTCCTTAACGGCTTCCGAGAGGCCGTCGTCCATGGTGAAGCGCTCGCGGCTCCAGTCCACGGACGAGCCGAGACGGCGGATCTGACGGCTGATGTTGCCGCCGGACTGATCCTTCCATTCCCAGACTTTCTCGAGGAATTTTTCGCGGCCCAGATCGTGGCGATTCTGGCCCTGGGCTTCGAGTTGACGCTCCACCAGCATCTGCGTGGCGATACCGGCGTGGTCGGTACCCGGCTGCCACAGGGTGTTGCGACCCTGCATGCGGCGGAAACGGATCAGGGCGTCCATGATCGCGTTGTTGAAACCGTGTCCCATGTGCAGGCTGCCGGTGACGTTCGGCGGCGGGATCATGATGGTGTAGGAGTCGCCCGCGCCTTGCGGGGCGAAGTAGTTCTCGGACTCCCAGGTGTTGTACCAGGAAGTTTCAATGGCGTGCGGCTGGTAGGTCTTATCCATGCGCGGCGGGACCCTATTGGCATTTATTCAGGAAAAGCCGGGAAGTATAGCGGGGCAAGGGGCGCAGGGCGAGCGGGGCGGGCCGGGTGGAGGCTTAAATGTGGGAGCTGGCTTGCCAGCGATGCAGGCGCCGCGGTTTTTCAGGAAAGACGCGGTGATGCTATCGCTGGCAGGGCAGCTCCCACAGGAGATCAGGGAATTATTCGTACTGGCCGAGAAGCCGTTCCATCCGCGCCTCGAGGCGACGTTTGATTTCGGTTTCGATGTGCGGCGCGAAATCGTCGATCACGTCCTGCATGATCAATTGCGCAGCAGCGCGCAGTTCGCTGTCCAGGTGCAGGATAGCGTCGGGACCTTTATCCACAGGTGCAGCGGCAGGTTGCGGGGGTGGCGTCGGCGCGGGTGCAGCTTCGACGGCGTGCGGCGTGTTGTCGACCGAATCGAACAACATCGGAATCTGTTCCTGTTCGCCATCATCGACCGTGTCGGTCAAGAGCGGCGGTTGCAGGTTGTCATCGCCGAGCAACTGGCGGATCGACTCAAGGTCATCCAGCAGGTGCGCGGGTTTTTGCAGCGGTTTTGGAGTGTCCATCGGCGTACTCAGAGTCGCTGTAAACGGTGGTCTTGCAGAGGATAGCCCTGTTCGCGGTAGAAACGGAAACTCTCCCGCGCCGCAGTGCGGATCGCCGGATCTTCCACCACCACCTCGGCAACGCGGGCGAATTTATTGGCGAAAACCGGGACTTTCAGGTCGAGGTTGACCAGCAAGTCTGCGTGCTGGCCGCAGTCATCGCCCAGTCCCAACACGATCAGTCCTTCCGGTTCGCTCTCAGCCGGGCCGTGAGGCACGAAGGTTTCGCCCTTGAACGCCCACAGTCGCGCATCGAGATCATCACGCTGGGCGGCATCGCTGCAATGCAGGTAGATGCGATGGCCCATGCGCCAAGCCTTGTCAGTGAGCTTGCAGGCAAAATCCAGACGCGCCGAAGGATCGGCGCTGGGCAGGATATAAAAGTCGACTTTGGTCATTGCGGTTCCTGAGCCTTGAACGGCGCCGCCCGAAGGCAGCGCCGCCCAGGTTCATCGGTTTCAGGCTTTGGCGCGATCCAGCAGGTATTGAGTCAGCAACGGAACCGGACGGCCAGTGGCGCCCTTGTCCTTGCCGCCGCTGGTCCAGGCGGTGCCGGCGATGTCGAGGTGCGCCCAGTTCAGGTTTTTGGTGAAGCGCGACAGGAAGCACGCAGCGGTGATGGTGCCGGCCTTCGGGCCGCCGATGTTGGCGATGTCGGCGAACGGGCTGTCCAGTTGCTCCTGGTACTCATCGAACAGCGGCAGTTGCCAGGCGCGGTCGTCGGCAGCCTTGCCGGCGCTCAGCAGTTGCTCGATCAGTTCGTCGTTGTTGCCCAGCAGGCCCGACGTGTGGGCGCCCAGCGCAACGACGCAGGCACCGGTCAGGGTGGCGATGTCGATCACCGCCTGCGGCTTGAAGCGCTCGGAGTAGGTCAGGGCGTCGCACAGCACCAGACGGCCTTCGGCGTCGGTGTTGAGGATTTCCACGGTCTGGCCGCTCATGGTGGTGACGATGTCGCCCGGACGCGAAGCGGTGCCGCTCGGCATGTTCTCGGCGCAGGCCAGGATGCACACCAGATTGATCGGCAGCTTCAGTTCCAGCACGGCGCGCAGGGTACCGAACACGCTGGCGGCGCCACCCATGTCGTACTTCATCTCGTCCATGCCGGCGCCCGGCTTCAGGCTGATGCCGCCGGTGTCGAAGGTGATGCCTTTACCGACCAGCGCGTACGGCTTCTCGGATTTCTTGCCACCGTTGTATTGCATGACGATCAGGCGCGGCGGCTGGGCGCTGCCCTGGCCGACGGCGTAGAACGAACCCATGCCCAGGGATTTGATCTTCTTCTCGTCGAGGACTTCGACTTTCAGATCCTTGAACTCTTTGCCGAGGTTCTTGGCTTGCTCGCCGAGGAAGGTCGGGTGGCAGATGTTCGGTGGCAGGTTGCCCAGGTTACGGGTGAATGCCATGCCGTTGGCGATCGCGGTGGCGTGGTTCACGGCGCGTTGCACTTCGGCCTGAGCGGCCTTGATGGTCAGCAGGGTGATTTTCTTCAGGGCGCGCGGTTCGGCTTTCTGGCTCTTGAACTGGTCGAAGGTGTATTCGCCATCGACCAGGGTTTCGGCCAGCAGACGGGTCTTGCCGTAGCTGTCGCGGTTTTTGACGATGATTTCATCGAGTGCCAGCACGGCGTCGCTGCCACCCAGGCCTTTAAGCGTGTTGAGGATGCCGGCGACGATCTTGCGGAACGGACGGTCGCCCAGTTCTTCATCCTTGCCCACGCCGACCAGCAGCACGCGTTCGGCTTTCAGGTTCGGCAGGCTGTGCAGCAACAGGCTCTGGCCGACCTTGCCGGCCAGGTCGCCACGCTTGAGCACGGCGCTGATGGCGCCGCCGCTCAGTTCGTCGACCTGCCTGGCGGCAACACCGAGTTTGCGGCCTTCGCCGACGGCAACCACCAGGGTGGCGGTTTTCAACGTTTCTGGGCTAACGCTTTTTACAACCAGTTCCATGTCCGGATCCCTGAATGAATGGTCAACACGCAGGCGTTCGACGTGTCCGCCGTCGCCTGCTTATAGAGAGAAGAGGCGCAGGCCAGTGCCTGCGACAGAGGCGGCAGTTTGAACCTCGCTCACCGCGCCTGACAACCCTCGGTTGTGCGATCTTCAACGGATTGCATGCTTGCGTGAGTGTGCGCAGTGACAGGCGCCCTCAATCACAGGATAATGCCGCATCTTTTTTCGACGGCTCTGCCTTGCGGGCCCGTCGATACGTTTGCTTGTTTGGCCGCCTTAGCCTGACAACCCTGGAGTGTCTGGTTTGATCGTCTTCCGTTATCTGTCCCGCGAAGTCCTGTTGACCCTGAGTGCGGTAAGCGCCGTGCTGCTGGTCATCATCATGAGCGGTCGCTTCATCAAATACCTTGCCCAGGCCGCTGCGGGCCAGCTCGATCCGGGATCACTGTTCCTGATCATGGGCTTCCGTCTGCCGGGCTTCCTGCAACTGATCCTGCCACTGGGCCTGTTTCTCGGGATCCTGCTGGCGTACGGCCGGTTGTACCTGGAAAGCGAGATGACCGTGCTCTCGGCCACCGGCATGAGCCAGCAGCGTCTGTTTCGCATGACCCTGTTCCCGGCCACTCTGGTGGCACTGGTGGTTGCCTGGCTGAGCCTGAGCCTGGCCCCGCAAGGCGCCAACCAGTTCCAGCTGCTGCTGAACAAACAGGACGCCCTGACCGAATTCGACACCCTCGAGCCCGGCCGCTTCCAGGCCCTGCGCGACGGTACGCGGGTGACCTACACCGAAACCCTGAGCGACGATCGGGTCAACCTTGGCAGCGTGTTCATTTCGCAGAAGAACCTCGGCGCCAACCAGAAAGATCGCGGGATTTCCGTGCTGGTGGCGGAAAAGGGCCGTCAGGAAGTGCGTCCCGACGGCAACCGCTACTTGATCCTCGACAATGGCTACCGCTACGACGGCAGCCCGGGTCAGGCCAACTACCGCGCCATCCACTACGAAACCTACGGCGTGCTGCTGCCCAAGCCGGATGTCAGCGAGGAAGTCACCGACCGTGACGCCATGCCGACCTCGTCTCTGGTGGGTAGCGATGACATCCGCTCGAAAACCGAACTGCAATGGCGCCTGTCGCTGCCGTTGCTGGTGTTCATCGTGACCCTGATGGCGGTGCCGCTGTCGCGGGTCAACCCGCGTCAGGGGCGTTTCCTCAAGCTGCTGCCGGCGATTCTTCTTTATATGGCTTACCTGACCATCCTGATTGCCGCCCGCGGCGCCCTCGAGAAAGGCAAGATTCCACCGGCGCTCGGCTTGTGGTGGGTGCACGCGATCTTCCTGGTCATCGGTCTCGGCCTGCTGTACTGGGAGCCTCTGCGCCTGAAACTGGCCAGCCGTCGCAGCGCAGCGCTGGAGGTGGCCCGTGGTTAAACTCGACCGCTACATCGGCAGCAGCGTGTTCATGGCGATCATCGCGGTGCTGGCGATCATTCTCGGCCTGGCCACTCTGTTTGCGTTCATCGACGAGATGGGCGACGTCAGTGACACCTACACCCTGGTCGATGTCCTGAGCTTTGTGCTCCTGACCGCACCGCGCCGCATGTACGACATGCTGCCGATGGCGGCGCTGATCGGCTGCCTGATCGGCCTCGGCAGTCTGGCGAGCAGCAGTGAGCTGACCGTGATGCGCGCCGCCGGTGTGTCCATCGGGCGCATCGTCTGGGCGGTGATGAAGCCGATGCTGGTGCTGATGCTGGCCGGCGTGCTGATCGGCGAGTACGTGGCACCGGCCACCGAAAGCATGGCTCAGGCCAACCGCTCGCTGGCGCAAGGCAGCGGCGACGCGCAAAGCGCCAAGCATGGCATGTGGCACCGTCAGGGCGAGGAGTTCATTCACATCAACTCCGTGCAACCCAACGGTCGTCTGTACGGCGTGACCCGCTATCACTTCGACAAGGAGCGCCATCTGCTGAGCTCGAGCTTCGCCAAGCGCGCCGAGTTCGACACCGATCACTGGCAGCTCACCGACGTGACCACCACCAAATTCCACGAGCGCAGCACCGAAGTGGTCAATACGCCGGTCGAGCGCTGGGATGTCTCCCTGAGCCCGCAACTGCTGAGCACCGTGGTGATGGCGCCGGAGTCGCTGTCGATCACCGGCCTGTGGGGTTACATCCACTATCTGGCCGATCAGGGCCTGAGCAATGGTCGTTACTGGCTGGCATTTTGGGTCAAAGTGTTGCAGCCGCTGGTGACCGCCGCGCTGGTGCTGATGGCGATTTCCTTCATCTTCGGTCCGTTGCGTTCGGTGACCCTCGGTCAGCGGGTGTTCACGGGCGTGCTGGTGGGTTTCACCTTCCGCATCGTTCAGGATCTGCTGGGTCCATCCAGCCTGGTATTCGGTTTCTCGCCGCTGTTCGCGGTGCTGGTGCCGGCCGGCGTGTGTGCGCTGGCGGGTGTCTGGCTGTTGCGTCGAGCCGGTTGATGAACAAGGTTTCACCCACGCTTTAGCCTTGAAAACGCCTCGGTCGCCAGACCGGGGCGTTTTTGCATGCAATCCGGGTGACAGGCGAACGTGACGCTTGCGCCGTGTATCAGGTACAATTCCCGGCTATTTTTCGGCGGGCCAAGCCTGCAGCCTTTTTGAGTGTTGATCCGTGAGTGATTTGAGTCATATCCGCAATTTCTCCATCATCGCCCACATTGACCATGGCAAGTCGACGCTGGCTGACCGTTTCATCCAGATGTGCGGTGGCCTGGCCGAGCGTGAAATGGAAGCCCAGGTACTGGATTCCATGGATCTGGAGCGCGAACGCGGGATCACCATCAAGGCCCACAGCGTTACCCTCTATTACAAGGCCAAAGACGGCGTCACCTACCAGCTGAACTTCATTGACACCCCGGGCCACGTCGACTTCACCTACGAAGTCAGCCGTTCCCTGGCGGCCTGTGAAGGTGCGTTGCTGGTGGTCGATGCGGGGCAGGGCGTTGAAGCCCAGTCCGTGGCCAACTGCTACACCGCCATCGAGCAGGGCCTCGAGGTCATGCCGGTCCTGAACAAGATCGACCTTCCACAGGCCGAGCCTGACCGCGTCAAGGACGAGATCGAGAAGATCATCGGCATCGACGCCACCGACGCCGTCACCTGCAGCGCCAAGACCGGCCTGGGTGTCGACGAAGTGCTCGAGCGTCTGGTCGCCACCATTCCTGCGCCAACCGGCAATATCGAAGATCCGCTGCAAGCGTTGATCATCGACTCCTGGTTCGACAACTACCTGGGTGTTGTCTCCCTGGTGCGCGTGCGTCATGGCCGCGTGAAGAAGGGCGACAAGATTCTCGTCAAGTCCACCGGCAAGGTGCATCTGGTCGACAGCGTGGGTGTGTTCAACCCGAAACACACCGCCACCGCTGACCTGAAGGCCGGCGAAGTGGGTTTCATCATCGCCAGCATCAAGGACATTCACGGTGCACCGGTCGGTGACACCCTGACCCTGAGCTCCACCCCGGACGTTCCGGTGCTGCCAGGTTTCAAACGCATCCAGCCGCAGGTTTACGCCGGTCTGTTCCCGGTCAGTTCCGACGACTTCGAGGACTTCCGCGAAGCGCTGCAGAAACTGACCCTGAACGACTCGTCGCTGCAATACACGCCGGAAAGCTCCGACGCGCTGGGCTTCGGCTTCCGTTGCGGCTTCCTCGGCATGCTGCACATGGAAATCATCCAGGAGCGCCTGGAGCGCGAATACGACCTGGACCTGATCACCACGGCGCCGACGGTAATCTTCGAACTGGTGCTGAAAACCGGTGAAACGATTTACGTCGACAACCCGTCGAAGCTGCCGGACGTCTCATCGATCGAAGACATGCGCGAGCCGATCGTGCGCGCCAACATCCTGGTACCGCAGGAGCATCTGGGCAACGTCATCACCCTGTGCATCGAGAAACGCGGTGTGCAGGTCGACATGCTGTTCCTCGGCAATCAGGTGCAAGTGACCTACGACCTGCCGATGAACGAAGTGGTCCTGGACTTCTTCGACCGTCTGAAATCCACCAGCCGCGGCTATGCTTCGCTGGACTACCATTTCGATCGTTACCAATCGGCTAATCTGGTGAAACTGGACGTGCTGATCAACGGCGACAAGGTCGACGCTCTGGCGTTGATCGTGCACCGTGACAATTCGCACTTCAAAGGTCGCCAGTTGACCGAGAAGATGAAAGAACTGATTCCTCGTCAGATGTTCGACGTGGCCATCCAGGCTGCCATTGGCGGTCAGATCGTCGCCCGGACAACCGTCAAGGCACTCAGAAAGAACGTATTGGCCAAGTGCTACGGCGGCGACGTCAGCCGTAAGAAAAAACTGCTTGAGAAGCAGAAGGCCGGTAAGAAACGCATGAAACAGGTCGGCAACGTGGAAATTCCACAAGAAGCCTTCCTCGCCGTGCTCAGGTTGGAATAGTCAGGTCCTATGTCACTAAATTTCCCGCTGTTGCTGGTCATTGCCGTGTTCGTCTGCGGTCTGTTGGCGTTGCTCGATCTGTTGATCCTGGCACCGCGTCGGCGTGCCGCCATCGCCTCCTATCAGGGCAGCGTCAGCCAGCCTGACGTGGTGGTGGTCGAGAAGCTGAACAAGGAACCGCTGCTGGTCGAGTACGGCAAGTCGTTCTTCCCGGTGCTGTTCATCGTCCTGGTGCTGCGTTCGTTCCTGGTGGAACCGTTCCAGATTCCGTCCGGCTCGATGAAACCGACCCTGGACGTCGGCGACTTCATTCTGGTGAACAAGTTTTCCTACGGGATCCGTTTGCCGGTGATCGACAAGAAGATCATCGAAGTCGGTGACCCGCAGCGCGGCGATGTGATGGTATTCCGCTACCCGAGCGACCCCAACGTCAACTACATCAAGCGTGTAGTCGGTCTGCCGGGCGATACCGTGCGGTACACCGCCGACAAGCGCCTGTTCGTCAACGGCGAGTCGATTGCCGAGCAACTGGTCGGCTCCGAGCCGGGTACGCTGGGCAGCGCGGAACTCTACAAGGAAAAACTCGGCGCCGCCGAGCACCTGATCCGCAAGGAAATGAGCCGCTACCGCGCCACGCCGGACCATACCTGGACCGTGCCGGCCGGGCACTACTTCATGATGGGCGACAACCGCGACAATTCGAACGACAGTCGCTACTGGGATGATCCGAACATTCCCAAGGATCTGCTGGGCATGGTTCCCGACCAGAACATCGTCGGCAAAGCCTTCGCGGTCTGGATGAGCTGGCCGGAACCGAAACTCAGCCACCTGCCGAACTTCTCGCGGGTCGGCCTGATCAAGTAAACAAACACGGCGCTGTTGACCACAGCGCCGAATGCATTTCTGGCGTCGGCACAACCGGCTCCGGGGCATGAAGCCACGATATTCAGGACGTCATTTTTGAACACAGCGTTAATTGTCCCAGGCCTGCGCCGATTCCCGGCGATGGCAGTGGAATCCAGCCACGAACTCAGCGTGGGTAAACCGTGAGCGTTTCTCTAAGCCGTCTCGAGCGTCAGCTCGGTTACACCTTCAAGGACCAGGAACTGATGGTCCTGGCCCTTACGCACCGCAGCTTTGCCGGACGCAACAACGAGCGTCTGGAATTCCTCGGCGATGCGATCCTCAATTTTGTTGCCGGCGAAGCCTTGTTCGACCGTTTCCCGCTGGCGCGCGAAGGCCAGTTGTCGCGTTTGCGCGCACGGCTGGTAAAAGGTGAGACGCTGGCGGTGCTGGCCCGCGGTTTCGATCTGGGCGATTACCTGCGTCTGGGTTCTGGCGAGTTGAAGAGCGGCGGTTTCCGTCGCGAGTCTATTCTGGCCGACGCCCTTGAAGCACTGATCGGTGCGATCTACCTCGACGCCGGCATGGAAGTCGCCCGCGAGCGCGTACTGGCCTGGCTGGCCGGCGAGTTCGAAGGCCTGACGCTGGTCGACACCAACAAGGATCCCAAGACCCGCCTGCAGGAATTCCTGCAATCGCGCGGCTGTGAACTGCCGCGTTATGAAGTGGTGGATATCCAGGGCGAGCCGCACTGCCGTACTTTCTTCGTCGAGTGCGAAGTTGTCCTATTGAATGAAAAAAGCCGGGGTCAGGGTGTGAGCCGTCGCATTGCCGAACAGGTAGCGGCCGCCGCAGCACTGATTGCCCTGGGTGTGGAGAATGGCAATGACTGATACAAACGCAACGCGCTGTGGCTATGTTGCCATCGTCGGCCGTCCCAACGTGGGCAAGTCCACGCTGCTGAACCACATCCTCGGCCAGAAGCTGGCGATCACCTCGCGCAAGCCGCAGACCACTCGCCACAACATGCTCGGGATCAAGACCGAGGGCGATGTGCAGGCGATCTACGTCGACACCCCCGGCATGCACAAGGGTGGCGAAAAAGCCCTGAACCGCTACATGAACAAGACCGCTTCGGCGGCGTTGAAAGACGTCGACGTGGTGATCTTCGTGGTCGACCGCACCAAGTGGACCGAAGAAGACCAGATGGTGCTTGAACGCGTGCAGTACGTGACCGGCCCGTTGATCGTCGCACTGAACAAGACCGACCGCATCGAAGACAAGGCCGAGCTGATGCCGCACCTTTCGTGGTTGCAGGAACAGCTGCCGAACGCGCAGATCATTCCGATCTCGGCGCAACACGGGCACAACCTCGACGCCCTGGAAAAGGTCATCGCCGACCATCTGCCGGAGAACGATCACTTCTTCCCGGAAGACCAGATCACCGACCGCAGCAGCCGCTTCCTCGCCGCCGAACTGGTGCGCGAGAAGATCATGCGCCAGCTCGGCGCCGAGCTGCCGTACCAGATCACCGTGGAAATCGAAGAGTTCAAGCAGCAGGGTGCGACGCTGCACATCCATGCGCTGATCCTCGTCGAGCGTGACGGCCAGAAGAAAATCATCATTGGCGACAAGGGCGAGCGCATCAAGCGCATCGGCACGGAGGCGCGCAAGGACATGGAGCTGCTGTTCGACTCCAAGATCATGCTCAACCTGTGGGTCAAGGTGAAGGGCGGCTGGTCCGACGACGAGCGTGCGCTGCGTTCGCTGGGTTACGGCGACCTGTAACACCGGTTTTCTGCTGCACCAGAGAACCCCCTGTGGGAGCGGGCTTGCTCGCGAATGCGCCGTATCAGTCGACATATGTTTTGACTGACTCACCGCTTTCGCGAGCAAGCCCGCTCCCACATTAGTTTTGGGTTTGTGTGTAAAACTGCGTTTCGTCATCGAGAACTCAATGTCGCAAAGCCCACCTCCCGCCCAGCCCGCCTACGTCCTGCATTCGCGCGCCTACCGCGAAACCAGCGCCCTGGTGGACTTCCTCACGCCGCAAGGTCGGCTGCGGGCGGTGTTGCGCAGCGCGCGGGGCAAGGCCGGGACGCTGGCACGACCGTTCGTGCCGCTGGAAGTGGAGTTTCGCGGCAAGGGTGAGTTGAAGAACGTCGGGCGCATGGAAAGTGTCGGCAACGCAACGTGGATGGTCGGTGAGGCGCTGTTCAGCGGTCTGTATCTCAATGAGCTGTTGATCCGCCTGTTGCCCGCCGAAGATCCGCATCCTGCGGTGTTCGATCATTACGCTGTCACGTTGCTGGCATTGGCCGAGGGGCGGCCGCTGGAACCGCTGTTGCGCTCCTTCGAGTGGCGGCTGCTCGACGACCTCGGTTATGGCTTTTCCCTGAACACCGACATCAATGACGAACCCATCGCTGCGGATGGCCTATACCGCTTGCAGGTGGATGCCGGGCTCGAACGGGTCTATCTGCTGCAACCCGGTCTGTTCAACGGCACCGAACTGCTGGCCATGGCCGAAGCCGACTGGTCGGCCCCCGGCGCGTTGTCCGCCGCCAAGCGCTTGATGCGACAAGCGCTGGCCGTGCATCTGGGCGGTCGTCCCCTCGTCAGTCGCGAGCTGTTTCGCAAGCCCTGATCTCACCGTATGCTGTGCGCCGAATCTTTCCATTCAGGAGCGCATCCGTGACCACCAGCAATCGCATTCTTCTTGGCGTGAACATCGACCACGTCGCCACCCTGCGTCAGGCCCGTGGCACGCGCTATCCGGATCCGGTCAAGGCTGCGCTGGACGCGGAAGAGGCGGGCGCTGACGGCATCACCGTGCACCTGCGCGAAGACCGTCGGCACATTCAGGAGCGCGACGTGCTGCTGCTCAAGGATGTGCTGCAAACCCGCATGAACTTCGAAATGGGCGTCACCGAAGAAATGATGGCGTTCGCCGAGCGCATTCGTCCGGCGCACATCTGCCTGGTGCCGGAAACCCGTCAGGAGCTGACCACCGAAGGCGGTCTGGATGTGGCGGGGCAGGAAGAGCGGATCAGGGCGGCGGTCGAGCGTTTGTCGAAGATCGGCAGCGAAGTGTCGCTGTTTATCGACGCCGACGAGCGGCAGATCGCTGCGTCGAAGCGCGTCGGCGCACCGGCCATCGAGCTGCACACCGGACGTTACGCCGATGCCGAAACGCCGACCGAAGTGGCTGAAGAACTCAAGCGTGTCGCGGACGGCGTGGCCTTCGGTCTGGCCCAGGGCCTGATCGTCAATGCCGGCCATGGCCTGCACTATCACAACGTCGAGGCGGTTGCCGCGATCAAGGGTATCAATGAGCTGAACATCGGTCATGCGCTGGTGGCGCATGCTCTGTTCGTCGGTTTCAAGTCGGCGGTGTCGGAGATGAAGGCGTTGATTCTGGCGGCTGCCAAACACTAAGTTTCAACATCTCGTGGGAGCAAATTGCTCCCACATTTGTTTTGGGGATGGGTTAAAGCGGGGCGGGCTCTTGAGCCGGTTTCGATTTGTCGATCCCCGGCACATGCAGATTGCCCTCGGCCACCTGATCGCCTTCAAGCTGCGGCTGGGTCACCCAGGTGAGGATGTCGTAGTAGCGACGGATGTTCGCCACGAAATGCACCGGTTCGCCGCCCCGGGCGTAGCCGTAGCGGGTCTTGCTGTACCACTGCTTCTGCGACAGGCGCGGCAGGATCTTTTTCACATCCAGCCACTTGTCCGGGTTCAACCCTTCCTTGGCCGCCAGTTTGCGTGCGTCATCCAGATGACCGCTGCCGACGTTGTAGGCCGCAAGAGCAAACCAGGTGCGATCCGGTTCCTGGATCGATTCGTCTAGCTGATCCTTCATGTAGGCCAGGTACTTGGCGCCACCCATGATGCTCTGCTTCGGATCGAGGCGGTTGGACACGCCCATGGCCTGGGCGGTGTTCTGGGTCAGCATCATCAGCCCGCGCACGCCGGTCTTCGACGTGACCGCCGGTTGCCACAGCGATTCCTGATAACCGATGGCCGCCAGCAGGCGCCAGTCGACTTTCTCTTTCTTGGCGTAGGCCTTGAAGTGCTGTTCGTACTTGGGCAGCCGCTGTTGCAAATGCTGGGCGAAGGTGGTGGCGCCCATGTAGCCGAGGACATCAACGTGGCCGTAATAACGGTCTTTCAGGCGTTGCAGGGTGCCGTTCTTCTGCACCTTGTCCAGATAACTGTTGATCTCGTTGAGCAGGCTGTTGTCTTCGCCGGCGGCCACGGCCCAGCTCTGGCTGCGCGCGTCGCCGAGGTCGAAGGCGACGCGGATATTGGTGAAGTACACCTGGTTCATCGCCACTTCGTTGGAATCGACCAGGGTCAGGTCGATCTGGCCCTCATCGACCATGCGCAGCAGGTCGACCACTTCAACGGCGTCGGACTCTTCGTACTGGATGCCAGGATATTTCTGTTTCAGCTCCGCCAGTTGTTCGGCGTGGGTGCTGCCCTTGAGCACCATGATCTTCTTGCCCACCAGATCGCCGGCGTCGGTGGGGCGTGACTGGCCGTTGCGGTAGATGATCTGCGGGGTGACTTCGAGGTAGGAGCGCGAGAAGCGAACCTGCTTCTTGCGCTGTTCGCTGCTGACCAGGCCGGCGGCCGCCAGTACCGGGCCGTTCGGCTTGCCGACCTGATTGAACAGGTCGTCTAGATTGTCGGCGGTTTCGATCTTCAGCTCGACCCCCAAATCGTCGGCAAAGCGCTTCACCAGCTCGTATTCGAAGCCGGTTTCACCGCTGCGATCCTGAAAGTAGGTGGCGGGGCTGTTTCGGGTGACCACCCGCAGCACACCATCCTCCTTTACGCGCTCGAGTGTGTTGGGTTTATCAACACAGCCACTGAGCATCAGGAAGAGTCCGGTAGCGATCAGCCATTTGGCGTATCGCGGACGCAAAGCCGTTGGGGAAAACATGTGCGCAGTATACGCAAAGGACAACGGGCGCCATATCTCGACAGTCGAGGGGTTGTCTGCTAGGCATCACAAAACCGCGCGAAACCCCGCAGAAACGGGCCCGAAAGGCATTTTGTGACAGAAAAAATAACCCGCGTTCCTGCACCCCACAAATTTGACCCTCAAGGCAGGAACGCCACTCGACATCCGGGTGCAACCGTGCGTAGCGTTTCGGGTGATGTTGAGGGCGGTTTAGGCTAGAATGCACGGCCTCAAAGCACACCCCTTCCCGAGGCTGTCCCGAAGATGTTGATCCTGCGCGGCGCTCCTGCCCTTTCTGCCTTTCGCCACAGCAAACTCCTTGAGCAACTGAGCCAGAAGGTTCCAGCTGTCAGTGGCCTGTATGCTGAATTCGCTCACTTCGCCGAAGTCACCGGCGTCCTGACCGGCGACGAACAGCAGGTGCTTGCGCGCCTTCTGAAGTACGGTCCAAGCGTTCCGGTTCAAGAGCCGACCGGTCGTCTGTTCCTGGTGTTGCCACGTTTCGGCACCATCTCGCCATGGTCGAGCAAGGCCAGCGACATCGCCCGCAACTGCGGCCTGAGCAAGATCCAGCGCCTGGAGCGCGGTATCGCGTTCTACGTGGCCGGTCAGTTCAGCGAAACCGAAGCGCAGCAGATTGCAGACGTATTGCATGACCGTATGACTCAGATCGTTCTGGCCAACCTCGAGCAGGCCGCCGGTCTGTTCAGCCACGCCGAACCGAAGCCGCTGACCGCCATCGACATCCTCGGCGGTGGTCGCGCCGCGCTGGAGAAGGCCAACGTCGAACTGGGCCTGGCCCTGGCCGAAGACGAGATCGACTATCTGGTCAACGCCTTCAACGGTCTCAAGCGCAACCCGCACGACATCGAACTGATGATGTTCGCCCAGGCCAACTCCGAGCACTGCCGCCACAAGATCTTCAACGCCAGTTGGGATATTGACGGCGAGAGCCAGGAAAAAAGCCTGTTCGGCATGATCAAGAACACCTATCAGATGCACAGCGAAGGCGTGCTGTCCGCTTACAAGGACAACGCCTCGGTGATCGTCGGCAACGTCGCCGGCCGCTTCTTCCCGGATCCGGAAACCCGCCAGTACGGCGCGGTGCAGGAGCCGGTGCACATCCTGATGAAGGTCGAAACACACAACCACCCGACCGCGATCGCTCCGTTCCCGGGCGCGTCCACCGGTTCCGGTGGCGAGATCCGCGACGAAGGTGCAACCGGTCGTGGCGCCAAGCCGAAAGCCGGCCTGACCGGTTTCACCGTGTCGAACCTGCAGATCCCGGGCTTCGAACAGCCGTGGGAAGTGCCGTACGGCAAGCCTGAGCGCATCGTCAACGCGCTGGACATCATGATCGAAGGCCCGCTGGGCGGCGCCGCGTTCAACAACGAATTCGGCCGTCCGGCCCTGACCGGTTACTTCCGTACCTTCGAACAATCGATCACCACCCCGCACGGTGACGAAGTTCGCGGTTACCACAAGCCGATCATGCTGGCTGGCGGCATGGGCAACATCCGTGAAGAACACGTCAAGAAAGGCGAGATTCTGGTCGGCTCCAAGCTGATCGTCCTCGGCGGCCCGGCGATGCTGATCGGTCTGGGTGGCGGCGCTGCTTCCTCCATGGCCACCGGCACCAGCTCGGCGGATCTGGACTTCGCTTCCGTTCAGCGTGAAAACCCTGAAATGGAACGTCGCTGCCAGGAAGTCATCGACCGTTGCTGGCAGCTGGGCGACAAGAACCCGATCAGCTTCATCCACGACGTGGGTGCGGGCGGTCTGTCCAACGCCTTCCCGGAACTGGTCAACGACGGCGACCGCGGTGGCCGTTTCGAACTGCGCAACATTCCGAACGACGAGCCGGGCATGGCCCCGCACGAAATCTGGTCCAACGAATCCCAGGAACGTTACGTTCTGGCAGTCGGCCCGGCCGACTTCGAGCGCTTCAAGGCGATCTGCGAACGGGAGCGTTGCCCGTTTGCCGTTGTCGGTGAAGCCACCGCCGAGCCGCAACTGACCGTGACCGACAGCCATTTCGGCAACAACCCGGTGGACATGCCACTGGAAGTGTTGCTGGGCAAGGCGCCGCGCATGCACCGTTCGGTGGTTCGCGAAGCCGAGCTGGGCGATGACTTCGATCCGTCGAACCTCGACATCGGCGAAAGCATCGAACGCGTCCTGCACCACCCGGCCGTGGCGAGCAAAAGCTTCCTGATCACCATCGGCGACCGCACCATCACCGGCCTCGTGGCCCGTGACCAGATGGTCGGCCCTTGGCAGGTTCCGGTGGCCGACGTGGCCGTCACCGCCACCAGCTTCGACGTCTACACCGGTGAAGCGATGGCGATGGGCGAGCGCACTCCGCTGGCACTGCTGGATGCTCCGGCGTCGGGCCGCATGGCCATCGGCGAAACCCTGACCAACATTGCCGCTTCGCGCATCAACAAGCTCTCCGACATCAAACTGTCGGCGAACTGGATGTCCGCTGCCGGCCACCCGGGCGAAGACGCGCGTCTGTACGACACCGTGAAAGCGGTCGGCATGGAACTGTGCCCTGAACTGGGCCTGACCATTCCGGTTGGCAAGGACTCGATGTCCATGGCCACCCGCTGGAACGACGATGGCGAAGACAAGACCGTCACCTCGCCGATGTCCCTGATCGTGACCGGTTTCGCGCCAGTGGCTGACATCCGTCAGACCCTGACTCCGGAACTGCGCATGGACAAGGGCACCACCGACCTGATCCTGATCGACCTCGGTCGCGGTCAGAACCGTATGGGCGCCTCGATCCTCGCCCAGGTTCACGGCAAGCTCGGCAAGCAGGCTCCGGACGTCGACGACGCCGAAGACCTGAAGGCGTTCTTCGCCGTGATCCAGGGCCTCAACGCCGACGGTCATCTGCTGGCTTACCACGACCGTTCCGACGGCGGTCTGCTGACCTCCGTGGTGGAAATGGCCTTCGCCGGTCACTGCGGTCTGAGCCTGAACCTCGACAGCGTTGCTGAATCCTCGGCAGAAATCGCCGCCATCCTGTTCAACGAAGAACTGGGTGCCGTGATCCAGGTTCGCCAGGACGCCACCCCGGACATCCTCGCCCAATTCAGCGCGGCTGGTCTGGGCGACTGCGTGTCGGTGATCGGTCAGCCGATCAACAATGGCCAGATCAACATCACCTTCAACGGTGACACCGTGTTCGAAGGCCAGCGTCGTCTGCTGCAACGTCAGTGGGCCGAGACCAGCTACCAGATCCAGCGTCTGCGCGACAACGCCGACTGCGCCGAGCAAGAGTTCGATGCGCTGCTGGAAGAAGACAACCCGGGCCTGAGCGTCAAGCTGAGCTACGACGTCAACCAGGACATCGCCGCGCCTTACATCAAGAAAGGCATCCGCCCACAGGTTGCGGTACTGCGTGAGCAGGGCGTCAACGGTCAGGTGGAAATGGCGGCTGCGTTCGACCGCGCCGGTTTCAACGCGATCGACGTGCACATGAGCGACATTCTGGCCGGCCGCGTCGACCTGAACGAGTTCAAGGGTCTGGTGGCCTGCGGTGGTTTCTCCTACGGCGACGTTCTCGGCGCCGGTGAAGGCTGGGCCAAGTCCGCACTGTTCAACAGCCGTGCCCGCGATGCGTTCCAGGGCTTCTTCGAACGTAACGACAGCTTCACCCTCGGCGTGTGCAACGGTTGCCAGATGATGTCCAACCTGCACGAGCTGATCCCGGGCAGCGAGTTCTGGCCGCACTTCGTGCGCAACCGCTCCGAGCAATTCGAAGCGCGCGTGGCGATGGTTCAGGTTCAGGAGTCGAACTCGATCTTCCTGCAGGGCATGGCCGGTTCGCGCATGCCGATCGCCATCGCTCACGGTGAAGGCCATGCCGAATTCGAAAGCGAAGAGGCACTGCTGGAAGCCGATCTGTCGGGTTGCGTGGCGATGCGTTTCGTCGACAACCACGGCAAGGTCACCGAAGCCTACCCGGCCAACCCGAACGGTTCGCCGCGCGGGATCACCGGCCTCACCAGCCGCGACGGTCGCGTGACGATCATGATGCCGCACCCGGAGCGTGTGTTCCGTGCCGTGCAGAACTCGTGGCGTTCGGAAGACTGGAACGAAGACGCACCTTGGATGCGTATGTTCCGTAATGCTCGTGTGTGGGTGAACTAAGCGCTGTGTACAAGCTCGCGTTTTTTGTTCCCGACAGCCATGTCGAGGTGGTCAAGGACGCTGTGTTCGCTGCCGGTGGTGGGCGGATTGGTGACTATGACCACTGTGCTTGGCAGGTGCTTGGCTCTGGTCAGTTTCGGCCTCTGGACGGCAGTCAGCCGTTCATTGGTCAGGCTGGGCAGGTTGAGCGGGTCGAGGAGTGGAAGGTTGAGCTTGTCGTTTGCGATGAGTTGATTCGCGCGGTAGTGGCGGCTCTTAAGTTGAGCCATCCCTACGAGACACCGGCTTATGAAGTTTGGCGGTTGGAGGATTTTTGATCTTCCTTGGCTGCTGATACGGGAAACCCGCTGGAAGTGATTTCAGCGGGTTTTTTGGTTTTTTGGTTTTGGGATTGAGTGAATATCCGTTGCTTCGGGTGTTGCCACTGGCGGTTTCGCCCTTACGGCGAGTCACTTTTTTCAAACGCCCGGAATGCCGGCCCAGAAAAAAGTAACCAAAAGCGCTGGGCCCCGGCGTTCGGCACCTCGCTTTGGCTCGGTGTTCCTTCGTTCCGGGATTCATCCGGGGGCATCGCCTACGGTTTGCTTCGCTGCACCTCCTCTCGATGCATGCGGCTGCGCCGCACGGTCGCTGCGCTCCCACCCCCGGATAAATCCCTCCACTCAGCCTTCCGAAGGGGCCAAAAGATCAAGAGCTTTACTCGAGCTAACGCTCATCGTGTTGAGTGGTGGGAAGTGGGAAGCGGGAAGCAGGAAGCAGGAAGCAAAAGGTAGCTGTGTACTGCTTGATCGTTCCCACGCTCCGCGTGGGAATGCAGCCCGGGACGCTCCGCGTTCCATTTTCGAATGTTTAAAGATGTGTGGGATTTACCGAATCTTCCCATTTGCTTTGAGCTTGCCCCTCGGAAGCTCCGGTCCTGCGGTGGTTGCTTCAAATGAAACAGGAAACCCGGCCTAGGCCGGGTTTCTTGTTTGTAATCGCTTAAAGTCAAAACTGGATGGCGACCATCAGACTTTTGCACTCACCTCACTCCGATTGACCAACCCCTCCAGCGCCACACTCAAACTCTGCGCCCGCTCACCCACCAGCAAGTGCCACACGCCATCCTCCAGCGGGCTCACGCCCAGACATCCAAGTTCTTTCAATCGGCTTTCCGACAGCGCTTTGCCATCGGCCAGTTGCAGGCGGATGCGGCTCATGGCGATGCAGTCGAGTTGCAGCACGTTGTCGCTGCCGCCCAGGGCGCTCAGCCATTGCTGGGCTTGCGGTGCGGCTATAGCAACGGGCTCGCTGGTTTCGACGACGGCGACAGGAGCAGTCGCTACGGCTCGGCCCAATGCGGGCATCGCCAGGCGGATTTCGTCGGCGATGCTGTCAGCCATCGGCCCGACGACCACCTGCAGACTGCCGCCCTTGCCCGGACGTACCACGGCCATTGCACCCAGTGCTTTCAAATCGGCATCGGAGGCTTTGTTGCGATCGACCATTTCCAGTCGCAGCCGCGTGGTGCACGCGCCGACGGTGACCAGATTCTCGGCACCTCCCAAGGCTTTGATGTACGCAGCGGCGCGCTCGTTTTCTGTCAGCACGGATTTCTCGGCAGCGGCCACGTCTTCACGTCCCGGCGTTTTCAGATTGAAACGGCGGATACAGAAGTCGAACACCGCGTAATAGATGACGGCATAAACCAGTCCCACCGGCACCACCAGCCAGCCGTTGGTGGAGCGTCCCCAGCCCAGCACCATGTCGATGAAACCACCGGAGAAGGTGAAGCCCAGATGAATGTTCAGCGCATTGGTGATCGCCATCGACAACCCGGTCAGCAACGCATGCACCAGATACAGCAGCGGCGCCAGAAACATGAAGGCAAATTCGATGGGCTCGGTCACCCCGGTCAAGAATGAGG
The DNA here is from genome assembly GCF_002113205.1 of Pseudomonas sp. B16(2017). Lineage (NCBI taxonomy): Bacteria > Pseudomonadati > Pseudomonadota > Gammaproteobacteria > Pseudomonadales > Pseudomonadaceae > Pseudomonas > Pseudomonas sp. B16(2017). The sequence goes on from NZ_NEKA01000005.1 coordinate 344,443, forward strand.
TCAGGGCCATCGACAGGAAGATCCCGCCCATGACCTTACGGCGTTCCGGCAGGGCGTTGCGGTACATCGCCAGGCACGCTGCCGGCAGGCCGAAGATCATCATCGGGAACATGCCGGTCATGAACTGGCCGCCCTTGGGATCGCCGGCGAAGTAACGCGACAGATCGCCAGTGACCAGAGCGCCGGTGGTCGGGTCGGTGAAGTTGCCGAACACGAACCACGCCATGTTGTTGAGGATATGGTGCAGGCCGGTGACGATCAGCAGGCGGTTGAACACGCCAAACACGAAGGCGCCAAGGCTGCCGCTTTCCATCATCAAGGCGCCGAAGCTGTTGATGCCGTGCTGGATCGGCGGCCAGATGTAGCCGAACACCACGCCCAGACCGACCGCCGCGAACCCGGTGACGATCGGCACAAAACGCCGGCCACCGAAAAAGGCGAGGTACTCCGGCAGCTTGATGTCCTTGAAACGGTTGTACAGCGCGCCGGCCATCAGGCCGCTGACGATCCCGGCGAGCATGCCCATGTTGATGCTGGCGTCGAGCACCTTGAGGGTGGAGATCATCACCAGATAACCGATCACCCCGGCGAGGCCGGCGGTGCCGTTGTTGTCCCGGGCGAAACCGACCGCGATGCCGATGGCGAAGATCATCGCCAGGTTGGCGAAGATCACCTGACCGGCGTCGTGGATGATTGCGATGTTCAGCAGGTCAGTGTCGCCCAGGCGCAGTAGCAGGCCGGCGATCGGCAGGATCGCGATCGGCAGCATCAGCGCGCGGCCGAGGCGTTGCAGGCCTTCGATGAAGAGTTGGTACATGGCGATTGTCCTTGTTGTTTTTGTTAGCGCAGAGGCCAATGTTGATGACAGGCATGACGCACCGCGGCGGCGCTGCTCAGCTTGAGCAAGTCCCGGGCGAGGCGTTGGCATTCGGCTTCGTGCAGCTGGCGTACGCGGTCCTTGATTTCGCCGATCTGTACCGGGCTCACCGACAGTTCGGTCACGCCCAGGCCGATCAGCACCGGCGTCGCCAGCGGATCCGAGGCGAGGGCGCCGCACACGCCGACCCAGCGTTTATGCACCGCCGCGCCTTCGCAGGTCATGGCGATCAGGCGCAGCAGCGCCGGGTGAAGTGCATCGACCCGTGCGGCGAGGCCTGAGTGGTCGCGGTCCATGGCCAGGGTGTATTGCGACAGGTCGTTGGTGCCGATGGACAGGAAGTCGGCGTGTTCGGCCAGTTGCTCGGCCTGCAACGCGGCGGCCGGGACTTCGATCATCACGCCGATTTCCGGACGTTGATTGATTCCCAGTTCCAGGCACAGCGCATCGACCCGCTGGCGGATGTGCAGCAATTCTTCGACCTCGGTGACCATCGGCAGCAGGATCCGGCAACGCTGCAACGGGCTGACTTGCAGCAGTGCGCGCAGTTGCTGATCGAGGATTTCCGGGCGGGCCTGGGCCAGGCGAATGCCACGCAGGCCGAGCACCGGGTTGGCCTCTACTGGCAGCGGCAGGTAATCGAGTTGTTTGTCGCCACCGACGTCGATGGTGCGGATGATCACCGACTTGTCGCCCATGGCATCAATCACGGCTTGATAGGCAGCGCGTTGCTCTTCGACGTCCGGCGCAGTCTGGCGGTCGACGAACAGAAATTCGGTGCGCAACAGGCCGACGCCATCGGCGCCATTGGCAAACGCATCGGCCGCTTCATGGCTGGAGGCGACGTTGGCGACCACTTCGATGGATACGCCGTTGCGGGTTTCGGCCGGCAGGTGGGCCTGGGCCTGCTGGGCGTCGCGCCGTTGTTGACGGTCGATTTGCGCCTGCTGCACTTCGGCCAGACGCTCGGCATTCGGCGTCAGCTCGAGGCGACCGCCGTCGGCGTCGAGGACCACCGACAGGCCTTGCGCTTGATCGAGCAGCGCCGAGCCCAGTGCGACCACGCACGGCAGGCCTTTGCCCCGAGCCAGAATCGCCACGTGGGAAGTCGCGCCACCTTCGGCCATGCACAAACCGGCGACGCCTTGCGCGCTCAGTTGCAGCAGGTCCGACGGCGTCAGTTCGTGGGCGGCGACGATGGCGCCGGCCGGCACGTCGTAGTGCCAGGCTTCGCCGAGCAGGGCGCGCAGCACGCGTTGCCTGAGGTCGCGCAGATCGTTGGCGCGCTCGGCCAGCAGTGGGCTGCCGGTGTTTTGCAGCACTTCGCATTGCGCATCGATGGACTGGCTCCAGGCGTGGGTCGCCGCCGTGCCGGTTTCAATCGATTGCTGGGCGGCGTCGAGCAAGGCCGGGTCTTCCAGCAAGGCCAGGTGCGCGGCGAAGATCGCTTCCTCGTCGGCATTGCGCTGTTTTTTCGCCTGGACGAGGGTGCCGTCGATTTCGCTGCGAACCTGATTCAGCGCGGTGTCGAGAATCTGTAGTTGATGCTCGGGCTGATGATTGCCGGTGTCGGCCGGCAGGCTGATCGCGTTCAGACGAAACAGAGGCCCGCCGACCAGTCCCGGCGCGGCGCAAACACCGTGCAACACGCCAGCCTCGGCCGAGCGATTGCGTGGAGCGGCGGCAACCGGTGCGGCAGCGTGATGGTCTTCGGGCAGTGCGGTGGCCAACGCAGTGAGCAAGGCTTGCAGCGCAGCCTGTGCGTCCGGGCCCTGGCAACTGACTTGCACTTCGTCCTGCTCGCCAATCGCCAGGCCCATCAAACCGATGAGGCTGTTGCACGATGCCGACTTGCCGGCGAAATGCAGCTGCGACTGGCTCTTGAACCCTTGCGCCGTCTGGCGGATCAACGCCGCCGGGCGCGCATGCAGACCGCCGCGATGGGCAACCTGCACGTGACCGAGAACTTCCGGGCCGCCGAGTTCTTCTGCATTCGCCGCTGTACTGTGACGAGCGATGATGTGCAGCAGCGGCTCGCCGACCTTCACCGTTTTCAGGGTGATGGGGCGCGCCTGGAAATCCTGGCTGTTGGTCAGGATCAGCAGGCTGACCAGGCTTTTGCACTGGCGGCCGACCTTGTCCAGGTCATAGCGCAGCAGCGGCTGGCCATTGCTGACCCGCGCGCCTTCCTTGACCAGCATCGAGAAGCCTTCACCCTGCAACTCCACCGTGTCCAGACCGAGGTGCAGCAACAGCTCGGCGCCGTTGTCGGCGCGCACGGTCAGCGCATGGCCGGTGCGGGCGACGTGGATCACTACCCCGGCGCAGGGCGAATACAGGGTGTCGTTCAGCGGATCGATGGCAATGCCGTCGCCCATCGCGCCGCTGGCGAACACCGCGTCCGGAACGTTGGCGAGCGTGAGCACCGGGCCGCTGAGCGGGGCGCTTAAAGTCAGCTCTTTATTGTTGTTGTGCATGGCTCGGTCTCATCAGGAAAACGTTCGGTTCGGACTCAGTGCGTACGGGTGACTTTGCTCAGGTGTCGCGGCTGATCCGGGTCCATGCCACGGGCCACGGCCAGACCGGCCGCCATCACGTAGAAACTCTGAATCGCGAGGATCGGATCGAGGGCCGGGTGCTCGGCACGGCTGAGGGTCAGGTCGCGCTCGCTCACGTCATTCGGCGCGGCCAGCAGCACGCGGGCACCGCGCTGACGCATCTCGGCTGCCAGGCTCAGCAGGCCGGCCTGTTCGGCGCCGCGCGGGGCGAACACCAGCAATGGGTAGTGTTCGTCGATCAGGGCCATCGGGCCGTGACGGACTTCGGCGCTGCTGAAGGCTTCGGCCTGGATCGCCGAGGTTTCCTTGAATTTCAGTGCGGCTTCCTGGGCGATGGCGAAACCGGCGCCACGGCCGATCACCATCAACCGCTCGCAATCGCGCAGGGCGTCGATGGCCAGGCTCCAGTCCTGTTGCGCGGCTTCGCGCAGGCCTTCGGGCAGGGCGTTGTGCGCCTCCAGCAATTCGGCGTCTTCTTTCCAGTGCGCGATCAGACGGGCGCTGGCGCTGAGGGTGGCGATGAAACTCTTGGTCGCTGCGACACTGCTTTCGGTGCCGGCCAGCAATGGCAGGCTGAATTCGCACGTAGCCTCCAGCGGCGAATCGGCGGCGTTGACCATCGACACACTGAGCGCGCCACGCTTGCGCAACAGGCGCAGGCTGTTGACCAGATCCGGGCTCTGGCCCGACTGGGAAAACGCGAACGCAACCTGACCGCTGACCTTCAAAGGCGCCTGTTGCATGGTCACCACCGACATCGGCAACGACGCCACCGGAACCCCCAGTTGCTGCATGGTCAGGTAGGCGAAGTAGCTCGCCGCATGGTCGGAGCTGCCACGGGCAACGGTCATCGCCACTTGCGGCGGTTGACGACGCAGGCGCCCGGCGATCTCGATCATTGGCGAGTCGAGCTGTTGCAGTTGGGCTTGCACGGCCTCGAATGAGGACAGCGCCTCCTCAAGCATTTTTGAAGTCAATGTCTTCTCCTTCGACCATGACGGCGGTCAGTGTGAGTGAGCGATCCAGCCGCACGCAGTCGGCCCAGGCGCCAGGTGCAAGGCGCCCGCGTTCGGTGATGCCGAGGTAGTCGGCGGGGAATTGCGAAAGACGTTGCGAGGCCTCGGCGATCGGCAGGCCGATCTTCACCAGATTGCGCAGGGCCTGATCCATGGTCAGGGTGCTGCCGGCCAGCGTGCCGTCGGGCAGGCGCACGCCGCCCAGGCATTTGGTGACGGTGTGGCTGCCGAGCTTGTATTCGCCGTCGGGCATGCCGGCGGCGGCGGTCGAGTCGGTCACGCAGTACAGGCACGGAATCGAACGCAGGGCCACGCGGATCGCGCCGGGGTGCACGTGCAGCAAATCCGGAATCAGCTCGGCGAATTTGGCGTGGGCGAGGGCGGCGCCGACGATGCCCGGCTCGCGGTGATGCAGCGGGCTCATGGCGTTGTACAAGTGGGTGAAACTGCTGGCGCCGGCTTCGAGGGCGGCGACGCCTTCCTCGTAACTGCCGAGGGTGTGGCCGATCTGCATGCGGATGCCACGGCTGCTGAGTTCACGAATCAAACCGTCATGGCCGGCGATTTCCGGGGCGATGGTGATCACTCGAATCGGCGCCAGTGCCAGATAGTCTTCGACCTCGGCCATCAACGCGGTGTGGGCAAAGTTCGGTTGTGCGCCGAGTTTGCCGGGATTGATGTAGGGGCCTTCAAGGTGAACGCCGAGAACCCGGGCGGCACCTTTCGGGCGCTGTTCACAGAACTCGCCGACTTCCCTGAGCACGCTGGAAATCTCGGCGCTCGGTGCGGTCATGGTGGTGGCGAGCAACGAGGTGGTGCCGAATCGCACGTGGGTCTTGGTGATGGTCTCGAAGGCGCTGGCGCCTTCCATGATGTCCTTGCCGCCGCCGCCGTGGACGTGCAGGTCGATGAAGCCCGGCAGCAGATAAGGCAGGTCATTGGTCGCCGGATCGCAAGGCACGCCTTCGATCGACACGACTCTGCCGTGTTCGTGGATCAGCCGGCCGCGAACCCAGCCGTCAGCGGTGAGGATGTTGTCTTCGGACATTTCGCTTCTCTCGTTTGGCCTGGCTGCTGATCAGCGGCGCAGCTCTGCAACAAAGTCGTAGTAGTCGTTGCGGCAATAGGTGTCGGTGACTTCGATCGGCGTGTTGTCTTCCAGGTAGCCGACCCGGGTCATCAGCAGCATCGCGGTGCCGGGGGCGATGCCGACCAGTGCGGCGAACTCGTCCGAGGCATTGATGGCCTGGATGTGCTGCAGGGCGCGCACGATCGGTTTGCCGATGCTGTCGAGGTGTTCGTAGAGGGAATCGCCCACCACCTGTGGCTTGGGCATGATCGAGGCGGGCAGGGTGCTCATCTCGATGGCCATCACGGTGTCGTCGGCCTTGCGCAGGCGTTTCATGCGCGCGACCTTGTCGTTCGGCGACAGGCCGAGGCGGATCAGTTCTTCGTGGGTCGGCAGGGTGATTTCCCGCTCCAGCCATTGCGAGCTGGGCACGAAGCCCTTGAGGCGCAGCATCTCGCTGAAACCCGACAGGCGCGACAGCGGTTGTTCAAGGCGTGGGGTGATGAAGGTGCCGGAACCTTGCAGGCGGCGGATCAAACCTTGATCGAGCAGGACTTCCAGCGCCTTGCGCGCGGTGACCCGGGAAATCCCCAGCAGTTCGCTGAGATTGCGCTCCGACGGCATCGCCTGTTCGGCTTTCCACTGGCCGGCATGGATCGCCGCCTCCAGATTGCGCGCCAGTTGCAGGTACAGCGGCGTCGGCTGGGAGTCGTCGGGACGTAGGGCGTGGAGGTCGTTCATGTAAGGCTTTTCCGGCGCTGATATAGGATTGTTGTCGCTCGGTTGTCGGGCGAAAACTAATACCACTTGCATACCATGTCAACGCGTCGGAAATGCCTGTAGGCCTATGGGTTCGAGGGTTTCAAGGTGGGTGGTTTCAAGTGGTATTAGAGGTGGACTGTAAAACGCAAAAAATCGCAGTCTGCGGCTGTTCTGGCGGGTGAAAGTGGTATCACCGTTCAGGCCTGGCCGCAGGCTGCGATCTTTTGAATTTATTTTTTACGGGCGACCAATGGTCAGGAGAAAGGGCCGCTTCGCGGCCCGGAGGGAACAGGTGCCCTGGCTACGGAATCAGGGGCGGATTTCGATCATCGTGCCATCCGGCACCAGGTTCCAGACTTCGCGCATGTCGACATTGCGCATGGCAATGCAGCCGTCGGTCCAGTCCAGGGTGTGGAACAGTTGTTCGGGAGTGTCCTCGGAGTCCGGCGTGCCGTGGATCATGATCATTCCGCCAGGCTCGACGCCTTCGCGGCGGGCGCGGGCGGAGTCGCTGATGTTCGGGTAGGAGATGTGCATCGACAGGTTGAATTTGTCGCTGGTCTTGCGCCAGTCGATCCAATAGAAACCTTCCGGCGTGCGTTTGTCGCCTTCAATCAGTTTCGGGCCTTTTTTCGCGCCTTTGCCCAGGGAAATGCGATAGCTCTTGAGGGGCTTGCCGTCGGCGATCAACTGCAGTTGATGAGCCGATTTGAGCACCAGTACTTTTTCGATGAGCGGGGTGTTCGATGGCGTCACGGTGGTCACGAATGACGCTTGGGAGACGGTGACGAACGACAGGCAGAACAGGGCAAGCAACCAGCGCATTGAAACGATTCCCCAGAAATGAAGCAGATACTTTATTTATAGATAGTGTGCAGGCGCTGTCGCGGGCTGCGTAAGCCGGTTATCGGCCGGCCATCGTCGAAATCAAGTGATGGCTGGTTGAGTGAGCGGCGGGATCGATTCGGAGCGCACCGGATAGACCTCGACGCGCCGGTCAGCGAAAAAGCATTCAAGGGTCCGGCCCACCGTACGGAACGCCAGTTCGTCCCAGGGAATATCCGCTTCGTCGAACAACTGCACTTCCAGGCTTTCGGGGCCGGCGGCGAAGTCCAGATCCGCCAGCTCGGCGCGGAAAAACACATGTACCTGGCTGATGTGCGGCACGTCGATCAGGGTGTAGATGCTCAGGTTGCGTACCCGGGCGCAGGCTTCTTCGGAGGTTTCGCGGATGGCGGCCTGTTCGATGGTCTCGCCGTTCTCCATGAAACCGGCAGGCAGCGTCCAGTAACCGAGGCGTGGCTCGATGGCGCGGCGACAGAGCAGGACCTTGGTGCCCCAGGTCGGTACACAACCGGCCACGATATTGGGGTTCTGGTAGTGAATCGTCTGACAGCTGTCGCAGACGAATCGCAGCCGCGAGTCGCCTTCGGGAATGCGCTGGGTCACCGGGTTGCCGCACTGGCTGCAAAATTTCATGCTGGGGTTCCTGAATGCTGCGCCTATCTTGGCGTGCAGCGGTGTCAGTCGGCAAGTTGTCGTTTCGCGACATGACCCCCGTTCGGGGGTTGGGCGGTCGCAATGATTGGTGCATGATGCAGGGTAAGGCACCGATCGAGAACACTTATGCTGGACGAGCTACTGCACCGGGTAAGCAATCACACGCCGCGCACGCTGGAGACCGACACGCGTTTCCCCGAGGCCGCTGTCCTGGTGCCGATTACTCGCAGTGACGAACCCGAACTTGTCCTCACCCTGCGGGCCAGCGGGCTTTCGACCCACGGCGGCGAAGTCGCCTTCCCGGGCGGGCGTCGGGATCCGGAAGATCCGGACCTGGTGTTTACCGCTCTGCGTGAAGCCGAAGAGGAAATCGGCCTGCCGCCGGGACTGGTCGAAGTGATCGGTCCGCTCAGCCCGCTGATTTCCCTGCATGGCATCAAGGTCACTCCGTATGTCGGGGTGATTCCCGATTTTGTCGAATACCAGGCCAATGATGCCGAGATCGCTGCGGTGTTCAGTGTGCCGCTGGAGTTCTTCCGCAAGGATCCGCGCGAACACACCCACCGCATCGACTATCAGGGTCGCAGTTGGTACGTGCCGAGCTATCGTTACGGCGAATACAAGATCTGGGGGCTGACGGCAATCATGATCGTCGAGTTGATCAACCTGCTCTATGACGCCAGAATCAGCCTGCATCAACCGCCCAAAAGCTTCATCAATACCTGAAGCCATCGTTCGAATGGCCAGCCACCGTGAGCCCTGAGGAAAACAAGATGAAATACCGCCTGGGCGACGCCCGTGTCGACACCCATCCGCAGAGCTGGGTCGCCCCCAATGCCGTGCTGGTGGGCAAGGTCAGACTGGAAGAGGGCGCCAACGTCTGGTTCAACGCCGTGTTGCGCGGCGACAACGAACTGATCCTGATCGGCAAGAACAGCAATGTGCAGGACGGCACGGTGATGCACACCGACATGGGCTATCCGCTGACCATCGGCACCGGCGTGACCATCGGCCACAACGCCATGCTCCACGGCTGCACGGTCGGCGACTACAGCCTGATTGGCATCAACGCGGTCATCCTCAACGGCGCGAAGATCGGCAAGAACTGCATCATCGGCGCCAATTCGCTGATCGGCGAAGGCAAGGAAATTCCTGACGGCTCGCTGGTGATGGGCTCGCCGGGCAAGGTCGTGCGCGAACTCACCGAGCCGCAGAAGAAGATGCTCGAAGCCAGTGCCGCGCACTATGTGCATAACTCCCAGCGCTATGCGCGCGATCTGGTCGAGCAGGAAGAATGACAACCCCGGAAAGACCTGTCGCCTCGCCGTGCGTGAGCATTTGCGCGCTGGACGAAGACGATATTTGCACCGGTTGCCAGCGCACGGTCGAGGAGATCACTCGCTGGAGCCGCATGACCAATGATGAACGCCGGGTTGTGCTTGGGCTGTGTCATGAGCGGGCCAAGGCCAGTGGCCTGGTCTGGATGATCGGCAAAACGCCAGGGCAATAGCCGATTTGATTGGCGCCATCGAAGGGCTGAAGTAACCTGTGCGCCAAATTGACAGGTCACGCCCATGATTTTCCTCATCGCTTACATCAGCAGTGTCGTGCTGATCAACTTCGCCTTCTCCACCGCGCCGCATCTGGACATCATCTGGTCGGCCTGGGGCGGGCTGGTGTTCGTGCTGCGCGACATGGTGCAGACCCGTTTCGGTCATGGCGCGATCGTGGCGATGCTCGCAGCGCTGGTGCTGTCCTATGTCACGTCCGATCCGTCGATTGCGCTGGCCAGCGCCACGGCATTCGCGGTCTCCGAGTGCATCGACTGGCTGGTGTTCACCATTACCAAGCGCCCGTTGCGCGACCGCTTGTGGATCAGTTCGGCGCTGAGCATTCCGCTTGATACCTTCATCTTCTTTGGCATGATCGACCTGCTGACGCCGCCGGTGCTCATCACTGCTCTGGCCTCGAAGTTCGCCGGTGTTACCGCCGTCTGGCTGATCATGGCCTGGCGCGAACGCAAACAGGCTGTCGCCGGCTGAAGCCAAACCCTCAGGTTCATGTAAAATGCCGCGCTTTCTCCCCATGGAAAGCGCGTCTGGCGTTGCTTTCCTCGATGATCCGCTTCTTTGAGGACCTGAGATGACCCGTATCGGAACTCCATTGTCGCCGACCGCGACCCGCGTATTGCTGTGTGGCTGTGGTGAGTTGGGCAAGGAAGTGGTAATCGAGCTGCAGCGCCTGGGCGTTGAAGTGATCGCCGTTGACCGTTACGCCAATGCGCCGGCCATGCAGGTTGCCCATCGCAGCCACGTGATCAACATGCTCGACGGCGCCGCCCTGCGTGCAGTGATCGAAGCCGAGAAGCCGCACTTCATCGTGCCGGAAATCGAAGCCATCGCCACCGCCACCCTGGTCGAACTGGAAGCCGAAGGCTTCACCGTGATCCCGACCGCTCGCGCCGCGCAACTGACCATGAACCGCGAAGGCATCCGTCGTCTGGCTGCCGAAGAGCTGGACCTGCCGACTTCGCCGTACCACTTCGCCGACACCTTCGAGGACTACAGCAAGGCTGTTCAGGACCTTGGCTTTCCGTGCGTCGTGAAGCCGGTGATGAGTTCGTCGGGCAAGGGTCAGAGCCTGCTGCGCAGCGCCGATGACGTGCAGAAAGCCTGGGATTACGCGCAAGAGGGTGGTCGCGCCGGCAAAGGTCGGGTGATCATCGAAGGCTTCATCGATTTCGACTACGAAATCACTCTGCTGACCGTGCGTCACGTCGGCGGCACGACGTTCTGTGCGCCGGTCGGCCACCGTCAGGAGAAGGGCGACTATCAGGAATCCTGGCAGCCACAGGCCATGAGCCCGGTGGCGCTGGCTGAGTCCGAGCGCGTTGCCAAAGCCGTGACCGAAGCGTTGGGCGGTCGTGGCCTGTTCGGCGTCGAGCTGTTCATCAAGGGCGATCAGGTGTGGTTCAGCGAAGTGTCGCCGCGCCCGCACGACACCGGTCTGGTGACCCTGATTTCTCAGGACCTGTCGCAGTTCGCCCTGCACGCCCGGGCGATCCTCGGTCTGCCGGTGCCGCTGATCCGTCAGTTCGGCCCATCGGCTTCAGCGGTGATTCTGGTGGAAGGCCAGTCGACCCAGACTGCATTCGCCAACCTCGGTGCTGCACTGAGCGAGCCGGATACCGCGCTGCGTCTGTTTGGCAAGCCTGAAGTCAACGGTCAGCGCCGCATGGGTGTTGCACTGGCCCGCGACGAGTCGATTGAAGCTGCTCGTGCCAAAGCGACCCGTGCTTCCCAGGCTGTTGTTGTAGAGCTGTAATCACGCCATCTGATCGCTCCCGCCCGCGCGGGAGCGATCTTTGCGCTTACACCACCTGATTCAGGTCGTTATTGCGCGTCTCCTTCAGGCACAGCACAGCGATCAGGCTGAGCACCGCTGCCGCAGACACATACCCGCCGACGTAACTCAAACCGCCCATCGCCACCAGTTTCTGCGCGAAGAACGGCGCCGCCGAGGCCCCGACAATCCCGCCGAGGTTGTAGGCCGCCGATGCGCCGGTATACCGCACGTGCGTCGGGAACAGTTCCGGCAGCAGAGCGCCCATCGGGGCGAATGTCACGCCCATCAGGAACAGCTCGATGCACAGGAACAGGGCCACGCCCCAGGTCGATCCCTGAGTCAGCAACGGCTCCATCAGAAATCCGGAAAGAATCGCCAGCACACCGCCGACGATCAGCACCGGTTTGCGTCCGTAACGATCACTGGCCCATGCCGACAGCGGCGTCGCGGCCGCCATGAACAGCACCGCGAAGCACAGCAGACCGAGGAAGGTCTCGCGGCTGTAACCCAATGTGGATACGCCATAGCTCAGGGAAAACACGGTCGAGATGTAGAACAGCGCGTAACACACCACCATGGCGGCGGCGCCCAGCAGCGTCGGTGCCCAGTATTGGCTGAACAGCTCGACCAGCGGCACTTTCACTCGTTCCTGGCGGGCAATGGCATTGGCGAACACCGGGGTTTCGTGAAGCTTGAGGCGCACGTACAGCCCGACCATCACCAGCACGGCGCTGAGCAGGAACGGAATCCGCCAGCCCCAGCTGCGGAATTGATCGTCGCTCAGGCTCATGGCCAACGTCAGGAACAGACCGTTGGCAGCCAGAAAACCAATCGACGGGCCGAGTTGCGGGAACATGCCGAACCACGCCCGTTTGCCTTTCGGGGCGTTTTCGGTCGCCAGCAGCGCCGCGCCACCCCATTCGCCCCCCAATCCCAGGCCCTGGCCGAAGCGCAGCACGCAGAGCAGGATCGGTGCCCAGGCGCCGATACTGTCATAACCCGGCAGCACGCCGATCAGCGTGGTGCAGACACCCATCAGCAGCAGTGAGGCCACCAGCGTGGATTTACGGCCGATGCGGTCGCCGAAGTGGCCAAACAGCGCCGAGCCCAGCGGTCGGGCGAGGAAGGCGATGCCGAAGGTCAGGAAGGCGGAGAGCATCTGCGCCGTGCCGGAGGTCTGCGGGAAGAACACCGGCCCGATCACCAGCGCGGCAGCGGTGGCGTAGACGTAGAAATCGTAGAACTCGATGGCCGTGCCGATGAAACTCGCGGTGGCCACGCGGGTGGCGGAGTTGGTCGGTTGGGCGGGCGTGGTGTCGCTGTAAGCGGTACTGGTCGTCATGCGGTGATCCCTGACAGTCATGAGCTCCGTTGGAGCGAATTATTATGGTCGAACACCCAGGGATGTGGGATGAGGCGCGATCGCTGCTTCAGGTAGGAACAGTCGTCGGTGTGATGCGGATATTGCCGATGAACCGGCCGGAACCAGTCGGGTGCGGGGTAAGCACGCGGTTCGGCGGGGCTTGGGTAAGCCCCGCGATTATAGGAAGGTGGCTAACGATTGAACAAGGGGCTGCCTAGCGGACAGGGGCGAGCGCCGGGGCCGAGGAGGTGTGCCAGATCAGGACCTTGCTGACCCGGTTCTCTTCGGTTTCGAGAATCTCCAGCCGGTAGCGGCCGATCTTCAGGCAGACCGCGCTTTCCGGGATCGTTTCCAGTGCTTCGGTCACCAGGCCATTGAGGGTCCGTGGGCCGTCGCTGGGCAGGTGCCAGCCCAGGCATTTGTTCAGTTCGCGGATCGACGCGGCGCCGTCGATCACCATGCGGCCATCGGCTTGTGGGTGGATGTGCGGGTTGTCGAGGCTGTGCTCGCTTTCGAATTCGCCGACGATCTCTTCGAGAATGTCTTCCAGGGTGACAATCCCCAGCACTTCGCCGTACTCGTCCACCACCATGCCCAGCCGCCGCTGCTGCTTGTGGAAGTTCAGCAGCTGCAGTTGCAGCGGGGTGCTTTCGGGAACGAAGTAGGGCTCGTAACTGGCCGCCAGCAAGGCTTCGCGGGTCAGGTTGCCATTGTCCAGCAAATGGCGGACCTGCCGGGTGTTGAGCACCGCCTCGACCTGATTGATATCGCTGTGAAACAGCGGCAGACGAGTACGACGGTTGTGGCGCAGTTGCTCGGTGATTTCTTCGATCGGATCGTCGAGGTTGATGCCGTCGACATCGCTGCGCGGCACCAGAATGTCGTTGACCGTGATGTTATCCAGCGCATGGATGCCCGAAACCGGGTGCGGGCGCACTGGATGATCGGGGTCATCATGACGCTCTGCCGGCACATCGTCTTCGCTCTGTTGCACCACCTGGGCCTTGCGGATGAACGGGCGCATCAGCAAACCACTGACGCGGCTGAGCAGCCAGGCAAGCGGGTAAACGACCTTCAGCGGTACTGCCAGCAGCGTATTGCCGAACGACAGCACCGCATCCGGATAACGCTGGGCGAGGGCGCGGGGGAAATAGTCGGCAAAAACCAGCAGCAGGGCGCCGGCGCCAAGGCAAGCCGCCCAGGGGCCGTTTTCTTCACAGAGAAAGATTGCCAGCAGCGTGGCCAGAATGACGGCGAGGGCGCGGCACAGGGTATTGCAGAGGATCAGGCTGTCGAGCGGGAAGCTGAGCTTGGCCAAGGGCTTGTCGCTGGCGCGGGATGCGGTGCGTTGCGCGAGCAGGTGCTGTTGCGCCGCTTCGACGGCGGTAAACAGCCCTGACCATAGAATCAGCAGGACAAATACCGCGAGCATCGGCCCTATGGGCAAACCGTCCATTTATGCCGCCCGTCAGATGTGCAGGATGTATTCACGGACCAGTTTGCTGCCGAAATACGCGAGCATCAGCAGGCAGAAACCGGCGAGGGTCCAGCGGATTGCCTTGTGTCCGCGCCAGCCGAGGCGGTTACGGCCCCACAGCAGGACGCTGAACACGATCCAGGCCAGGCAGGCCAGCAGGGTTTTATGCACCAGGTGCTGGGCAAACAGGTTCTCGACGAACAGCCAGCCGGAGATCAACGACAGCGACAGCAGCGTCCAGCCAGCCCAGAGGAAGCCGAACAGCAGGCTTTCCATGGTTTGTAGTGGCGGGAAGTTCTTGATCAGCCCGGACGGGTGCTTGTGCTTGAGCTGATGATCCTGCACCAGCAGCAACAAGGCCTGGAACACCGCGATGGTGAACATGCCGTAGGCGAGGATCGACAACAGGATGTGCGCGAGGATGCCCGGTTCTTCATCGATGATCTGCACCGTACCGGCCGGCGCGAACTGCGCCAGCAGCACCGTGATCGCACCCAGCGGGAACAGCAGCACCAGCAGGTTTTCCACCGGAATCCGTGAGCAGGCGAGCAGGGTCAGGGCAATGACCGCCGCAGCGATCAGGCTCGAAGCACTGAAGAAATCCAGGCCCAGACCGATCGGCGTCAATAAATGCGTAAGCAGGCTGGCGCTGTGGGCCAGCACGGCGAGAACGCCGAGCGAGACCAGCAGGCGCTTGTTGGCCTTGGCGCCAGTGGCCAGGCGGGTGCCCTGATAGAGGGTCGCAGCGGCGTAGAGAAGGGCGGCGGCGAGGGTGGTCAGCAAACTCGGTGACAAGGGGAGCATAAATCCTGTTAGGCAAGCCCGAAAGGGGCTGAGTTTGGCATAGAACCGCCGTTGCAAGAAAGACCGGCAAGCTGACAGCGAGGTGTCCGCCAGCCGCAGTCTTCGCTATAATCCGCGACCTGCCCACGCCGCAGGCTCGCCGAGCACATGTTGATTCCGGTCTGGGCCGCCATTATCCCGGTCTACACAGGGCCTGAAAGGATCGCGCAATGTTTGAAAACTTAACCGACCGTCTCTCGCAGACGCTGCGCCATGTCACCGGCAAGGCGAAGCTGACCGAGGACAATATCAAAGACACCCTGCGCGAAGTGCGCATGGCGTTGCTCGAAGCCGACGTCGCCCTGCCGGTGGTCAAGGACTTCGTCAATTCGGTCAAGGAACGCGCTGTCGGCACAGAGGTGTCGCGCAGCCTGACGCCGGGCCAGGCGTTCGTTAAGATCGTTCAGGCCGAACTCGAAAGCCTGATGGGCGCGGCCAACGAAGACCTGAACCTGAGCGCCGTGCCGCCCGCCGTCATTCTGATGGCCGGTCTGCAGGGCGCGGGTAAGACCACCACTGCCGGCAAGCTGGCGCGCTTCCTTAAAGAGCGCAAGAAAAAGTCGGTCATGGTCGTGTCGGCGGACATCTACCGTCCTGCTGCTATTAAACAGCTGGAAACCCTGGCCAACGACATCGGCGTAACGTTCTTCCCGTCCGACCTGAGCCAGAAACCGGTCGACATCGCCAACGCAGCTATTAAAGAAGCAAAACTGAAATTCATCGACGTGGTCATCGTCGACACCGCCGGTCGTCTGCACATCGATGAAGAGATGATGGGCGAGATCAAGGCGCTGCACGCCGCGATCAACCCGGTTGAAACCCTGTTCGTGGTCGACGCCATGACCGGTCAGGACGCGGCCAACACGGCCAAGGCCTTCGGTGATGCGCTGCCGCTGACCGGCGTGATCCTGACCAAGGTCGACGGTGATGCCCGTGGCGGTGCCGCGCTGTCGGTTCGCGCGATCACCGGCAAGCCGATCAAGTTCATCGGTATGGGCGAGAAGAGCGAAGCACTCGATCCGTTCCATCCTGAGCGTATCGCTTCGCGGATCCTCGGCATGGGCGACGTGCTCAGCCTGATCGAACAGGCTGAGGCGACCCTCGACAAGGACAAGGCCGACAAACTGGCCAAGAAGCTGAAGAAGGGCAAGGGCTTCGACCTCGAAGATTTCCGCGATCAGCTGCAACAGATGAAGAACATGGGCGGCCTCGGCGGGCTCATGGACAAGCTGCCGAGCATCGGCGGTGTCAATCTCTCGCAAATGGGCAATGCCCAGAGCGCCGCAGAGAAGCAGTTCAAACAGATGGAAGCCATCATCAATTCCATGACCCCGGCCGAGCGCCGCGACCCTGAGCTGATCAGCGGTTCGCGCAAGCGCCGGATCGCCTTGGGCTCCGGCACCCAGGTGCAGGACATCGGTCGCTTGATCAAGCAGCACAAGCAGATGCAGAAGATGATGAAGAAATTCTCCGCCAAGGGCGGAATGGCGAAAATGATGCGCGGCATGGGCGGAATGTTGCCCGGCGGCGGCATGCCAAAGATGTAAAAGAACTCGCCGGTCGTCGCACCGGCGCAGTCCCGCAAGGAAGCGGGATCCACAGCAAACCCGCACTCGGCGGGAGCTGACCGGCCGTGTTAAACGACGGCCCCATATGCAAATCTGCACGGCATGCCACAGGCGCCGGAAAAAGTCATTTGCAAAAGTCCGGATATTCCTTAGAATATGCGGCCTTTCGGGCACCCATGCCCGCTGTGCATTTAGATTTGCAGCACCGACTACAGGAACGATGTTCACATGCTAACAATCCGTCTTGCCCTTGGCGGCTCCAAAAAGCGCCCGTTTTACCACCTGACCGTAACCGACTCCCGCAACCCGCGTGACGGTTCCCACAAAGAACAGGTTGGCTTCTTCAACCCTGTTGCCCGTGGTCAGGAAATCCGTCTGTCCGTGAACCAAGAGCGCGTTGCCTACTGGCTGAGCGTTGGTGCACAGCCTTCTGAGCGTGTTGCTCAGTTGCTGAAGGAATCTGCCAAGGCTGCAGCCTGAGCAGTATGAGCGCGACGCCAGAAAAAGCTGATGACCTGATCGTTGTCGGCAAGATTTTTTCGGTTCACGGCGTTCGCGGCGAGGTGAAGGTCTTTTCCTTTACCGATCCGATTGAAAACCTGTTGGGCTATCGCAACTGGACGCTTCGGCGCGAAGGCATAGTGAAACAGGTCGAGCTGGTCAGCGGCCGATCCACTCAAAAGGATCTGGTTGTGAAGCTCAAAGGCCTCGACGATCGCGATGAAGCCCGTCTTCTGAGCGGTTACGAGATTTGCATCCCGCGAAGCCTTTTGCCCGACCTTACCGCCGACGAGTACTACTGGTACCAGTTGGAAGGTCTGAGTGTCATCAACCAGGACGAACAATTGTTCGGCAAGGTTGATCACCTGTTGGAGACCGGCGCGAACGATGTATTGGTGGTCAAGCCCTGCGTTGGCAGCCTGGATGATCGCGAGCGGTTGTTGCCCTATACGGAGCAATGCGTGCTGGCAATCGACTTGGAAGCAGGCGTGATGAGGGTGGAATGGGACGCGGACTTCTAAGCAATGGCCAGCCTGCGCGTAGACGTCATTACGCTGTTCCCCGAGATGTTCTCGGCCATCAGTGAGTACGGCATTACCAGTCGTGCGGTCAAACAGGGGCTCTTGCAGCTGACCTGTTGGAATCCGCGGGATTACACGACGGATCGGCATCACACTGTGGACGATCGCCCGTTTGGCGGTGGTCCGGGCATGGTGATGAAGATCAAGCCCCTGGAAGATGCTCTGGTTCAGGCCAAGGCAGCAGCCGGGGAGGCGGCGAAGGTGATTTACCTGTCCCCCCAAGGCCGTCAACTGACTCAGTCGGCGGTACGCGAACTGGCGAAATCGGATGCATTGATCCTGATTGCCGGTCGCTATGAAGGCATTGACGAGCGCTTTATTGAGGCTCATGTCGATGAAGAGTGGT
Organism: Pseudomonas sp. B16(2017); assembly: GCF_002113205.1. NCBI lineage: Bacteria > Pseudomonadati > Pseudomonadota > Gammaproteobacteria > Pseudomonadales > Pseudomonadaceae > Pseudomonas > Pseudomonas sp. B16(2017). Next base: position 362,249 of record NZ_NEKA01000005.1, read on the forward strand.
CGATTGGTGACTATGTGTTGTCTGGCGGCGAGCTGCCGGCCATGGTCATGATCGATGCGGTTACACGACTGCTGCCCGGAGCTTTAGGGCATGCGGATTCCGCTGAGGAAGATTCCTTTACGGATGGTCTGCTGGATTGCCCGCACTACACCCGACCTGAGGTGTATGCGGATCAGCGTGTTCCCGACGTGTTGCTGAGTGGCAATCACGCGCATATCCGGCGTTGGCGTTTACAGCAGTCCCTTGGCAGGACCTTTGAACGACGCGCCGATCTTCTGGAAAGCCGCTCGCTTTCTGGAGAAGAGAAGAAGCTGCTCGAGGAATACATCCGCGAGCGGGACGATAGTTAACAACGTATCGATGGTAGATCAGACGATTTACCTTAGGAGCACAGCATGACCAACAAAATCATCCTTGCACTCGAAGCAGAGCAGATGACCAAAGAAATCCCTACCTTTGCCCCAGGCGACACCATCGTCGTTCAGGTGAAAGTGAAGGAAGGCGATCGTTCCCGTCTGCAAGCGTTCGAAGGCGTTGTCATCGCCAAGCGTAACCGCGGCGTGAACAGTGCGTTCACCGTTCGTAAAATCTCCAACGGTGTTGGCGTAGAACGTACTTTCCAGACCTACTCCCCGCAAATCGACAGCATGGCTGTCAAGCGTCGCGGTGACGTACGTAAAGCCAAGCTGTACTACCTGCGCGACCTGTCGGGTAAAGCAGCTCGCATCAAGGAAAAACTGGCTTAAGTCCAGCTTCCGATGCAGAAAAAAGCAGCCTACGGGCTGCTTTTTTGTTGCCCGCAATTTATCCACCGCATTTCTGTTTCAGGCCTGACCCATGACCCCTCGCGAGCAAGAAATCGAACGCCGCACCGAACTCTCGGTGACCCGCGTGACCAAGGCGGTTTTTCCGCCGACCACCAACCACCACAACACCCTGTTCGGCGGCACCGCGCTGGCCTGGATGGACGAAGTGTCCTTCATCACCGCCACGCGCTTCTGCCGTTTGCCGCTGGTGACAGTGTCGACCGATCGCATCGATTTCAATCATGCGATCCCGGCAGGCTCCATCGTCGAACTGGTTGGGCGGGTGATCAAGGTCGGCAACACCAGCCTCAAGGTCGAGGTGGAAGTGTTCGTTGAAAGCATGAGCTGCGACGGTCGTGAGAAAGCCATTCACGGGCAGTTCAGCTTTGTTGCCATCGATGATGACAAGCGTCCGGTGCCGGTGCTGCCGGGTTTCTCGGCCTGATCCAGCACCGAGCCGCGGCATTCGCGGGCAAGCCCGCTCCCACGCGTTTTGTGTTGTCCGCTGATGATGTGTTCGACACGGACACTGTGGGAGCGGGCTTGCCCGCGATTCGGTCTGTCAGGCGCTGACGCTCTCCGGCTGAATCAGCGCCACCAGCGTCCACCCCGGCCCCGGCTTTAGCACGGTTTCCGGCGTCACGACATGTACCCAGCCGCTGTCATCGCGCATGAACAGTAGCGTCGCGCGATTGCCATGCAGCGCACGGTAATCGTCCCAGCCAAACCCGTCCGTCAGCGTCGTGCTGTAAAGATCGGCACCTTGCCCCAGTTGACTGGCGAGTCTGGCGTAAGTCAGCGCCTCGCTCCCCAGTTGATTGCCGCGATGTTCGAGGCTGGCGCGGTGCTTGTCGCTGCGCCGACTTTCCTGACCACTGGCCAGGCCGAACAGGCGTTGATGGCCGAAGTCATGACGAAAGCGCATGGCTGCCAGCGTATTGAGTTCGCCCGACGGTGACAGCGCCAGCAAATGCCCCAGTCCGACCAGGTCCAGATGCGCATCGGCATGCTGCGAGGCCGGATTGCCGAAGTAGGTCGGCAAGCCATCCATGCGCGCGGCGCGGATATTTTCCCAGCTTGAATCCGTCAGCAGCACCCGGCTGCCCAGCTGTTGCAGCGACTTGCCGAGCAGGCGCGCAGGCCCGTTCGCCCCGACGATCAGGAAGCCGCTGGGCGCTGGCTCCGCAACTTTCAACAGCCGGGCCAGTGGCCGAGCGGTCGCACTTTGCAGCACGACGGTGCCGATGATCACGGCGAACGTCAGCGGCACCAGCAACAGCGCGCCTTCATGGCCCGCTTCATCAAGTCGAATCGCAAAGATCGCCGAGACCGCCGCCGCGACAATCCCGCGCGGGGCAATCCAGCACAACAGCGCACGTTCACGCCAACTCAGGCTCGAACCGGCGGTGCTCAGCACCACGTTCAACGGTCGGGCGATCAGCTGAATCACCAGCAACAGGATCAACACCAGCGGCCCGAGACCGATCAACGCGTTCAGATCCAGTCGTGCCGCCAGCAGAATGAACAGCCCGGAAATCAGCAGCACGCTGAGGTTTTCCTTGAAGTGCAGGATGTGCCGCACATCCACACCCTTCATGTTCGCCAGCCACATGCCCATCAGTGTCACCGCCAACAGCCCTGATTCGTGCATGGTCTGGTTGGCAGCGATGAATATCCCCAGCACCGCGGCGAGCGATGCCAGATTGTGCAAATACTCCGGCAGCCATTGGCGCCGGATGATCGTGCCGAGCAGCCAGCCACCGGCGATGCCAAACCCGCTGCCGCAGACAATCACCCCGCCGAAGGTCAGCAGGCTCTGTTCCAGGCCGTGGCCTTCGGCCCGGGCGATGATGAAGCTGTAGACCACCACCGCGAGCAGTGCGCCGATCGGGTCGATCACAATCCCTTCCCAGCGCAGGATATTGGCGATCGAAGCCTTCGGCCGCACCACGCGCAGCATCGGCACGATCACGGTCGGCCCGGTAACCAGGGTCAGGCTGCCGAACAGGATCGCCAACAGCCAGTCGAAACCCAGCAGCCAGTGCGTCGCGACCGCAATCACTACCCATGTCGAGAGCGCACCGATTGTGACCAGTCGATGCACGACGCTGCCGATCTCGCGCCATTCCGACAGATGCAGGGTCAGGCTGCCTTCAAACAGAATCAGTGCCACCGCCAGCGACACCAATGGCATCAGCAACGGGCCGAACATTTCCTGTGGGTCGAGCCAGCCCAGCACGGGGCCCGCCAGAATGCCGGTCAGCAGCAGAAACAGAATCGCCGGCAGCTTCAGGCGCCAGGCGAGCCATTGGCAGCCCAGTGCGGCAGCGCCGATACCACCGAAAGCCAACAGAATTTGCTGCTCGTTCATTGAAGCTCCCTGTTCCTTGAAATAGCGGGCTATGAAAGACTAGCGGCCATTTCAACCGTTCACTCTTTATTTGCGCGCAGTGCCAAACCTGCGTGTCTTGAGCGCCCATGCCTGCCATCGACCACCCACTGATCGACCAGTTTCTCGACGCCCTCTGGCTGGAAAAAGGTCTCTCCGACAACACTCGCGACGCCTACCGCAGTGATCTCGCGCTGTTCAACGGCTGGTTGCAGGACAAAGGTCTCGAACTGGTCAATGCCGGTCGAGAACTGATCCTCGATCACCTGGCCTGGCGTCTGGAACAGAACTACAAACCTCGCTCTACGGCGCGATTTCTTTCCGGTGTGCGTGGTTTTTATCGCTATCTGCTGCGGGAAAAACTGATTTCGGTTGATCCGACTTTGCGCGTGGATATGCCGCAACTCGGTCGGCCGCTGCCCAAATCCCTGTCGGAAGCCGACGTCGAAGCGCTGCTGAAGGCGCCGGACTTGAGCGAAGCCATCGGCCAGCGCGATCGCGCCATGCTCGAAGTCTTGTATGCCTGCGGCCTGCGTGTCACCGAGCTGATCAGCCTGACGCTGGAACAGGTCAACCTGCGTCAGGGCGTGTTGCGGGTGATGGGCAAGGGCAGCAAGGAGCGGCTGGTGCCGATGGGCGAGGAGGCGATTGTCTGGGTCGAGCGCTACCTGCGTGACGGTCGCGGCGAGCTGCTCGGCGGGCGCCCGAGCGATGTGCTGTTCCCCAGTCAGCGCGGCGAGCAGATGACCCGCCAGACCTTCTGGCATCGAATCAAGCATCAGGCCAAGGTCGCCGGGATCGGCAAGTCACTGTCGCCGCACACCTTGCGTCACGCGTTTGCCACCCACCTGCTCAACCATGGCGCCGACTTGCGGGTGGTGCAGATGCTGTTGGGCCACAGCGACCTGTCGACCACGCAGATCTACACTCACGTCGCCCGGGCACGTTTGCAGGATCTGCATGCCAAACATCACCCGCGCGGCTGAGCGCCGTTTGTCTTGCGACAGGCGCATTCGGCCACGGGAGCCTTATGTGGTAGGCTTTGCCGGTTTGCACGATGGGCGGTTATGACCCGGTGTTCCGGCACGGGCGTTCTGATCGTTCCATTTGTCCGCCTTCAGGAGTTCTCATGCGTCTGACCCAGATTTTCGCCGCCGCAGCCATTGCGTTGGTCAGCACCTTTGCCGTCGCCGATGACGCGGCCGACAAAGCGATTCGCCAAAGCCTGGAAAACCTCCAGCTCGACGTGCCGGTCGATACCATCACCGCCAGTCCGCTGCCAGGCCTGTACGAAGTCAAGCTCAAGGGCAGTCGCGTGCTCTACGCCAGCGCCGACGGCCAGTACATCGTTCAGGGCTACATGTTCCAGCTCAAGGACGGCAAACCGGTCAACCTGACCGAGAAGACCGAGCGCCTGGGCATTTCCAAACTGATCAATGCGATCCCGGTAGCCGAGACCGTGGTTTACCCGGCCGTGGGTGAAACCAAGTCGCACATCACCGTTTTCACCGACACCACTTGCCCGTACTGCCACAAGCTGCACGCTGAAGTGCCCGAGCTGAACAAGCGCGGCATCGAAGTGCGTTACGTCGCGTTCCCGCGTCAGGGTCTGAATTCGCCGGGTGACGAACAGCTGCAAGCGGTGTGGTGCTCGAAAGACAAGAAAGCGGCCATGGACAAAATGGTCGATGGCAAGGAAATCAAGGCCGCCAAGTGCGATAACCCGGTTTCCAAACAGTTCGCCCTCGGTCAGTCGATCGGCGTGAATGGTACACCGGCCATCGTTTTGGCCGACGGACAAGTCATTCCGGGCTACCAGCCTGCGCCACAAGTCGCCAAACTGGCGCTGGGCGCGAAGTAATTCGCATCGTCACGCTCAGGCGTTGACGAGCGTGGTCCGGCGGCAGGATTGCCGGGCCATCAACAGAGAGCCGCGAACCTGCGGTTGTTTTCACGGCCGGCCTCGTGTCGGCCGTTTTATGGGGAGTTCACAGTGAAACCGGTCAAAGTAGGCATCTGTGGGTTAGGGACCGTCGGTGGCGGAACCTTCAACGTACTTCAGCGCAACGCCGAGGAAATTGCTCGTCGTGCCGGGCGTGGAATCGAAGTGGCACAAATTGCCATGCGCACGCCAAAGCCTCAGTTCCAGACGACCGGTATTGCGATTACCAACGATGTCTTCGAAGTGGCCACGAACCCTGAGATCGACATCGTCATAGAGCTGATGGGCGGCTACACCGTTGCCCGCGAGCTGGTACTCAAGGCCATCGAGAATGGCAAGCATGTGGTCACCGCGAACAAGGCTCTGATTGCCGTTCACGGTAATGAAATTTTCGCCAAGGCACGCGAGAAAGGCGTGATCGTGGCGTTCGAAGCGGCGGTAGCCGGCGGCATTCCGGTGATCAAGGCGATCCGTGAAGGCCTGTCCGCCAACCGTATCAACTGGGTCGCCGGGATCATCAACGGCACCGGCAACTTCATCCTCACCGAAATGCGCGAGAAGGGTCGCACCTTCGAAGACGTGCTGGCCGAGGCGCAAGCGCTGGGTTACGCCGAAGCTGATCCGACTTTCGACGTCGAAGGCATCGACGCGGCGCACAAGCTGACGATCCTGGCGTCGATCGCATTCGGTGTTCCGCTGCAGTTCGACAAGGCTTACACCGAAGGCATCACCAAGCTGACCACCGCCGACGTGAATTACGCCGAAGCGCTGGGCTACCGCATCAAGCATCTGGGCGTGGCACGCAGCACCGCCGCCGGTATCGAGCTGCGCGTACACCCGACGCTGATACCGGCCGATCGCCTGATAGCCAACGTCAACGGTGTGATGAACGCGGTGATGGTCAACGGTGACGCTGCCGGTTCGACCCTGTTCTACGGCGCCGGCGCCGGCATGGAGCCGACCGCTTCGTCGGTGATCGCGGATCTGGTGGACGTGGTTCGCGCCATGACGTCCGACCCGGAAAACCGCGTGCCGCACCTGGCCTTCCAGCCGGACTCGCTGTCGGCCCATCCGATCCTGCCGATCGAAGCCTGCGAAAGCGCCTACTACCTGCGCATTCAGGCCAAGGACCATCCGGGCGTACTCGCTCAGGTGGCGAGCATCCTCTCGGAGCGCGGCATCAACATCGAGTCGATCATGCAGAAGGAAGTCGAGGAACACGACGGCCTGGTGCCGATGATTCTGCTGACCCACCGCGTGCTGGAACAGCACATCAACGACGCGATCGCCGCCCTCGAAGCGCTCGCGGGCGTGGTCGGTCCGGTTGTGCGGATCCGCGTCGAGCACTTGAACTAAGCCGATCTCCTTCACCGGTCCCGCCAGCGGGGCCGGTGTCGTGAACACTGTCCATTGGAGTCAGTCATGCGTTACATCAGTACCCGCGGCCAGGCACCGGCCCTGAATTTCGAAGACGTCCTGCTGGCCGGTCTCGCCACCGACGGCGGTCTGTACGTCCCGGAAAACCTGCCACGTTTCACCCAGGAAGAAATCGCTTCCTGGGCCGGCCTGCCGTATCACGAGCTGGCCTTCCGCGTCATGCGCCCGTTCGTCACCGGCAGCATTCCGGACGCCGATTTCAAAAAGATTCTTGAAGAAACCTACGGTGTGTTCGCCCACAACGCCGTTGCGCCGCTGCGTCAGTTGAACGGCAACGAATGGGTGCTGGAGCTGTTCCACGGCCCGACCCTGGCGTTCAAGGACTTCGCCCTGCAACTGCTCGGTCGCTTGCTCGACTACGTGCTGGAAAAGCGCGGCGAGCGCGTGGTGATCGTCGGCGCCACCTCCGGTGACACCGGTTCGGCCGCCATCGAAGGCTGCAAGCACTGCGAAAACGTCGATATCTTCATTCTGCACCCGCACAACCGCGTGTCCGAAGTGCAGCGTCGGCAGATGACCACCATCCTCGGTGAGAACATCCACAACATTGCCATCGAAGGCAACTTCGATGACTGCCAGGAAATGGTCAAGGCCAGCTTCGCCGACCAGAGCTTCCTCAAGGGCACCCGCCTGGTTGCAGTGAACTCGATCAACTGGGCGCGGATCATGGCCCAGATCGTTTACTACTTCCACGCGGCCCTGCAATTGGGCGGCCCGGCGCGTTCGGTGTCGTTCTCGGTGCCGACCGGCAACTTTGGCGACATCTTCGCCGGCTATCTGGCGCGCAACATGGGACTGCCGATCAACCAGCTGATCGTCGCCACCAACCGCAACGACATCCTGCACCGCTTCATGAGTGGCAACCAGTACGTCAAGGAAACCCTGCACGCCACGCTGTCGCCGTCGATGGACATCATGGTCTCGTCGAACTTCGAACGCCTGCTGTTCGACCTGCACGGTCGCAACGGCGCGGCAATTGCCGGGCTGATGGATTCGTTCAAGCAGGGCGGCGGTTTCAGCGTCGAACAGGAACGCTGGACCGAAGCACGCAAACTGTTCGACTCGCTGGCCGTGGACGATGCGCAAACCTGCGAAACCATCGCCGAAGTCTACGAGCAGACCGGTGAAGTGCTGGATCCGCACACCGCCATTGGCGTGAAAGCCGCGCGCGAATGCCGTCGCAGCCTGGACATCCCGATGGTGATTCTGGGCACGGCGCATCCGGTCAAGTTCCCGGACGCGGTGGAGAAAGCCGGTGTAGGAAAAGCTCTCGAACTACCTGCACATCTTTCTGATTTGTTTGAGAGAGAAGAGCGCTGCACCGTCCTGCCGAATGAGCTGAAAGCCGTGCAAGCCTTTGTCAGTCAGCATGGCAACCGAGGCAAGCCCCTCTAAGCCCGCAAAGCTGTCACATTTTGAAGCCCGTCTCCTGACGGGCTTTCTTGTTTATGCATGCCACACTGCCCGGGTTTCACCCACGAAGGACGGGTGAGTCGATGACGAAGGATGTGGCAATGCGGTTTTTTTCAGGATTGAAACCGGCGCTGTGCTGGTTGTGTGTGTGGGCGATGTTCGGGGTGTCGCAGTGGACCGAAGCGGCCCATCTGGCGAGCCATTCCGATGGGGTGACAACCGTTCAGCCTATCGAGTTGGATGAGCATGAGCGACAGTGGATTCGAGATAACCCCAGAGTGACGGTCGCCTCGGTGCAGTACCCGTTGTATCTGTTTCAGGATGAACATGGTCATTGGAGCGGCTTGAACAACGATGTGCTCACGCATATCAGCGCCATGACCGGATTGCAGTTCGTCCATCAGGAGTCGTTCTCCACCGATCACATGCTGGAACGGCTTCAGAGTGGCGTGGCCGATATCAGCACGACCCTGGCGATGAACGACGAGCGCAAGGCATTCCTGGACTTCAGTCACGCGTTCGGCGGTGCTGGCTGGGTATTCGTCGGTCATTCGGGCGAACCGGCGATACAGTCGTTCGAAGCGCTGGCAAAGCGGGTGTTGGTCCTGCCGGCCCGGCATGCGCTGGAGGACAGCATTCGACGTGACTACCCGTCGATCCAGATCCGCTCGGTGAAAACGTATGCCGAGGCGCGAGCGCTGGTCGAGAGTGGCGAGGCCTACGCCACCATCGAGAACGAGATCGGGGCTCAGCTGTTTCCCTCGGGCCTGCTCAAGGTCGGTGGTCTGGTGGAGGGCAAGTGGGAGGCGGATCATCTGGCGGTACGCAAAGGGCTGCCTGAGCTTGTGAGCATCCTCAACAAGGCATTGGGCGCTTTCTCGGCGGCCGAACTGCGTGCCATGCGCCTGAAATGGCTGGACGGCGTTGCTCCCGCTCCGGTTCCCTCGATCGGCTCGCTCCTGATCAAGTGGGGATGTTGGGCGATGGGCGCGCTTGGGGTGTTCGGACTATTGCCCTTGCTGTGGAACCGCCGTTTGGCGGCCGAGGTAAAGCAGCGACGGGCGGCAGAAAAGGATCTAAGTGATCAACTGGCTTTCCAACATGCATTGATCGATGCGATGCCCGATCCCGTATTCGTTCGCGATCTGCAGGGGCGGTTGATCATGTGCAATCGCAGTTATGAAGATGCGCTGTCGGTTCGGCTGGAGCAGGTACAGGGCCGGAAGCTGTTCGAGATCGATGCGCTTCCACAGGCCACGGCACTGATGCTGCACGAAGAATTCATGGCGCAGCTGGGCACTCGTAAAACACGTTTCAGCAAACGGCAGCTGGTGTTCAAGAGCGGCCCCCGTCAGATCTACCAATGGACGGTGCCGTTTTACAGTGCGGATGGAAAACTGCGTGGCCTGCTGGGTGGCTGGACGGACATTACCGAGCGGCGGAAGGAGAGTGGATGTCGATGTCTGCATTAAAGATGGGAAAGTTCCTATAAAACGTGGCTACTTTTCTGATGGGAGGCTTAGGACGACTGCCCTAGAGTGACAGGCCACAGCGTCGTGAATCCGCGATTGCCGCTCCAGAGGTCGTCCCATGCGCTCGCTCAAGATCCTGATTCTAGAACCCAATCCGTTCCAACTGATGGCGTTGCACCAGATGCTCAACGCCATCGGTATCTACGATGTGCTGACCGCGCCGTCGCTGGGTTCGGCAAAGCGGTCACTGGAACGTCGCGGGGCGGTCGACATCACCCTGTGCAATCCACAATTGCAGAACGGGGACGGGTTGGCGCTGATCCGGCATCTGGCCGAGCGGCAGGACGCGCGGGCGATGATTCTGCTGGGGGCCGTGACTCCCAGCCTGCTGCAAGAGCTGGAAACCTTGCTCGGCGAACACGGGATCACCTTGCTGGGCCGCCTGCACACGCCGGTGTCGGCGGTGTTGATGAGGAGTCTGCTGGACACCTACATGACAAGCCACCGGCATTGCGTGGACGCTTGAACCCCCATGGTTATTTTCCTGTCATCTTCACCCTGCATGCTCCGATAGGCCGGTGACGCTCCGGGAGAGGCCGGCGACAAGCAGAACTTTCCTCTCGGGCCGGTGGTCATTTACTGTGAACACGCCCCAGGCACTGTGTTTTCGGACTATTGAGTGGAGATCGAGATGGAAAGTATCAGTCTATTGCTCGGTGAGGCTCTGAGCCCGTATCAAGTGACGTTGACCCCTCGGGGTCGCCATGGCGAATGCCTGGTGACTTTGAAGAACGGCAACGGCGCGATCGTGGTGGAGCGCGAATTCAATCAGGCGCAATTGAGCGACAAGCGTCAACTGACAGATGTGGTCGACGGTCTGCACCGTGACATCCTGATTGCCGAAGGCCGGCTGGAACCCTGTGTGATCGCCGCGTTGCGAAACGCAGCCCTCGACAAGCACCCGGCCCTCTGAAACTGATTTTTCATTTGTGGGAACCTTCCTGCATCCAGGTCGGTCAGACCCGGTAACAGCAGGAGCAAGCATTGTGCTCCGGTGCTTGTCGCTTGCTGCTACGGGTCTTTGATACAGGCCACGTTTAACCCCGAGTCGTCTCCCCACTTCTCGGGGTTTCTTTTTGCCCGGATTTCACTGCGCGGCTTGTCGCTGGAAGAAAATCCGCGCCTGTTCCAGATAATCCTGACGCCTTTCGGGGTCGAGCCAATCGGCGTAGAGCTGGTTGAGATGATCGTGGGGCAGGGTGCGCAACAGCTGATTGATCTCGGTGATCGCCTGTCGACCCGCCGCGGTGTCGGTGCAGCCGACATGGCCCGACAGGTACTTGCCCGTGCCGCGAATCGGGAAGAACAGCAGTTCGTCCTCGGTGATCTCGGCCTGGCGCGCCTGATAACGGATTTCCGGCCAGTAACCCAGCACCACCTGCAAACGTCCCAGGCGCTGCATCGACAGCAGGCTGCTGAGCGCATCGTTGCCGTAATGGGGCGTCAGCGCGCCGCTCGGTGCCTGATGCAGCAATGTATCGATGTACTCGCCATAACTGCGCTCGGCTACCACGCCGACTTTTCGCTCGCCGTTGGCCAGAAATGCCGACAGGTCGACTTCATCGTCGACCAGAAACGGCTCCAGCACTTCGCGATCTCTCTGACGCACCACCAGGCCATTGCTGACAGCGCGAAACGCGGGGATGGAGAAGGCGATCCATTGCGCCCGCTCCCTGTTCCAGACCAGCGAAGGATCGCAGGCGAAGGGATGTTCATGCAGCATTTGAGTGCCACGGGCGCGATTGACCCGCATCAAGGTGTGTTCGTATTGCGGCATGCCGGCAATCAGCATCGGCATCAATTGATCGATAACGCCCTGGCCCTTTTTCGGACCCTCGAAGATCGTCAGTGGCGGCAGGTCGCGCAACAGCCAGATCAGCGTCGGTTTGGCCTGCGCCCACGCTGGCAGTACCATCAGGAACAGCAGGCCGAACAACCGCCAGGTCCACCAATGGTGGGCGCGGTTCGAGGCCGAGGGCATCAGGGGCTTCAGCTCAGATGGCTCCGTCTTCGCGCAGCCGGGCGATCTGCTTCTCGTCGTAGCCAAGATCGTGGAGTACCTGCGCATTGTGCTCACCGAGCTGCGGTCCGACCCATTCGGACGTGCCGGGTGTCTCAGAGAGTTTCGGCACGATGCCCGGCATCTTGAAAGGTTTGCCGTCCGGCAATTTGGCGTGGAGGAACATTTCCCGGGCCAGGTATTGCGGATCGTTGAACATGTCTTCGGCACTGAAGATCCGGCTGGCCGGTACTTCGGCCTGATTCAGCAGATCCAGCACGGTTTGCAGCGGCAGCGAATTGACCCAGCGATCGATCACCCCATACAACTCGTCACGACGGCTGTCGCGCCCGTCGTTGCTGGCCAGCGCCGGGTCGTTTGCCAGATCTTCACGGCCGATGATCAGCATGAAGCGCTTGAAAATCGCATCGCCGTTGGCGCCGATCTGCACATGTTTGCCGTCGGCGCTGGTGTGGATCGAGGACGGGGTGATGCCCGGCATGATGTTGCCGGTGCGCTCACGAATGAAGCCGAAGACATCGAACTCCGGCACCATGCTTTCCATCATGGCGAAGATCGCTTCGTACAGCGCCACATCGACCACCTGGCCGAGACCGCCGTTGACCTCGCGATGACGCAAGGCCATCAACGCGCCGATCACGCCCCACAAAGCCGCAATCGAATCGCCGATGGAAATTCCGGTGCGCACCGGCGGGCGGTCTTCGAAACCGGTGATGTAGCGCAGGCCGCCCATGGATTCGCCGACCGCACCGAAACCTGGCTGATCTTTCATTGGCCCGGTCTGGCCGAAACCGGACAGGCGCACCATCACCAGTTTCGGGTTCAGCGCATGCAGGGTTTCCCAGCCCAGGCCGAGTTTTTCCAGCACGCCGGGGCGGAAGTTCTCGATCAGGATGTCGGCTTCACCCAACAGTTTTTTCAGGATCGCCAGGCCATCGGGGTGTTTGAGGTTCAGCGTCAGGGACTTTTTGTTGCGCGCCTGGACGAACCACCACAACGAAGTCCCTTCATACAGCTTGCGCCATTTGCGCAACGGATCCCCGCCGTCCGGCGACTCGATCTTGATCACTTCGGCACCGAACTCGCCGCAGATACGCGAGGCAAACGGCCCGGCAATCAAAGTACCCAATTCAATGACTTTCAGACCGCTGAGCGGTTTGTTGGCGAACGGCATGCGAGATCCTGTAGGACAAGGCTGAGCAGATAGAGCGTTTTAACATAGCCGGCTGTCAGTCGCGCAAGGTTGATCGCCATCAATTCGTGGATTGCCTACAGCATCGGTTAGACTTGCCGACTTTCCTCGTATCAAGAAGCCCGTTCATGGCCCAGCCGTCCACTACCTACAAATTCGAACTGAACCTCACCGACCTTGACCGCAGCGTCTACGAGAACGTGAAGCAGACCATCGCCCGCCATCCTTCGGAAACCGAAGAACGCATGACCGTGCGGCTGTTGGCCTACGCGCTCTGGTACAACGAGCAACTGTCGTTCGGGCGTGGTCTGTCGGACGTGGATGAACCTGCGCTGTGGGAAAAGAGCCTGGACGACCGCGTCCTGCACTGGATCGAAGTCGGCCAGCCGGATGCCGATCGCCTGACCTGGTGCTCGCGCCGCACCGAACGCACCAGCCTGCTGGCCTACGGCAGCCTGCGCGTCTGGGAAGGCAAGGTGATTCCGGCGATCAAAAACCTGAAGAACGTCAACATTGCCGCTGTTCCGCAGGAAGTGCTGGAAACCCTGGCCAAGGACATGCCCCGCGTCATCAAGTGGGACGTGATGATCAGCGAAGGCACGATCTTCGTCACCGACGACCGTGGCCAGCACGAAGTCCAGCTCAGCTGGCTGCAAGGCGAGCGCGGTTAATTCCGCGTTACTCCCGAAAAATCCCACGTATTCAAGAGAAGCTTCTGTCACCCCATGCGTATCGATCCTCGCCCGTTGCCCGCCACTCTGCCGTTTCTCGGTGAACTGCCACCCCTGCTGACCCGCCTGTACGCGGCGCGGGGCGTGCAGTCCGAAGCGGAGCTGGACAAGAGCCTGGCGCGGCTGATTCCGTTCCAGCAGCTCAAAGGGATCGATGCGGCGGTTGATCTGCTGGTGACGGCGCTGGAGCAGCGTCAGCGGATCCTGATCGTCGGCGACTTCGACGCCGACGGCGCGACGGCCAGCACCGTGGGCGTGCTCGGTCTGCGCCTGCTGGGCGCGGCGCACGTCGATTATCTGGTGCCGAACCGCTTCGAATATGGCTACGGCCTGACCCCTGAGATCGTCGAAGTCGCGATGACCCGCGAGCCGCAACTGTTGATCACCGTCGACAACGGCATTTCCAGCGTTGAAGGTGTCGCGGCCGCGAAGCGCCATGGCCTGAAGGTTTTGATTACTGACCACCATTTGCCCGGCGATGAGCTGCCGCAAGCCGATGCGCTGGTCAATCCGAACCAGCCCGGCTGCGAGTTTCCGAGCAAGGCGCTGGCCGGGGTCGGGGTGATTTTCTATGTGTTGATGGCCTTGCGCGCACGCCTGCGCAGCCTCGGCTGGTACGAGAGCAAGCCGCAGCCGAACATCGGCGAACTGCTGGATCTGGTGGCGCTGGGCAGCGTTGCCGACGTGGTGCCGCTGGATGCCAACAACCGGATTCTGGTGCACCAGGGTCTGGAGCGAATTCGCGCCGGACGTGCGCGGCCGGGGATCAAGGCGATCCTGGAAGTGGCCAAGCGTGAAGCTTCGCGCATTACGTCTACCGACCTCGGTTTCATCGTCGGCCCGCGCCTGAACGCGGCGGGGCGTCTGGATGACATGAGCCTGGGCATCGAATGCCTGCTGACCCACGACCCTGCGCTGGCCCGGGAAATGGCCGCACAACTGGACGGCATGAATCAGGACCGCAAATCCATCGAGCAAGGCATGCAGCGTGAAGCGCTGGCCCAGCTCAAGGACTTGCCGGTCGAGTCGATGCCGTTCGGTTTGTGCCTGTTCGATCCGGAATGGCATCAGGGTGTCATCGGTATTCTGGCTTCGCGGATGAAGGAGCGTTACTTCCGCCCGACCATCGCCTTCGCCGATGCCGGTGACGGTCTGCTCAAGGGCTCTGGGCGTTCGGTTCAGGGCTTTCATATTCGTGATGCGCTGAGCGTGGTCGCGGCGCAGCATCCGGATCTGATCGCCAAGTACGGCGGTCACGCGATGGCGGCAGGCCTGACTTTGCCGCAGGAGAATTTTCCGTTGTTCGCCGAGGCCTTCGACGCCGAAGTGCGCAGGCAGCTTCGCGAAGAGGATCTGACCGGGCGCCTGCTGTCGGACGGCACGCTGGCGGTCGAGGAATTTCATCTGGAGCTGGCCCGCGCCCTGCGTCACGCCGGGCCGTGGGGCCAGCATTTCCCGGAGCCGCTGTTTCATGGCGTGTTCCAGTTGGTCGAGCAGCGAGTGGTCGGCGAGCGGCACCTGAAAGTGGTGCTGAAAACCGAATGCGGTTCGGTGAAGCTGGATGGCATCGCCTTCGGCATTGATCGTGATATCTGGCCGAACCCGACGATCAAATGGGTCGAACTGGCCTACAAGCTCGATCTGAACGAGTTTCGCGGCAATGAGACCGTGCAACTGATGATTGCCCACATCGAACCGCGCTGAGTCCATCGCGAGCAGGCTCGCTCCCACCAGGACAACACCGTACCTGTGGGAGCGAGCCTGCTCGCGAAGGGGGACGTTCACACACTGAATCACTCTGAACCCTGCCTCATCCCCAGTTGTCGACTAGGCTCTAAGCACTGCTTGATTGGCCTTGTGACGTCTTGTCGAATTTTTTGCCCGCGGGGGCGGGTGCTGCACCTTTTTCCTGTCACTCGTCGACTTTTCAAACAGAACCCTGGAGCCTGCCCACTGATTTGAGAGGTGCCCCATGAGTCTGCTGCTTGAACCCTTTACCCTCCGCCAACTGACCCTGCCCAACCGCATCGCCGTGTCGCCCATGTGCCAGTACTCCAGCGTCGATGGCCTGGCCAACGACTGGCATCTGGTGCACCTCGGCAGCCGTGCGGTGGGGGGCGCTGGCCTGGTATTCACCGAAGCCACGGCAATCACGGCCGACGGGCGGATCACCGCCGAAGACCTGGGCTTGTGGAACGACGAACAGATCGCACCGCTGCAACGCATCACCCGTTTCATCACCGCCCAAGGCGCAGTGGCCGGCATACAACTGGCCCACGCCGGGCGCAAGGCCAGCACCCACCGGCCGTGGATCGGCAAGCACGGCAGCGTCAAACCGGAGGACGGTGGCTGGACGCCGGTCGGGCCTTCGCCGATTGCCTTTGACCCGCAACACACCCAACCGAAACAGCTGGATGAAGGGCAGATCGCCCAGGTCATTCAGGACTTCGTGGCCGCGGCCAAACGCGCGCTGACCGCTGGTTTCAGTGTGGTCGAGGTGCATGCGGCGCACGGTTATCTGTTGCACCAGTTTCTGTCGCCGCTGAGCAATCAGCGCCGCGACCAGTACGGTGGTTCGTTCGAAAATCGTATTCGTCTGGTGTTGCAAGTGACTGAGGCGGTGCGCGCCGTATGGCCGGAAGAACTGCCGGTGTTTGTGCGCCTTTCGGCTACCGACTGGGTCGAGGACGGCTGGAATCCCGATGAAACCGTGGAGCTGGCGCGACGCCTGAAAGCCTTGGGGGCTGATTTGATCGATGTGTCATCGGGCGGCACGGCAGCCAACGCCGAAATCCCCGTGGGTCCGGGATATCAGACGCGCTTCGCCGAACGGGTGCGCAAGGAGTCAGGCATCGCCACTGGCACCGTGGGAATGATTACCGAGCCGGCCCAGGCCGAGCACATCCTTAGAACCTGTCAGGCCGACATCATCTTCCTCGCCCGTGAGCTGCTGCGTGATCCGTACTGGCCGCTGCACGCCGACGATGACCTGGGCGGCCGCAAAGCGGTGTGGCCGGCGCAGTATCAACGTGCGACCCATCGTGATCAGCCGATTCATGAGTCTGATCTGCGGGATTGATCCGAACTGTCGCAGCGCCTATAAAACCCGCCATTGAAAAGGCGGGTTTTTTCTTGCCTATCGTTTGGAATGCAAAGGAATGGATCGCATGTTGATCGAACGAGAGCTGACGGAATCCGACTTGCCGCTGCTGGCGCTGATCGACCGCAGTGAACTGGTTGAGGCGTGCTATCGCGTAGAAAACGGTGAGCTGGTTCTGTATCCGGTGCGTTTCGACATGCGCGGGTGGCCCGAAGGGGAGGCAGAGGAGAATGCGCGGGTATTGGAAAAATGCTGGCGCAGCGGCGGTTGGCTACACGGGCTTTTCGATGGCGAGACACTGGTGGCGGCGGTGGTTGTGGATAACCGGGTTATTCACAATCAGGGTCTGAACATGCGGCAGTTGAAGTTCCTGCACATCAGCCGTGCCTGGCGTGGGCAGGGGCTTGGCGGGCGATTGTTTGCCCTGGCCTGCGCCCATGGTCGGAGGATCGGCGCCGAAGCGCTGTATGTCTCGGCGACCGAGTCGCGCAATACCGTGGAGTTCTATCAGCGTCAGGGTTGCCGGTTGGTTGATCACCCGGATTCTGAGTTGTTTGATCAAGAGCCCAAAGACATTCATCTGTATTGCCCACTGACCTGACGCAGTGCCTTCCATCCGATGTTGAATATTCTGACGCTTTCGCGAGCAAGCCCGCTCCCACCCTGGCTCCGTGTCGGTCACACACTGTGTGATCGAACCAGATCCAATGTGGGAGCGGGCTTGCTCGCGAAGAGGCCCGCGCAGGCGCCTCAAAACATCAAGGATACTTGCGCTTGTCCGGCGCCGGCGGGAAGTACTGGTACAACCAGGTCTCGCTCAGCGTGCGGTCATTGGTGCGTATGAACAGTCGCAGCTCAACCGGCTCCACGCTGTCATTGGTCGGGTACCAGTCGAACAGGATCCGGTAACCCTTGATGTCATCCAGCACCAGCACGCTGAAATCCTGCACCTTGCCGTTGGAGCAGGTCACCACCGGTTCGATCCCGGTGCCCTGCGGTAGGCGATCCAGGCCGCCACCGGTGAAGTCCACAGCAAAGCGACGGGCCCAGACCGGCGGGTAATGCTCGCCCGGTGCCCAGCCTTCGACGAATCCACCCATGCCCGAGCGAGTCGCATGCACCCGCGCCAGCGGCGTGCCGACCGGCGGCAGGGCGCTCCAGTAGAGCTTGTAGCCGTAGTTCAGCGAATCGCCGGCGGCTACCGGTTTCTTCGGCGTCCAGAACGCAACGATGTTGTCCAGGGTTTCGCCGGTTGTAGGAATTTCCAGCAGATCGATAGAGCCTTCGCCCCACGCGGTTGTAGGTTCTACCCACAGGCTCGGACGTTTGCTGTACCAGTCGACGGTGTCCTGATAGTTGGCGAATTCGTGGTCGGTCTGCACCAGACCGAACCCTTTCGGATCGGTGTCGGCGAAGGCGTTGAATTGCAGGGTCGCCGGGTTGTTCAGCGGGCGGCAGATCCACTCGCCGTTGCCGCGCCACATGGCCAGACGATCCGAGTCATGGATCTGCGGGTGGATGGTGTCGCACATCCGGCGCTCGTGGGTGCCGCAGCTGAACATGCTGGTCATCGGCGCGATGCCCAATTGTTCGATGGCGGTGCGGGCGTTGATGTGGGCGTCGACTTCCATTACCACGCGTTCGGCCTGGCAATCGATGTCGAAACGATAGGCACCGGTCGCGCTCGGCGAGTCGAGCAGGGCGTAGACCACAAAGCGGGTCGCGTTCTGATCCGGGGTTTCGAACCAGAACTTGGTGAAATCAGGGAATTCTTCGCGTTTCTTGGCGTAGGTGTCCACGGCCAGGCCACGGGCGGAGAGGCCATATTGGCCAGTGGCATCCACCGCGCGGAAATAGCTGGCGCCGAGGAACGACACCACGTCATGCCGATCCAGTTCCGGCGCCTTGAACAACTTGAAGCCGGCAAACCCCAGATCCCCCTTGAGCTGCTGGGTGTCGACCGAAGTGTTTTCATAGTTGAACAGCTGAGGGCGGAAATGCACCTCGCGGGCCGTGCGGGTCTTGGGATCGACGCTGTACATGCGCACCGGCTGACGGAAACCCATGCCGACGTGGAAGAACTGCACATCGAGCTGACCCTTGTTTTCCTTCCACAGCGAATGCTCGCCGTCGTAGCGGATCGCATTGAAGTTTTGCGGGGTCATGGTCGCCAGGGTCGGCGGCAGCACCTGTTTGGTGTCCTGATACGCGCTGCCGGCCAGTTGCTTGGCCTGGCGCTTCAGCGTTTCGAAGTCGAAGGCCTGGGCTTCACCGTCGGCGGCACCGCCAGAGGCGGCCCAAGCGCGTGCGGCGAGCAGGCCGGAGGCGGAAAGGCCGGTGTAAGCCGCAATGGCCATGGACGCTTTGAGCAAATTCCTGCGGTGCATAAATACAACCTGTCGTGGACAATCCCGCGCCGTTCCTGGCACGTACTGGATCAGAAATTACGGTTCGGACAAGCCTTCGGCCAAACGCTACGGACTAGTAACAGATGCCCGCTAGCTTAATCGGTTCGCCGATTTTGCAAAATTCATTG
This sequence comes from Pseudomonas sp. B16(2017), assembly GCF_002113205.1. Taxonomy (NCBI): domain Bacteria; kingdom Pseudomonadati; phylum Pseudomonadota; class Gammaproteobacteria; order Pseudomonadales; family Pseudomonadaceae; genus Pseudomonas; species Pseudomonas sp. B16(2017). The sequence continues at coordinate 381,347 of NZ_NEKA01000005.1, forward strand.
ATAGCACGGCGACAGCGTCTCAATGAAACAAGACGTTACGGTTATTTATCTCACAGACTTTTCTGATTTATAGGGCATATCTGCTTTTTTCGACTAATTACTCTAAAAACAGCTTTTCAGCGCCGATTTAATTTCTATTCTATGGGCATCGCCGGTCACGACCCATCCGACCGGCAGGGCTCAAATCGCTGCTTAAAGGAGCAGGGCGATGCGGTTTTCGAGAAATTTCTGACGTACTGGAAAAGGACATCGTCCATGACAAAAGGACAAGGCATCACCGAAATGTTAGGCATCTTTCCCTGCCTCACCAACGTCCGGCGAAGACGCCGGCTCAGTCCTGACGAACTGAAACTGGTGGAGCGTTACCGCGAGTTGTCGGAGAGCGACCGGATTGCGATGCGGTATCTGGTGGATGCGATGAGGAGTGTTTCGCGGTTTTGAAACAGGAGGTTCACCGTGAAAGCCATTTGGCTTTCACGGTGGCCAGATCAATCAACTTACCCGCGTCAGCGTCGGCGATGCCGACATGGATTGCGTGCAGATGCTCGGCAACCGCACATTGTTTGACGAGTTTTTGCAGGTAGTCTTCAGCAAAATTCTCGTCACTCGGGATGATTTCGAGAATGGGCTGAAGTGCGGGGATGGCGTTGCGCATCAGTTAGGGACTCGCTCAGAAATGTGTCGAGGTTGATGGTGAACATTGAAGGGGCTGACTCTGGAGTCCGCCCCTTTTTTCATTGGGCCAAGTGAGGCCGTCAGCTACATGTCCCCGATACCTGATAGGGCTGCTGACCGAGCACCAACTCCGGCATATCACGCCATTTCACCCAAGCCTGTTGTTGCCAGTGCAACAGCGGCACGGTGACGCCTGCCCAATGCACCGAGCTCAGGCTTGGGCAGTTTTCCGCTGTTGCTGAGCTGGTTTCCCGCAGGATGGGAATCACCTCATTGCTCAGCCATTGGCGCAGATTGCGGTTTTCCGGAATGAAATGATGGACGAGCAGCGCGTACATGCCGGATTCGCTGACCATCGGGGTCTCGACAACATCGCCGTCCTTGCGCAGGCGGACGGTGCGGCGTTGGTCGGGGTCAAGTTTGAGCGTGACGCGTGGGTTCAAGGGATGGCCCATCATGCGGCCCAGATCTTGAGCGCAGAACCAGGCTTGATGATCAAGCAGGAGGGCGTGGAGGAAGCGGTTGTGGCGGGTGAAGACGGTGGGAGTGAAATATTCAGTATTCGGATTGTGAGTAGGTGCTGGCATGAGATGACTTCCGTTTCGAGTAGGAAAGTCGCCACCAACTCTTCGAAAAGTTGGGTGGCGAACCGAGTGGCGTTCGAAGTCGGGTTACTTCCTGTCGAAACGGAAAAGGCGGAAGGCCCGCGCCACACGGCCCGCCATAACGCAGAACTGAAGTTGCAAAGCAGCCGCAGTTCAATGGGGGCACGCAAGCACCGTTTTGACAGATTTCCGGCTTCGACCCCGGGCCGCTGATTGGGCAGCGACGGGGTAAAGCCTATCGGTCAGGCGCTAGCGGCGCCAAGTCTACTCTGCCGACGCCATTCGTAGGAAAGGGGACTGAATGCTGAGGGTTCGGTCTGTAGGAAGCGAGTAACTGACGCTGAAAGAAATCAGCCCCGAAATTGTGATAAATCCGGGGCTGTTTTTCTTAGCGACTAACTTTCCAGGCATCCCCAGCCGGCGCCTTCCCATGGTCATACGGCTTGCCAATCCACATGTAAACCAGCCCCAGCCCAATCACGATCACCGTGCTCAGCACCATCGCGTAGTTGATGTACCACGCTGCATCCGGGGTGCGGGGCCAGGCCATGTTGATGATTGCGCCGACGCCATAGACCAGCGCGCCGATGTTCACCGGCCAGCCCCAGGCGCCGAGGGTGAATTTGCCGCTGGGTTTCCAGCCTTTGCTACGGGCGTACAGGGCGGCGAGGACGATCATCTGGAATGCGAGGTAGATGCCGATCGCGGCGAAGCTGACGATGGTGGCCACGGCGTCTTGCAGGAAGAAGCCGAGGGCGATGATCAGGCCGGGCAGGACGCCGGACACGAACAGTGCAGCAACCGGCACCTGAGTCGTAGGAGAAATCTTTTTCAGCAGTCGGCTGCCGATGACCATTTCATCGCGAGCGTAGGAATACAGCAGACGACTTGCCGCCGCTTGCAGGCTGATGACGCAGGAGATGAAGGAAATCATTACCACGCCCATCACCACTTTCGAACCGATCGGGCCGAAGGCGTTGTTGAGGATGGTGGTGACCGGGTCCTTGTCGGTGCCGTTGATCACCGCTTGCATGTCCGGCACGGCGAGGATCAATGCCAGGCAAGCAAACATCGCCGCGATACCGCCGATGTAGATGGTCATGCGCATGGCCACCGGGATTTTCTTGCTCGGGTTCGGGGTTTCTTCGGCCACATCGCCGCAGGCTTCGAAGCCGTAGTAGAGGAACATCCCCGCCAGCGACGCGGTGAGGAACGCCGGCAAATAGGAGCCGTCGACGCTGATGTCGAAAGTGTTGAACAGCACGCTGATCGGTTGGTGACGCTCGAAAATCAGCAGGTACACGCCGACGATCACCGCGCCGACCAGTTCGCAGAGGAAGCCGAACATGGCGATCCGCGCCAGCACTTTGGTGCCGCTGAGGTTCACCAGTGTGGCGAACAGCGTCAGCACCAGGGCGATGACGATGTTGGTGTTGTTGCTCGGTTCAAAGCCCAGCATGGCCGCGAGGTACGGGCCGGCGCCGACCGCCACGGCGGCGATGGTCACGCACAGGGCGATGGAGTAGATCCAGCCGACCATCCATGCCCATTTCTTGCCGACCAGGCGACGTGCCCAAGGATAAACGCCACCGGAAATCGGGAACTGCGACACCACTTCGCCGAAGATCAGGCACACCAGCAGTTGCCCGCAACCTACCAGCAAGTAAGCCCAGAACATCGGTGGCCCGCCGGCGGCCAGGCACAGGCCGAACAGGGTATAAACCCCTACGACCGGTGACAGGTAAGTGAAGCCCAGCGCGAAGTTTTCCCACAGGCTCATGCTGCGGTTGAAGTTGGAGGTGTAGCCCAGTTGGCGCAGTTGTTCGGCATCGCTGTCGGCAACGGCGGCTGAGAGATCGGGTGATGCACTCATGTGTGTTTGCTCCGTGAAATCGGCAGATTTCGGATGGCCGAAACCGTGGCGGGGCTTTGTGAGCGCCGCCCGGATCGGTAGTTATTGTTTTGAATGCCTGGTGATGCGGATGACCGGTTTCTGCCTTGAAGCCGGGGGAATGCCTTTAGTGCTTGAACATCACATGCCGAACCGTGGTGTAGTCCTCCAGCCCGTACATGGACATGTCCTTGCCGTAGCCGGACAGTTTCTGACCGCCGTGGGGCATTTCGCTGACGAGCATGAAGTGCGTGTTCACCCAGGTGCAGCCGTACTGTAACCGCGCGGACAGGCGATGCGCGCGTCCTACATCCGCCGTCCACACCGAAGACGCCAGGCCGTAGTCCGAATCGTTGGCCCATTCCAACGCCTGAGCCTCATCGGTGAATTTGGTCACCGACACCACCGGCCCGAACACTTCGCGACGGACGATTTCGTCGTCCTGCTGGGCGTCGGCCAGCACGGTCGGCTCGAAGAAGAAACCACTGCCTTCGACAGCCTTGCCGCCAGTGATCAAGCGAATGTGCGGTTGCGCCACGGCGCGTTCGACAAACCCGGCCACGCGGTCGCGATGCTGGGCGGTGATCAGCGGTCCCAGTTCGGTCGACGGATCATCCTGCAAACCGTACTTGATGCTGCTCACCGCTGCGCCAAGCTTCTCGACGAACTTGTCGTAAATACCTTGCTGGGCGTAGATCCGGCACGCGGCGGTGCAATCCTGGCCGGCATTGTAGAAGCCGAAGGTGCGAATACCTTCGACCGCCGCATCAATGTCGGCGTCGTCGAAGATGATCACCGGGGCCTTGCCGCCCAATTCCATGTGCATGCGTTTGACGCTGTCGGCGGTGCTGGAAATGATGTTCGAACCGGTGGCGATGGAGCCGGTCAGCGACACCATGCGCACTTTCGGATGGGTCACCAGCGGACTGCCCACGCTCGGCCCACGTCCGAACACCAGATTGAGTACACGGGCCGGGAAAATGTCCGACGCCAGTTCGGCCAGACGCAACGCGGTCAGCGGGGTTTGTTCCGACGGCTTGAGCACCACGGTATTACCGGCGGCGAGGGCCGGGGCGATTTTCCAGGCGACCATCATCAGCGGGTAGTTCCACGGCGCAATGGACGCGATCACGCCCACCGGGTCGCGGCGGATCATCGAGGTGTGTCCGGGCAGGTATTCGCCGCCGGCCGAACCGCTCATACAACGGCTGGCGCCGGCGAAGAAACGGAACACGTCGGCAATCGCCGGGATCTCGTCATTCAGCGCGGCGCTGTAGGGTTTGCCGCAGTTGTCCGATTCCAGTTTGGCCAACTCTTCGCCGTGGTCTTCGATGGCGTCGGCGAGTTTCAGCAGCAACAGTGAACGGTCTTTCGGTGTGGTCTGCGACCATTCGGCGAAGGCACTGTCGGCGGCGCGCACGGCGGCATCGACCTGGGCTTCGGTGGCCTCGTTGATTTCCACCAGCAGTTCACCGCGTGCCGGGTTGAGCACCGGTTGCGCCGGGCCTTCGCCGTTGACCAGTTGGCCGTTGATCAAGAGTTTGGTTTGCATGTTGTTGTCCTCTTCGAAGCCATTGTTATTTTTCTGAAGAAACCGGGTTCCATTGTGGGAGCGGGCTTGCTCGCGAAGGCGTTGGAGCAGCCGACATCAATGCTGAATGTGATGGCCTCTTCGCGAGCAAGCCCGCTCCCACATTTCGATCCAGTTTCTTCAGTTATTCGGTTATTTGCCGCCGCTGCCGGCCACGCTCTCGCCACCCCGGGTCAGGTAGTAGGCGCCGAGGATCGGCAGCATGGTCACCAGCATCACCAGCATCGCCACGACGTTGGTCACTGGCACGTCCCGTGGGCGGCTCAACTGGTTGAGCAACCACAGCGGCAAGGTGCGTTCATGACCGGCGGTGAAGGTGGTGACGATGATTTCGTCGAACGACAGCGCAAACGCGAGCATGCCGCCAGCGAGCAGCGCCGAGCCGAGGTTCGGCAGGATGATGTAGCGGAAGGTCTGCCAGCCGTCGGCACCGAGATCCATCGACGCTTCGATCAGACTGTGTGAAGTGCGGCGCAGACGGGCGATGACGTTGTTGTAGACGATCACCACGCAGAACGTCGCGTGACCGACGATGATGGTGAACATCCCCGGCTCGATCCCCAGTGTCCTGAAGGTCGCCAGCAGCGCGATCCCGGTGATGATCCCCGGCAATGCAATCGGCAGGATCAGCATCAGCGAAATGCCCTGTTTGCCGAAGAAGTCCCGACGATAAAGCGCCGCCGAAGCGAGGGTGCCGAGCACCATGGCGATCAGCGTGGCGATGGCTGCGATCTGCAAAGACAGCTTGATTGCTTCCAGCACGTCCGGCCGGGAAAACGCCACGCTGAACCAGTGCAGCGTGAAGCCTTTCGGTGGAAAGCTGAACGCCGCGTCTTCGGTGTTGAAGGCGTAGAGGAAGATGATCAGGATCGGGAAGTGCAGAAACACCAACCCGCCCCAGGCTGCGATTTTCAGGCCTAAAGAGGCTTTCTCAGAGTGCATCGAAGGCCCCCAGTCGTTTGACGATGGACAGGTAAATGGCGATCAGCACGATCGGCACCAGCGTGAACGCTGCGGCCATCGGCATGTTGCCGATTGCGCCCTGTTGCGCGTAGACCATGCTGCCGACGAAGTAGCCCGGTGGGCCCACCAGTTGCGGCACGATGAAGTCGCCCAGGGTCAGCGAAAAGGTGAAGATCGAACCGGCCGCGATGCCCGGCACCGACAGCGGCAGAATCACCTGCATGAAGGTCTGACTCGGCTTGGCGCCGAGGTCGGCGGAGGCTTGCAGCAACGACGGCGGCAGGCGTTCCAGCGAGGCCTGGATCGGCAGGATCATGAACGGCAGCCAGATGTAGACGAACACCATGAACCGGCCCAGATGCGAGGTCGACAGGGTGCTGCCGCCGACCCCGGGAATCCCCAGAATGAACTGCAGCACCGGCTCAAGCCCCAGGTGCTGGACGAACCACTGCGCGACGCCGCCCTTGGCCAGCAGCAGCGTCCAGGCGTAGGCCTTGACGATGTAACTGGCCCACATCGGCATCATTACGGCGATGTAGAAAAACGCCTTGGTCTTGCCGGTGGTGTAGCGCGCCATGTAGTAGGCAATCGGGAACGCGACGATGGCGCTGGCAATCGAGACCACGATGGCCATGCTCAGGGTGCGCAGGATGATGTCGAAGTTCGACGGCTGAAACAGCGCGGCGAAGTTGGCCAGAGTCAGGTCGGGCGTCACCGCCATGGTGAAGTCATCGAAGGTGTAGAAACCTTGCCACAACAGCACCAGTAGCGAGCCCAGATAGATCGCGCCAAACCACAAAAGCGGCGGCACCAGCAGCATCGACAGATACAGGTTCGGCTTGCGATAGAGCAGGTTGGAAAACCTGCGCAACGGCGCCGATTGCGGGAGGGCGAGGGCGGTCATGTCACACCCCGCTCGCAACGGTGTCGTGCAGCGCAATCATCGCTTCCCGCGCCCAGCGTGCACTGATGCGCTGACCGGTCTGGTGCTGCGCGCTGCTGTCGATCCACTGAGTGTTGGCTTGGCTGATGCTCAGGGTCTGGCCGTTTTCCAAGGTCAGTTCATAGCGTGTGGCGCTGCCCTGATATTGAATGTCGTGGAGCAGACCACTGACTTCGATTTCATGGCTGGCCAGCGGGCCTTCGGCGAAACGCACGTGTTCCGGGCGGATCGAGAACGGCTGTGGATGGCCGCTGAGCTGGCGCGCCAGATCGCCGCGAATCACGTTCGAGGTGCCGACGAATTCGGCGACGAAGGTGGTTGTCGGTTTCATGTACAGATTGCGCGGCGTGTCGACCTGTTCGATGCGGCCCTTGTTGAACACGGCCACGCGGTCGGACATCGACAGCGCTTCAGTCTGATCGTGGGTGACGAAGATGAAAGTGATGCCGAGTTGGCGTTGCAGCTTCTTCAACTCGCTCTGCATCTGTTCGCGCAGTTTCAGGTCGAGGGCGCCCAACGGTTCGTCGAGCAGCAGCACTCGCGGGCGATTGACCAGCGCGCGGGCGAGGGCAACACGCTGGCGCTGACCGCCGGACAACTGCACCGGTTTACGCGCGCCGTAGCCGCCGAGGGCGACCATGTCCAAGGCTTCTTCGGCGCGCTTGTGGCGCTCGGTTTTGCTCACGCCTTTGACCTTCAGGCCGTAGGCAACGTTGTCCAGCACGTTCATGTGCGGGAACAGCGCGTAATCCTGAAACACTGTGTTGACGTCACGTTGATAGGGCGGCAGGCCGGCGGCTTCGGCGCCGTGAATGCGGATCGAGCCCGCGCTCGGTTGCTCGAACCCGGCGATCAGGCGCAGGCACGTGGTCTTGCCGGAGCCTGAGGGGCCGAGCATGGAAAAGAACTCGCCGTCCTGGATGTCGATGGAAACCCGGTCAACGGCCTTCACCTCGCCGAACTGCCGGGAAACGTTGGTGAACTGGACTGCAAGCGTCATGGTGCGGTGCTCCAAAAAGGCGAGGGCCGTCGCAGCGGCCCTGCCTGGACTTCTGAAAAACAGTGTTCGAGTTGATCGTTCCCACGTCGACGCCTCGACGGGGGAACAAACGGGCTAGGGCGGCGTGTCAGCGGCCGCCCATAATCGCAATGTAATCCTGCGTCCACCGGCTATACGGCACAAACTTCCCACCCTCAGCCTGCGGTGTTTTCCAGAAAGCGATCTTGTCGAACTGATCGAACCCGTTGGTCTTGCACCCCTCGGCACCCAGCAGCTCGCTACCCTGGCAAGCCGCCGGAACCGCCGGCAACGAACCGAACCATGCCGCCACATCACCCTGGACTTTCGGCTGCAGCGACCAGTCCATCCACTTGTAGGCGCAGTTCGGGTGTTTGGCCTCGGCGTGCAGCATCGTGGTGTCGGCCCAGCCGGTGGCGCCCTCTTTCGGCACGGTCGAAGCGATCGGCTGTTTCTCGTTGATCAGGCCGTTGACCTGATACGGCCAGGCGCTGGACGCGACCACGCCTTCGTTCTTGAAGTCGCTCATCTGCACCGTGGTGTCGTGCCAGTAACGGTGGATCAGCTTCTGCTGAGCGCGCAACAGTTCCAGCACAGCCTTGTACTGATCTTCGGTGAGCTGGTACGGATCCTTGATCCCCAGCTCAGGCTTGGTGGATTTCAGGTACAGCGCCGCGTCGGCGATGTAGATCGGACCGTCGTAGGCTTGCACGCGCCCCTTGTTCGGCTTGCCGTCGGGCAGGTTCTGCGCGTCGAACACCACGTTCCAGCTGGTCGGAGCGGTCTTGAACACGTTGGTGTTGTACATCAGCACGTTCGGGCCCCACTGGTACGGGGTGCCGTAGGTCTGGTTGTTGACCACGTACCACGGCGCGTCTTTCAGGCGCGGGTCGAGGGACTTCCAGTTCGGGATCAACGCGGTGTTGATCGGCTGCACACGCTTGCCGACGATCAACCGCAGCGACGCATCGCCCGACGCCGTCACCAGGTCGTAACCGCCCTTGGCCATCAGGCTGACCATTTCGTCAGAGGTGGCGGCGGTTTTCACATTGACCTTGCAGCCGGTTTCCTTCTCGAAACCGGTCACCCAGTCGTAGGCCTTGTCGCTTTCACCGCGTTCGATGTAGCCGGGCCAGGCGACGATGTCCAGCTGGCCTTCGCCGGCGCCGACGGCTTTCAGCGGCTCGGCGGCCTGCAGGCTGGCGCTGGCCAGCAGGGCCGTGGTGATTGCACTGAGCAGTGCGGTCTTGTGCACGAACATGGTGAACCCTCTTCTTCAAATTATGGTCGGGGCAGTTGTGAACGCGGTGAAGCATGCCGTGGTCGGCTTGTTATTAGCGTAGTCAGAGATGCTGGCCGTGGCGGGCCATGATGTGCCGCACCACGCTGTAGTCCTGTAGCGAATCGCTGGATAAGTCTTTGCCGTAACCGGAGCGTTTCAGCCCGCCGTGGGGCATTTCGCTGACCAGCATGAAATGACTGTTGATCCAGGTGCAGCCGTATTGCAGCCGTGCGGCAACCTGCATCGCCTTGTCCAGGTTCTGGGTCCACACCGACGAAGCGAGGCCGTATTCCGAGTCGTTGGCCCAGTCCACCGCTTGCGCCAGTTCGTCGAAGCGGGTCACGGTCACCACCGGGCCGAACACTTCGCGCTGGACGATTTCATCGCTCTGTTTGCAACCGGCCAGCAGCGTTGGCTGATAGAAGAACCCGGCGCCGGAATGCACCGCTGCGCCGGTCACCCGTTCGATGTGCGGCTGGCCGAGGGCGCGCTCGACAAAACTGGCCACGCGGTCGCGCTGACGAGTGCTGATCAGCGGCCCGATTTCGTTATCGGCATCGCGTTTGCCGGCAAAGCGAAGGCTGCTGACCGCCGTGCCAAGTTCGGCCACCAACTTGTCGTGAATCCCGGCCTGGGCGTAGATCCGGCACGCGGCGGTGCAATCCTGCCCAGCGTTGTAATAGCCATAAGTGCGCACGCCTTCGACCACCGCTTTGAGATCCGCGTCGTTGCAGACGATCACCGGGGCTTTGCCGCCGAGTTCGAGGTGCGTGCGTTTGAGGGTTTTGGCGGCGGCCTGGAGGATTTTCTGGCCGGTGACGATATCGCCGGTCAGCGACACCATCCGCACTTTCGGGTGGCCAACCAAGTGACTGCCGACGCCTTCGCCGCCACCGCAGACGATGTTGATTACCCCGCGCGGCAGGATCTCGGCCAGTGCCGGGGCCAATGCCAGAATCGACAGCGGCGTGTGCTCGGATGGCTTGAACACCAGCGTATTGCCGGCGGCGAGGGCCGGGGCGATCTTCCACGCGGCCATCATGATCGGGTAGTTCCACGGCGCAATCGAAGCGACGACGCCAATCGGATCGCGGCGCACCATGCTGGTGTAGCCCGGCACGTATTCGCCGCTGAGCTGCCCGGTCTGGCAGCGCACGGCGCCGGCGAAGAAGCGGAATACATCGACGGTGGCGGTCAAGTCGTCTTGCCGCGCCAGATGCAAAGGCTTGCCGCAGTTCAGGGCTTCGAGGCGGGCGAGGTGGTCAGCGTGTTTTTCGACGGCGTTGGCGATTTTCAGCAAGAAGTTCGAGCGTTGTTGCGGGGTGGTGCGCGACCACTCGGCAAAGGCGCGGTGGGCGGCGAGGATGGCGGCTTCGACTTGCTCGGTGCTGGCTTCAGCGATCTGGGTCAGGACTTCGCCGGTGGCCGGGTTGAGGATCGGTTCGACAAAACCCTGGCCGGCGACCAGTTCGCCGTCGATCAGCAACGCGGTGTGCATGTGGGTCTGCGCGCCAGCCATTTTCCGTGATCTCTTTTCTTGTATGGCCATGTTGCTCCCTGTTCCGGGAGCCGACCGTCTTATCGATGCAGCAAGACTAGTGCGCGGCTCCGGGGTCGACAAATTCTAAATACTGAAGGTGGCATTCGATTAAATAGATGGCTTGCGTCCGCCGTGGGGCTGTTCGCGGGCAACGGTCAGGAAAGGATCGACCAGCGCGGGGCGGGCGGTGCCACGACGCCAGGCCAGACCGACGTCGAGGGTCTGGTTGAGATCGGCAATCGGCCGCGCTTCGATGATGTCGCCTTCGAGCGACCATGGGCGATACGTCATGTCCGGCTGGATCGACACGCCGAGACCCGCCGCGACGAGACTTCGCACGGCCTCGGTGGACGCGGTTCTTAGGGTGATCTTCGGTTGCAGTCCCGCGCCGCGCCAGAGGCGTTGGGCGTTGCGATCCATTTCATCGACGTTCAGTTGAATCAACGGCTCCCGGGCGACATCGGCGAGGTTGATACTGTCGTGTTCCAGCAGCGGATGCTGGGCCGGCAGCCACAAACGGTGCGGCGAGTGGGTCAGCACTTCGGTCTGCAAGGCGTGGCGGTCTTCGAGGTTGGAGAGGATCAGCACACCGACATCGATCTCGCCACTGACCAGCAAATGCTCGATGTACGGCCGCTCGTCCTCCATCACCCGGATCTCGACATTGGGATAGGCGCGCTGGAAACGAGTGAGCAAATCCGCCAAGTAATAACCGGCTACCAGACTGGTCACGCCGACGATCAACTGCCCGGCGACCTGATCCGTACTCTGTTGCAGGCTGCGTTTGGCGTTGTCCACGGTGGCCAGAATCAGGTGCGCCTGGCGCAGGAACTGGTGGCCCTGATGGGTAAGGGTCATGCCCTTGGCGTGGCGATTGAACAGGCTGACGCCGATTTCTTCCTCCAGTTGCTGGATGGCCAGGGTCAGGGTCGATTGGGAAATGAACGCGGTTTGCGCAGCGGCGGAGATCGAGCCGGTCTCGGCCACGGCGATGAAATGGCGGATCTGACGCAAGGTCATCATGGAAGGATTACCCGGTGGGCGGTTTTTATAGATTGCCTCGAGTGTATATCTATTTTTGCGAAGGGCTGCTGTGGGCCAGGCAACATCTGGAAGCACACTCGCACCCAAGTGACGGGCACTTTCGAACTAGGCTGAGGGCCTTATTGATCCGGATAACCCCTGTTTGGAGACGGAACATGAACACCCGTGGATTGCTCGATCAACTCCTCAAGTCCGGCCAGGACCTGCTGCAGAACAAGGCGGGCGGGGCGCAGAACAAACCGGCTGCCGGTGGTTTGGGCGGCTTGCTGGGCGGATCTTCCAGTAATGGCGCACTCGGCGGTTTGCTGTCAGGAGCAGGCGGCGGTGCCTTGGCAGCCGGGGCCATGGGCCTGCTGCTGGGCAGTAAAAAGGCCCGCAAGGTCGGCGGTAAAGTCGCCCTCTACGGCGGCCTCGCCGCACTGGGCGTGATTGCCTACAAAGCCTACGGCAACTGGAACGCCCAGAAAGGCACTGCCCCACAAAGCGAACCGCAAACCCTCGATCGCCTGCCACCGGCACAAGTCGAACAACACAGCCAGGCCATCCTCAAAGCCCTGGTCGCCGCCGCCAAGGCCGACGGCCACATCGACGACCGCGAACGCCAACTGATCGAAGGCGAATTCACCAAACTCGACAATGATCAGGAGCTCAAGCACTGGCTCCACGCCGAACTCAACAAACCCCTCGACCCCACCGACGTCGCTCGCGCGGCGAGCACACCGGAGATGGCCGCCGAGATGTACGTGGCGAGCGTGATGATGGTGGATGAGGAGAACTTCATGGAGAAGAGCTATCTGGATGAACTGGCGCGGCAGCTGAAGCTGGAGCCGGGGTTGAAGGTGGAGTTGGAGAGGCAGGTGAGGGTGGCTTTGGTGTAAGCGGAGGTATTCAGGTTTTTATGAGACAGGGCAGGGGATGTTAAGGTTTGGCCCTTGACGCACCTTATAAGGATATTGCCCGTGTTACGTCAGTTTTTACTCGCCCTTCCGGCCATGTTTTTTCTGGCCGGTTGCGGGGCCGAGTCCGGCTCATTGCCCGTCAGCAAGAGCCTGACACCGGAAAAAGTCGCGTCGATTGCGGAAACTATTAAAACCAAGTATCCGAACCTGTCCAGCGAGATGCGCGAAAAGGTACTCAACACCGTAGTTCAGTCGATTGACAACATGGTGTTTGTCGAAGGTGGCCAGTTTGATATGGGCGACTTTGGATGGGCTTGCGAATACGACGAAACGGATGTTTGCACCTGGCCTTGCGGGCAAGAGCCGGAGCAGCTTTGTCATATCAGCAGTAATGGCGATGATGACTTTGTTCACCCGGTCAAGTTGAATTCCTATTATTTTTCAAAGTTTCAAGTCTCGCTGGGTGATTTCGATTTGTTCTTTATTGCGAACGGAAAACCTCAGTTTGATGTTGAGAAACGCGAGCGTGAGGATTTGAAGTTCCGCTATCAGCGTGATTTGCCTGCATTTACCAAAACTTGGCAGGAGTCCAAGGACTATTGTCACTGGATTGCCAACCTTAGTGGTTATTCTGTGGATTTGCCTACCGAGGCGCAGTGGGAATTTGCTGCTCGTAATCGTGGGCAACATATTCTTTTTCCTACTGATACTGGCAGTTTGAGTTTTGGGGAAAACTATCCTGTGGAAGGAGGGGGTAGAACGTTTTCAATTGCTAAATTTCCACCCAGTCCACTGGGTATCTACAGTCTTGCAGGTAACGCGACTGACTGGGTTAATGATTGGTATGGTGAGGATTACTACCGTCAGTCACCAGTGGTAAACCCTCAAGGACCGGAAAAAGGTACTTATAAGGTTAAGCGAGGCTCCTACTATCCAGAAGGCCCAATGTCCGCCGCCTCTGTAGTTAGACGCTGGCCGGATAAACCAGAACAGGAAGCCTATTACCCTGGTACTGGTTTTCGCTGCGCTATTCAATCAGGGGAGCGTCTGCGTTAACTACATCCTTCAATGACTTTTTGCATTGGTGAAGATGTCAAAGGTGAAAAGGTGAAAAGGTGAAAATTTATTTTTAAAAGTGTCAGTCTGTCACCTTTTTTCTGCCGTTGAAGCCCTTGTAGCCGTCGACTAAGCCGACAGCCGCATCGATGATCGCGAACGTCAATTGATCCACGAATGACCAAACTCTACAACGATCAGTAACTTAAGTCCTGGCTTCAACGGAGGTGTATGTGCCGAGCGTGATGATAGGAATGGAGAGGTGGTATCTGGATGAGCTGGCTCGGCATTTGAGCTGGGGCCGGGGTTGAAGGCTGAGTTGGAGAGGCAGGTCAGGTTGGCTTTTGTGGAGGAGGAGGTATTCAGGTTTTTATGAGGCAGGGCAGGGGATGTTAAGGTTTGGCCTTTGACGCACCTTATAAGGAAATTGCCCGTGTTACGTCAGTTTGTGCTTGCTCTCCCGGCCCTATTTTTTCTGGCGGGCTGCGAAGCCGAGTCCGGCTCATTGCCAGTCAGCAAGAGCCTGACACCGGAAAAAGTCGCGTCGATTGCGGAAACTATTAAAACCAAGTATCCGAACCTGTCCAGCGAGATGCGCGAAAAGGTCCTCAACACTGTAGTTCAGTCGATTGACAACATGGTGTTTGTCGACGGTGGCCAGTTTGATATGGGCGACTTTGGCTGGGCTTGCGAATACGACGAAACGGATGTTTGCACCTGGCCTTGCGGGCAGGAGCCCGAGCAGCTTTGTAATATCAGTCCAAATGGCGATGACGATTTTGTGCATTCGGTTAAATTGAGCGGGTATTACCTTTCTAAGTTTCAAGCTACTTTGAGAGATTTTGATCTGTTTTTCGTTGTGAATAATAAGCCGTTGTTTGATCAGAAGTATCGAGAGCGTGAAGACTTAAAGTTTCGTTATCAGCCGGATCTACCTGCCCCTACTCAAGACTGGCAAGAGGCCAGCGACTATTGTCAATGGCTTGGCGACCTTAGTGGTTATACAGTGAGACTGCCAACTGAGGCGCAATGGGAATATGCTGCTCGCAGTCGTGGGGAGCATTTGTTATTTCCTACAGATACTGGGAGTTTAGATTATGGAAAAAATTTTCCTCTTGAAGATGAGGAGAATAATTTCCCAGTTGATCGCTTTGCACCTAATTCTCTAGGTATATACGGTCTTTCCGGCAACTCAACTGATTGGGTTAGCGACTGGTACGGAAAAGACTATTACAAAAACTCTCCTCATGAGAATCCAAAAGGACCAGAGTTCGGTACTCAAAAAATCAGACGTGGCTCAACTGTTTTAGAAGCTCCATTATCTGCTGCTCCAATGATTCGTCGTTGGGCTGCAAGCTCTCCACAGAAATATCATACGAGTGATACGAGCTTTCGGTGTGCAGTTCAAACAGATGGGCCTCTGTAATTGTCGTGACTTTGTGGGCACCTTTTATGGGCAAAAAGGTGACTGTTTTATTGTCAAAGAGCCAATCTGTCATTTTGTCGTCGAAGGCCTTGTTGCCGAAAACAAAAAACTTCGATGTCGTCCGCGCGGCGAGCGCACAGGAGACGGTGGCCGATATGTACGTGGCGAGCGTGATGATGGTTGATGCGGACAGCTTCATGGAGAAGAGCTATCTGGATGAACTGGCGCGGGGGTAGGTTGAGTTGGAGAGACAGGGGAGGGGGGGCATTGGTGTAAGGTTTTTGTGAGACACGGCAGGGGATGTTAAGGTTTGGCCTTTGACGCACCTTATAAGGAAATTGCCCGTGTTACGTCAGTTTGTGCTTGCCCTCCCGGCCCTGTTTTTTCTGGCCGGCTGCGAGGCCGAATCCGGCCCATTGCCAGTCAGCAAGAGCCTGACACCGGAAAAAGTCGCGTCGATTGCTGCGACCATCAAAACCAAGTACCCCGACCTCTCTACCGATCTGCGTGAAAAGGTCCTCAACACCGTAGTGCAGTCGATTGACAATATGGTGTTTGTCGAAGGTGGCCAGTTTGATATGGGCGACTTTGGCTGGGCTTGTGAATACGACGAAACGGATGTTTGCACCTGGCCTTGCGGGCAGGAGCCGGAGCAGCTTTGTAATATCAGCAGGAAGGGCAATGACGATTTCGTCCATCCGGTAAAGTTGAGCAGTTACTATCTATCGAAATATCAGGCTACGTTGGCGGATTTCGATCTTTTTTTTGTGGCTAATGGAAAGCCGCTCTATGACGCAGAGGATCGAAAACGCAAAGATTTGGAAAATCTTTATTTGCCTAACCTTCCTGCACCAACTCAAAGCTGGCAGGAAGCAAAAGATTATTGCACTTGGATTGGTTCTTTAAGTGGTTACGAAGTAGACCTGCCGACAGAGGCGCAGTGGGAGTTTGCAGCCCGCAACCGTGGGCAGCACATACTGTTTCCTACTGATACTGGGAGTCTTGATTACGGTAAGAATTTTCCTTTTGAAAATGAAGAGGAAAATTTCCCAGTGAATCGTTTTGCACCTAATCCTATGGGGTTCTATGGTATGGCTGGTAATTCCACCGATTGGGTTAATGACTGGTACGATGAAAATTATTACAAAGTTTCTCCTGTAGACAATCCTCAGGGGCCGGAAACGGGCGAAAAGAAGATCAGGAGAGGATCTACAACTTTGGAAGCGCCACTGTCTGCGGCACCTCTCGTCCGCCGTTGGCCTGAAGAGTTAGTGCAAAAATATCATTCAAGCGATACAAGTTTTAGGTGTGCAATTCAGTCCAGTAATCCACTTTAGTAGTTTAGGTTGAAGGCGTCTTCGGCGCCTTCATTTTTAAGCTATTCTGTCAAATAGCCCGCTTCTTTTGGCTGCGAGTAATGTTTTTTCTTTTCTCCATGCCTGAGTTGGTTGCCAGGCAATCAATGTTGTTTGTTCCAAAGGTGTTTCGTTGTTTGCTGCAAGTGCTTTGATAAATCTGTTGAATTGCAGTTGTTCATGCCCGTCGAGCAGGGCGTTGATACGGTTCAGACTATTCGTCGGGTCAACTTTTTTTCCATCACTTGAGCAGTGCTCTAATACATGGATGAAGTGTCGCCAAGTACGAATATGAGAAAGCAAGAATACGACAGCTTTTTCTTGTTCTTCGGCCCAGCTTTCAACAAAGCTTTCTGTCAAGAGATAGATAATCGGTCCGACTGTTTCTGGAGGTAAAAGGCTGACAGGGATGCTTTTGCTATTCACCTTGATGGTTTTATTTTTGAGAAGGTAAGCAGCGGTGTTCTGAGCTACTTGTTTAGTTGCGACTCGCTTTTTCCACCAGAGCCTCATGTCATTGGCGTTATCCGAAAATGCTTTACCTATAGTCTCTCCAGGTTGAGTGATAATCTGAAAAAGGCCTCTCGCCATATATTTAAACGCTTCTTCAGTTATAGCTAACTGATAATGGAAATCGGCTTTCGACAGAGCATTGCAGAGCACATAGATCAAATCACCGATTTTTTCGATATCGACTGCTGTACCAAAACCACCACCAGCACCAGGCCCGAAAACCAGACTGGCTTTGCAGTTTATTGCCAATCGGTTTTCGGTAATTTCAATCCCAAAATCAAAACTCGCCCCGATTCCAAGTGCGACATTCCCCTCCGCCTTGATTTCCACCAGACTCGACCAGTCCGTACTCCCACTGTCATTCGCCTGTCCGGGCGTGATCTTGCCCACGCCTTGTTTGGTGGAATCAAGCCACTTCAATGTCCCGGTTACGGTTCCGCCACCTTGAACGCCCGCGAATGCGTTGCCTTTCAGGCCGAGGCTGCCACCGCGTTTCTTGTCGACGGCCAGGTCGGGCGTACTCAACAGCGCGGTCACACCGGAGGCTTCTGCTTCCTTGGGTTTGTATTGGGCTTTGGCACCTGCCTGGCCTTGCGCGGTGGCGCCAAGGAAGCAAGACAATTCCACCTTGCCGTCGAGCCGGAAGATGCCAATGTCGCTGACCACTTCCTTTCCTTCGGCATTGCGGTACGGCATGCGCACCACGTAGCCACCCTGGTCGGGAAAGTAGCTCTTGAGTGCAACGGAGCCTTCGGCCAGAGAGATTGCTGCGCTGCCTTTGACGCCGAGTTCGATATTACCTTTGCCGGGTTCCCAACTGTTGATACCGGCACTGGCCGTGGCAGCGAAACGGAACGCGTGGGCTTCGGCCGACACGGCGTACATCGCGGAGTCCGCTTCGTTGGAGGTCCAGGAGCATTCTTTGTGCAGTGCGTTGAGCAGGTTGTCGTCCTTGCTCGTCCACGATGTGAATTTGGCTTCCAGGCTGCCCAGAGGGCTGGTCTTGCGACCGTCATTGACCGCCGTACGGATGTCCTTGATCAGATCCTTGGCCAGATTCTTGTCCAGTGGCTTGCCTTGCATCACCTTGGTAGGGACTTTGACACTCCAGGTGAGTTGTTCTCGGGTGCGTACCGGAATGTAGTGGCGGCGAGACGGGTCACGGAAGGAAATGTATTCGACCACCGTAATCCCGGTTTTGACCTGCTTGCCTTTCTGGGTGTCCGAGGCTCTCCCTTTACCATGTTTGATGTCCGGTGCTGCACCGTTGGCACTGGTGGAGCTGTCGCCGGCTTCGGCTTTGCCTTGTGCGGCAATCCGGTTGCGCAGTGACTGAATCTCCGCGTTGAGCTCGGCAACTTTTTTGGCTTGCAGGCCTTCCCAGTTGGTCTCCAGATAGTTGCCTTCGAATGCGGGCTGCGGCTTGTAGCGCTGATACCAGTCACGGGCCTTTTGCACGGTCGCCAGTTGGCCTTGCAGATCCTCCTTGCGCTCGATGACAGTTTTCGGTTTTTCCACCGGGGGAGGGGAACGTTGCAGCAGGCCTGCTTCCTCGGCCTTCGCGTTCCAGTCATCTTTGACACAACGCGAGCAGGAGCAGCCAGCCTGCGGATCCTTGGTCTTGGCGCATTTGCTGGCTTCGGTCGCCTTGGCCAGATTCTGATGCAGCTCGTCCATGAGTTTTTTGACGAGGTCGCTCTGCTGCTTGAGGTCTTTCGACTCTTTTTCAGTCAGCACGTAAAAGTGTTCATCTCCGGTGATGTGTACGACATCGACCAGTTCGTCCTTGCACTCGACGGCACCTTTTACAGCCGTTGTGCTTTGGTTGTCAGCGTGTTTGGGTGGCGGCAGGGCTTTTGCCGCAGGTAATTTCAGTACCCAGCCGACCTTGATGTGATTGGGATCTGTGATGATCGGGTTCAGTCCCCGAAGATCCGCCACGGAGCATTTGTTGGCGGCGGCAATGCTGCCAAGAGTGTCGCCGCTCTTAACGGTGTAGGTGTCGCTCATTGCGCATCGTCCTTGTGATTCACAGGCTTTCCAGTTGCATCAGCTTGTCGCCCAGCGCGACGTCGTCCCGCGCCAGTAATTCGGCGGCCGGTGACTGATCCCAGAAACTGTCGCCACGCTGGATGGCGACTCGAAGCCATCGCTCCTGGTCTGCCATTTGCTCGTAGCCCATGTCCTGTCCGGCCAGCAATTGGCGGTGGACGAATTCGACGGCGTCCTCCGTGGGCAAGACTTCCTGATAATCGTCGGCAAAACGGGTCGCAATGACCTTTAGCCTGCCCTGCTCGATCAGCGCCTGGCGCTCCGGGCTCAAATGCAGCCAGCCCGGAGCCTGAGTTTCCGTTGAAGCGCTTTGAGGCGACTTGGCGTAATACCGCCAGCCGATCTCATTGCGCCAGGCTATGCCACTGAAGGGGCCGATGAATTGGGCTTTTTCAGCTTCGCTGAGGCTGAATAGCAGAGGCTCCAGCCAGCGCGGTTCATAGAAGCGCATCATTTGCTGAGGGTCTTCATCGGTTTTCACGGTCAGCAGACTGCGCAAGTGTTCAATGCCCTGATCCAGCAAGGCCGGATCACTCAACCAGGCGACACACCCTGCATCGGATTGCTCCAGCAATTTGCTGGCGTAACTCGCAGCCGAATGCTTTTCCGGGTACATGACTACGTAGGGGCCAGCAGGCTGGAGCTCGGCGTAAGGCGTGTTTGTAAACAATGGAATACAGCTGGGCCTGGATTGTTCTTCACCTCGAAACAGGTGGCTCAGCAGGTCCGGATCAAAACTGCGATCCAGAATCAGGCACATTGCCCCGGTTGTCGCAGGCTGCTCGAAAGGCGACTGGATGGAGGTAATCATGCTGACGCTCCCGTCTGGTGAACCGGGCAGCACCCGGTCCCGTCGAGATGACATGACGGCGTCGGCAACAGCACGCCTGCCTTTGACTGTGCCTTGAAGGAGCCGAGGGAGGGTTTGACGACTTGGCCAGCCTTGTCCGCATCCGCCTGTTTCAGCACGCCCGGCATCAGTGGGGCGGCGCCGGTGCCGCTGCCCGGTCCTCCGCCGGAGTTGATGTTGATCGCCGGCCCGCTCATGGTCACGCCGCCGCCATCGATCTTGATGAA